>NZ_JBEORY010000095.1:0-20900 GCF_040302665.1 Kitasatospora sp. NPDC097691 | reverse complement strand
CATCTCCTACGAGCCCTTCACCCGCCCGCTCGACCTCCTCGGCATCGCCTGACCAGCACACTCACAAGATCACTGGACTTTGCAATGGCCCTGCCGTCCACGCGCTGCTGGCCGCCGGCCACAGCCGGCGCTCGATCCAGCGAGAACTCGGCATGACCTACCGCACCGTCAAACTGCTGGCCGACGCCGCGAAGGCGGAAGACCTGTTCCACGGGCAGTGGCAGAACCGAAGGACCAAGCTCGACGACTTCAGGCCCTACCTGCACGAGCGCTGGGCCGAGGGCTGCACGAACGCCTGGAGCCTCTGGGAAGAGATCAAGACGCACGGCTACACGGGCGGCTACGGAGCCGTCCGCGCCTACCTCCAGCCATTCCGCACATCCCCGACCGCACCCGCGGCCCGTCCGCCGTCCCCACGCACGGTCACCGGCTGGATCCTGACTCACCCCGACACCCTGCCGGAGAGCGAGCGCCTGAAGCTCAAGTCGGTCCTTGCCGGCTGCCCCGAACTGGAAGCCCTCACCGGACACGTCCGCGCATTCGGGAAGATGCTCACCCAGCTTCAGGGCGACCATCTGCCACAATGGATCAAGGCGGTCCGCTCCGACGACCTGCCCAGCCTCCACGCCTTCGCCAACGGCCTCGAACGCGATCTCGCCGCCGTAACAGCCGGCCTCACACTGCCGTGGAGCTCCGGCGTCGTCGAAGGCCACGTCAACCGGATCAAAATGATCAAGCGCCAAATGTACGGTCGGGCCGGCTTCAGTCTCTTGCGGAAAAGGGTCCTGCTGGCATCCTGACGGGACGGTTACGAGCTCTGCCGGAGTCGCTCCGCAGCCTGAGCAGGGGTGTCGTAATAGCCAGGCCGTGCCAGCAGGACCGAGCCGAAGTAGTAGCCCTGCTCCTCGTCCGGCTCGTCGTCCGCCGCGAACGGGCGCCAGAAGCTCAGGAGCAGGTCAGAGGCGACGAAAGACGCCGGGTCGTCGGGGTCCGCCTCGATCGAGGTGTACTCGCCCATGCGTAGCACCAACTCGCGGGCCGGGATCGCGAACACGTCCAGGCCTCGGAAGACGACTCGGTCTGTCTGAGTCGACGGCCTCCCAAGCTCAATGGCTTCGAGCACGTCCCGTGTGCAGTGGATACTGATCATCAGTCCACTGGGACGGAAGACATGCTGACCCGGCCGGTCAGACTCCGACACCGTGGAGAGATCGCGGAGCGAGTCCAGCGCCGCGGTGGCCGGCTCCCGAGTCATGCCGATCCGCAACGGGCCGACGCCGTTCGGTGGAGCGAGGTCGAAGTCCATGCAGGCATGATCCCAAACAGGTCCGTCAGCGAGCCACGAAGGGCCGCCCAGGCCTTAGAGGCTACGGAGAGTCACTGCTCCACAAAAGTTGGACCAGAACCTGAGTTTGGGCAGCAGGTGGTGATCAACAGGCTGCGGAATATCGGCCAGAACTGACAGCATCCAGGCCGAAGGCGGGTGTGTCGGTGGCCTGCGGAATGATGCCCCTTGCTCGATGGCCGACGAGAGGGACTGTGATGGATGACGACCTTGGCGACCTGATTCACCTCGCTGATCCGCCGGGAACGAGCGGTCACGTGGTCTCTCTCCGGGTGCTGGAACGGGTCCCGGGCAGCGACTTCCTCGACTGCGAGTTCGTTGTGGAGACCGAGACCATCAACGGCAGCTTCCCTGTCGGCATCACGTCCGATGACGTCGACGCGTGGGAGGAAGCCCTCGACAAGCTCGCTGGTAATCGGTTGGTCTCGTGGCTGACCTCCGGCCGGTCGGTCCAGCTCGGGATCAAGCCGTTGCGGCCTGGTGTGATCGGAGTGTCGATCCATGACGGTCCGTCGTCGCAGGTGACGGTCAGCCTCCCTCTCTCGCCGCCGGCCGGCTGGATCGAGGATCACCGTGCGCGTCTTGAGAATGTGCGGCGGGTGCTCGCGGGCTGACCTCCCGGCGCGGTGTTCGGGCTCCCGCCCAGCGATCTCCCCCGAATACCGCACTCAGTTGCAGTTGTCAGCCGGCCGTTTGCTGTTCGGCTCGGGCGCGGGTGGTGGCGAGTCGGTAGGAGTCGGTGCCGGTCTCGATGATGTTGCCGCCGAAGGTGAGGCGGTCGACGATGGCTGCGCAGAGACGGGGGTCGGTGAAGGTCTTGGTCCAGCCTCCGAACGACTCGTTGGAGGCGATGGCGACCCTGTTCTTCTCCTCGCGTTCGGTCAGAACCTGGAAGAGCAGTTCGGCGCCCCTGCGGTCGAGTTCCATGTATCCGAGCTCATCGATCTATGCCGATATCCGCATAGCTGGACGAGTTCGGACCGCTCAACCTCCAGCCGCGCAAGGGCAAAGCGTGGCACCCCGCGCGTTCGCCGCGTCGGCTACGGGCCACCTACAACCGGTACGACGGCGTGATGCACATGCTCGCCGCCCTCGACCTGGCCACCGGCAAGATCTACTACCGGATCCGCAAGCGAAAGCGCTGGCTCGAGTTCCTCGGCCTACTCAAGACCCTGCGCGCCCGCTGGCCCGGGGAGAAGCTGTACGTCGTGCTGGACAACTTCTCCCCGCACAAGCACCCCAACGTGCGGGCCTGGGCGGCGGTCAACCAGGTCGAGCTGGTCTTCCTGCCCACCTACGGCTCATGGCTGAACTGGATCGAGGCCGAGTTCGCGGCGCTTCGCTACTTCGCGCTCAACGGCACCGACCACCGCAGCCACACCGAACAGAACGCCGCCATCGGCGCCTACATCCGCTGGCACAACGCACGCGCCGAACCGAAGACCAACTTCGCCCCCGACTCACCAGGACAGCAGCTCCGCGGGGACGTCGGTGGCGCGGGTGAACACCGAGACCGGGTGCTGGGTGTCGCAGTACTTGTTGCCGGTGGAGACCACACCGATCAGGACACCGCCGACCACCAGCGGCCCGCCCGAGTCCCCCTTGCAGACGCTGTCCGTCGTGCCGGTCCGCGGCAGGCCGCAGACCTTGAGCAGCGGCGAGTCGCCGGGCGAGGTGTACGGGTCGCAGGAGGCCGGCGGAGCCAGCGTCAGGACCGCCTGCTTGAGGTGCGTGCCGGGGCCGTCCGAGCCGGTGCGGCCGAACCCCAGCAGGGTGGCCGTAGCGGTACAGCGCCTCGTCCCCTGCCGTGCCACCCGGACCGGCTTCTGCGACAGCGGACGGTCCAGGGTGAGGACGGCGGAGTCGTGGTCCAGGCCGGTGGTGTAGCGCGGGTCCACCCGGTAGGCCTTCACCCGGCGGACCTGGCCGGCGGTGCCGGTCAGGTCGGTGCGGTCGTGGTGTCCGATCCGCCGTGGACGGCGGCGGCCGGGGCGGCCGCGGCGGCCACCAGAGCGGCGGCGGCCAGCAGGACGGTGAGGGGGCGTCGGTCGAGGTGCGCATGAAAGGGCTTCCTTCCGGGTTCGAGTGCTGGGTGGTCGGGTCGTTCGGTGGCCTGTCCGAGCTCGGGTGTCGCTCGGGTTCGGTGCCGATCGCCGTCGGACCACAGACTGCTCCGGGATCCGTCCCGCCCGCCAGCCCTGCCCGGCGATCCGGGATGCTGGAACAGCGGTATGCCCCTGACCTGCGGATTCGTCCCCGTCTGGAACGCCGCGCAGGGATGGTGAGGGCTTGGAACAACCGGGCGGGCGCGGGCTGCCGGTGCTGCCGGCGCCCTGCCGGGCTGGAAGCCGTGACGGCCCGCCCCGGGAGGGGCGGGCCGTCAGGGTACGGGTGCTGCCGCCGGTCAGGCCTGGGCCGGCCTGGAGGCGGGCGTCAGCAGCTGGTGTTGGAGGTGATCTTGATGCCGGTGATGGTTCCGATGGACGAGATGCTGTTCTGGTCGTGGGACGCGTTGGAGAGGCACTGGTAGCCGATGCTGCCGGAGCCGTAGTCGATGCGGAGCCACACGGTGTCCTGGTTCCTGGTGTTGACGGCAGCGAAGCCGGGCCCGTGGTTGGTGTTCTGGTAGTAGCTGGTGATGTCCCGGAACTCGGCGACGATGGTCTCGCTGCTGGGGCCGTCGTAGATGCAGACGTACGGGTAGGGGCAGCCGTCCTGGGAGTCGGCCTGCGCGCCCGTGGCGCCGGCCAGCGACATGGTGAGCACGGAGACGCCGACGGCGGCGGTCGCCGCGAACTTCCTGAGTCCGTTTCGCACGGTCTTCCTCTTCTCTAAGGGTTCTCTGCGGGTGTCCGTCCGCCGGTTCGGCGCACGGCAGGTCTGGTGGGTGCGGTTGAGCGGGTCGCGGTCGGGCGGGTCGCGGTGCGCCGCGCGCCGGTCAGCTGTAGGTCGGGACGTACGGCTGGCAGGAGCCGTCGGGCCCGGCGGCCGAGTCGGTCCAGGAGTAATTCATCAGCTTGCTGCCGGTGGCCGGGCCGACGATGCCGTCCGCCTGGCTGCTGCCGAGGGAGACCTGCTGGAAGTTCCGCACGGCGCCGTCGGTCTGCGGGCCCCACTGGCCGTCCTCGTCGATGGGGTCCTGGCCGCTCGCCCGGCGGTAGTCGTTGACCAGGTGCTGCACGCACCACACGCCGGTGCCGGAGGTGACGTGGTTGTACCCGAGCCAGGGGGCGGTGGTCGACGCCTGCGCGGTGCCGGCCAGTGCGGCGGTGGAGAGGGTGAGGGCGGCGGCCGCGACCAGGCCGCGGCGGATCGACTTCTTGATCATGGGGGTCCTTCGGTAGGGATGGGATGCGGGCTGCCCGAGCCGCCGGGAGCGCACGAGCCACAGCACGGAGTCGCACGGTGGAATCGCGGCGTGGAGCGGCGTGGAGCGGCGTGGAGCGCAGTGGAGTCGCCGCACAGGACTGTGATCAGCGGCGGCGCGCTTCTGGACCGGGCCTTGCCGGGCAGCGCGCACGAGCCTTGGGCCGGGTGGCGCAGGACGCCACCGGGGTTCGGCGGGACTCACCCTGACAGGTGGTCACGGCAGCAGCAACCCTTGATCGCCGTCCCAACGTCTCAGGTGTCCGCAGGCCCGTGACCTGCGGGTTGGGACGTCTCACCCCTCCCCGCGGGGCCACCCCACCGGCAGCCTCACCGCGTGATGCCGTGCGGTGCCGGATGCCCCAGGATTCCGGGGAATCCGGGGTGGCGACGTGGCCTTACCGCGTTCTGGGACGTCTCAACTTCCGTACGGCGGGGGCGCCGACCGTTCGCCCGGAGCACCACGTCGGGGCACGGTGAGACGGCTGAGACAGCCCCTGGTCCGCCGTCAGCACAGCGCACCACGAGGCGTCCCGGCGGCGACGGGCGGCGGGGCCCGGGTGATCTCCCTGCACGCGCGCCGCCTGCCGCCCGACCCGCGCCAGGGGTTGCCCGACATGAGCAAGTACGACCGGCTGCTGAGCCCGGTTACCGGCCGCGACAGCCAGACCCAGAAAGGCCACGGCGCATGAGCCCGACCATCACCGTCACCGACCAGGACGACGAGCAGGACACCGGCAAGGTCCCCGGCCGCCGACTGTCGCTGCCCGGAGATCCGGAGGACATGCTCATCGACGAGGCCTGCCGCGAGCTTCGCCTGCCGGCGTTCCGTGAGAGGTTCATCGACCTGGCTTCGACCGCCCGGCGCGAGCAGGCCACCTACAAGCAGTTCCTGCTGGACATGCTGCAGGCCGAGCTCACCGACCGCGACCTCCGCCGCCAGCAGCGGCTGCTGCGGCTGGCCCGATTTCCGCGGCCCAAGCGGCTGGAGGACTTCGACTTCGCGAAGAACCCGAACGTCACCCCGGAGGTCGTGGCGGACCTGAAGTCGCCGACCTGGGTGCGCGAGGGCCGGCCGCTGGTGCTGATCGGCGACTCCGGCACCGGCAAGTCCCACCTGCTGATCGGCATCGGCACCGCGATCGCCGAGACCGGCCTGTCGGTCCGCTACACCACCACCTCGGCGCTGGTGAACGAGCTCGCCGAAGCCGACGCGAACCGCCGTCTGTCCTCCGTGATCGCCCGCTACAGCAAGATCGATCTTCTGTGCCTGGACGAGTTCGGCTACCTCAACCTGGACCGCAAGGGCGCCAAACTGCTGTTCCAGATCTTCACCGAACGCGAGGAGCGCAAGGCCACCGCGGTCGCCACGAACTCACCCTTCACCGAGTGGGACAAGACCTTCGGCGATGCCCGCCTCTGCGCGGCCATCGCCGACCGGATCACCTTCCGCTGCGCCCTGATCCAGACCGGCACCGAGTCCTACCGCTACCAGGCCACCCAGGAATCCCTGTTCCCCACCCCGAACTGACACACCAGCAGCACGGCGGGCCGGTCACGGAGTCCAGCCAGCAGTCACCCGCTCCGCCACCGAGAAGTCCGTCCCACAGTCTGGGCAGGCGGCTCGTCCGAACAGGTACGGAATGCCGTGAGCCAGGCTCTCCTGCCCGTCCGCCATCGCTCGCGTGAACAACCTCTGCGGCAGCCCGTCCAACTCTTGGGTTCGCATCGGTTGGAGGGGCGACTTCTCCACCTCTCGCAGCGCGTAGTCATCGCTGCAGCAGAAGCAGTCGTCCTGTCCGATCACGACGAACATGTTGACGCCGCAGTACGGGCAGTCGACCTCGTACTCCCCGGTCTGCAGACCGTCCAGGCAGCGATCCCAGATCTCGACGCCCTCGAAAGAGAGCAGGGCCTGCAGCAGGTTCACGTACTCCTCGGCCTCGACCGCCCTGCTGAGGCGGCGATCGGTGAGACGGTGCAGAACCCCGATCGGGGCCGAGTGGACCGCCAGAGGGCTGTCAGGCTCCGACAGTCCGGGCGAACTGGAAGCTATCGCCCCGGCTGCCAGCAGCACTCGGACCAGATCCTCCGGCCCGCAGGCGCTCGCAATCTCGGCCAGCCGTGGAAGAGCTGCATAGCTGGCGGGGAAGGCTGTGTCCAGCTGCGGACATAGATGGTCCATCATCTCGGACCACACACCACTCGGATCGGCCTCGAAGCGGTCCAGGAGACCAGGCACGTGTTCCGCGGAACCGCACGCGTCGGTGAGCGTCGACCAGTCCGTCATACGTTCATCCAACCAGGTGACTCCGGACGGACTGCACGAGGTCGACCAACTCCGGGATCCTTCACGGAACTGCGGTCAGAACCGGATTCAAGGAGCACCGTCAGTCCGTCGAGGCGGGCCCCGGCCGCGTCTTGTCAGGGAGGCTGCCCGGGCCCGCGGCCAAAAGCTATCGGCGCCCCGGCTCAGCCTCCTGCGGACACTCCGCCCGGACCCTGCGGGTCACCCGATCAGTGGCTCCCAAACTCGCCGGAGTGGCTCCCGAACTCACGGAAGAACACCAGCCATGAACGAGTACACCGCCGCCACGAACAGCCCAAACCCGGTTCCCGTTCACACCGAAGCCGTGGCTCTCATATGACCCGACAAAATCACCGGCGGTTCTCCCCTGTGCGGGACCGGCCCGGAATCCGGCTTCGCGGGGGTGTACCCCCTCAGGAGGTAGACCGGTCCCCGGCCCGGAACCTGGTACAGGTCCCCGCCGATGACTCCGTAGGCGCTCCCCGCGAGGGCGCCGCATCCGCGCGCTGCACACCGGGCGCTCCCGCACCGGCCTTGCGCCGGCGCCTGTGGCGCCGCGGATGCGCCCCTGAGGGGCTGCCGGTCCCGGCCTCCCGCGGCCGGTGTTCCGGCGCTCACCCGTTCCTGCTGAGTCCCGCCGCGGGGCTTGCCCGGCCCCGGAACCGGGCCGGCTCCGGCCTGGTTCGCCATCACCTTGAAGCGCAGGCCTTGCGCTTGTCCGCGTGCCCCGCGCCGTGCCCCGCGCCGTGCCCCGCGCTGCTCCCTGTACCGGCCCGTCGGTGGCACCACGGGCGACAGTCCCGGGCCCACCCGCCAAGGGGCCAGTCGGGCCCGGCTGCTCCCGGTCTTCCCCATCTCCGGCCCCTGTCCTTCCCTTTCCGGCCTGTGGCCTTCCCTTTCCGGCCCTCGTGCTGCGTTCTGCCTCGCGGCCCGGAAGAGTCCGGACGCCCCCGGTGCCGCGCCCCGCCCCTGGTGCTGCGCCCCGCTGCGGGGGCTTCCCGTCTTCCCGGGTGGCACGCTTCGCGTATCGCCGCCACCGCCCCTTCGCGGCAGGCCCGTGCCGCCCCGTGTCGTGCCATCGCGGACATCCCGCGCCTGGCCGCAGCACCGCCCCGAAGCGGCCACGGCATCGGTGACGGGACGACACCCCCCCCGGGCCTCGAAGGGCCGCGAGGCCCCAGTCCCCCGATTCGCCCTCCGGACCCCGCACCGCTCTGTTCCCGCACCGCTCTGTTCCCGCACCGCTCTGTTCCCGCACCGCTCTGTTCCCGCACCGCTCTGTTCCCGCACCGCTCTGTTCCCGCACCGCTCTGCTCCCGTACCGCTCTGTTCCCGCACCCGGTGGCGCCGCGGGCGCCACCCCCAGGCCCTCGAAGGGGCCGCCAGGCCCTTCCCCCCACCCGCTTTCCCGCGCGGCCGGTCGCGCCCGCCCCCACCCGGACCGGGACAGCTCTTGACTGTCGGCAACTGTTTCCCAGAGGGCCTGCGGGTCGTGATGGTCCCGCTCCCGGTTTCTGTTGTGGGGTAGCCCTTTCCTCTGGTCTGTGCTGCTGTCAGGGCACAGCCGGGAGGGGGAGCGGGGGAGGGTTTTCGCCGGTGGATCCCGGTAGCGAGTTAGTGCGTAACGTAACATTACGGGCATAACCCCTCTCGGCCGGGCGTGGGTTCTGCCGCTCGTCTGCTTCTGTGGGGACGGGGGCGGTTTCCCGTCTCGTTCGGGGGCAGGGGGGTGCGGTGGTCCGGGCCGTTTTCGGGGTGGTTTCCGCCGTGGTTTTTCGTGGCCGGACGTCGGGTGTCGGGGGTCGGGTGTCGGGTGTCGGGGGTTCGGTGCCCTCCACCCGGCCCGGCCACGCTGCGCGAGGTGACGGGCCGGGTGGAGGGCACCCGCACCGCGGTCCTCGCGCTGCGCGGCACCAGGCAGGCCCCGCCCGGCCGTCATGGACCGCTCGTGGTGGTTCGGGGTGGGTGGGGGCTGTCGTGTCTCGTGTCGCGTGCTGCTTTCGTGTGTTGTGACGTGGGTGGATGCCCCCTGATCCCTTGTGTGTGGTGGGGCGCGACAGGTGGGTGCGACAGGGTGCCTGGTGGGTCCGCGGGCGACGTTCGGGTGGTGGTTGCTACTGGTGCCGGCGACCGCCACGCGCCGGCAGTCCTGGCCGCCGTCCCGGGGCGGCGCGGCGGGTCCGGTTCCCGGTCAGCGGCAGTTGTGGGCAGGTGGGCTGCAGAGCCTGGCGTCGCTGACGCCCGGCAGGCCGGCGATCCTCTGGCGGAGGACGGCCAGGTCGGCGGTGGGAGCGCCTGGGGCGAAGACGACGGTCAGTCTGCCGCCTGGTACTCCGCCGGTCTCTCCCAGGCTGACGAGTGTGGCGCCGTGGCCGAGGTCTGTGGCGTTGACCCGCAGCGTCGTCGGACGCAGGCCGACGCCAAGGAGTGGACTGTCCTCGTGGACGGTGGCGAGGAAAGCATCCGGCTCCTGGAAGTACGGGCCGATCCAGACCGGGCCGAGCACCCAGCCTGCGAGGCCGAGGGTCACCGCCGACACCACACCGCCGACCAGCACCGGGAAGCGGCGGGGCCTGGGGCGCGTCGGGCTCGCCGCGGCGAGCAGGACGATGCCCGCCGGCATCAGCACGAACAAGCCGAAAATGAAGCCGATGCCGCCGATGCCGAGCAACCCCCAGCCGTTCACCAGGCAGGCTGTCCGGAAATCGTCCGCGGCCCGCGCGAACTGCGGTGCGGCCGTCATCAATGGACCGAGCATCAACGGGCCGTCGATGACGGTCCCGTGGCTGAAGACCAGCCAGCCCATCGCCGGTGCCGCACACGGAATCGCCAGCACCACCAGAACCCGCGCAGCCCGCGGCACCGGCCGCCGCACATCCGGAGTATCCACCCGCCCCCAATATTGAACACGTTCAAATATGCGGAGGCGTCACGATAACAGGCACATCCCCCGTGGTGTCTAGTGCGCTGGACGGGCGGTCACGGCCAGCCCCGGCCTGGGCCCCGTCGCTGGTGGTGATGATCGGCGTGTGGTTTTCAGTTGGTTCGGCGTTGTTGTTCACCGGGTCTGAGCGGTTCACCGCGCGGCGCTGCGCGTCGGCGAGACGGTGCGCCTGGAGCGCTGTGATGTCCACCCGGGGCAGGGCCCGTCGGGCAGGCCGTACGTGCGCTTCGGGAAGGCCGCGAACACCTTCGGCCCGCGGCCCCGGTGGATGCCGATGCTGGACGGCATCGACCAGGTCCTCGCCTGGTACCTGGCGGACATCCGGCACCTGTTCCCCGACACCCCCGTGCTGTTCCCCGACCCCAGCAGCGGGCCGCTGAAGCCGGAGGCGGTCCGCGACCGCCTGGCCCGCCTCCTCGACCTCGAAGACCGCCCGGCGGAGAGGTTCACCCCGCACACGCTGCGCCGGGCATGCGTGACGCACCAGTACGAGCGGGGGATGGTCCTGATCGCGGTGCAGCAGTTCCTCGGTCACCGGCACATCGCCTCCGCGATGGCCTACGTCAAACCGTCCGCCCGCTTCGTCGAGGACGCCTGGCCGCGCGCCACCGTCGCTGCCGTCGCGGACCTGGCCGGCTGACCCGACGCAGGAGCCCCGATGACCGACACCACCACCCCTTCCCCGGACAGGCCATGTCCCGCGGACACCCCCGCTGAACCAGCGCCCGGCGTCCGGTGGCGGCTGCGCATGGCGGCGGCAGAACGCGGCGTGTGGAGCGCCACCCGGCTGCGCCGCCTGCTCGCCGAACGCGCCCGGGTCGAGTTGTCCGCGGCGTCGGTGTCGGCGCTGTTCACCAGGCAGCCGGCGCAGGTGAAGCTGTCCATCCTGACCGCGCTGTGCACCGCCCTCGACTGCACACCCGGCGACCTCCCCGCCCTCCCAGCCGCCGAGCCGCCCAGCCCGCTTCCGCCGCCCCCGCAGCGGCCGGTCCTGGTTGAGTCCGCCCTGCCACCCGAGCCACGCCGCTCAGCGCAGGAGCCGCCAGCAGAGACGGCACACCGTTCCCTCCCGCCCCTGTGAACCACCTCCCGATGCACACCGACCTGGCCGCCCTTCACCGCCAGGCCATCGGCGCGCCCTCTCGCGGGCCCACCGCCGGCATCCGCCGGCCCGACCTGCCGCTCACGCCGCCGCCCCCCGGCCCACCACGGTCCCGGCGTCCAACGTCCGGGGCCGCCCGGACCTCCCTGACAGAGCACCTGTATCAGGAGGTGCACCCGTGTCCATCCCTGTTCCCGGCGCAATGCAGGGCCGCTGTCCCAGTTGCCAGACCGTCCGGTGGCTGCCTCCCGGCGGCGGCCGCTGCGCCTGGTGCTCCAGGGCCTGCCCGGGCTGCGCAGGTACGCGGCGCGCGAGTGCCGAGTGCTGCGCCGCGTGTGAGCGCCGTGCCGCCCAAGGCCCTGGACGGGGTCCGTGCGCGCACTGCGGCCGGCGCCGGATCCTGGACGTCGTCACCCAGCACTGCCGCCTCTGCCGCACCCATGACCCCGGGCAGCATTCCGCTGTCACTACCTTCGTGCGAGGCCTGCGGACGGCCCGGCCGGTGGATCAAGGGCCTGTGCAAGGCCTGCTACCAGCGCTCGGACCGGACCGTGACCGCCCGCGCTCAGGGCTGGACCCGCCGCCTCGCCGACACCCCGCTCTGGTGGCAGGACCTCGCCGACCACCTCGCCACCCACCGCAACCCCAGAGCTACGCCGGCGACGTCATCGCCCGCACCGCCCGACTCCTCCACCACACCCCCGTCCTCGTCCCCGTCCCCGCCCCCGCCCCCCGCCCCCCGCGCCCGCCCCCGCCGCGTTCCTTCGCCGCGTCCACGACCACGACTCACAGCGGGCTCAGGTGAACACCAGCGCCGCCAGGGTGAGGTAGACCCCGCCGACCGCGTAGGACAGCCACCGCCGGCCGCGCGGTGTGCCGCGGAGCCGGCCGGTGAGCGCGGCGCCGAGGAGGGCGTAGCAGAGGTCCAGGGTGAGCGCGACGGCCAGGAAGACCGCGCCCAGGAGGAGCATCCGGGCCCGGGTGCCGGCGGCGGACAGTCCCGTGGGCAGGAACTGCGGGAGGAAGGCGAGGAAGAACAGGATCACCTTCGGGTTGAGCAGGTTGACCAGGACCGCGTCGCCGTAGACCCGCAGCAGTCGGCCCCGGGCGGGCTGCTGCGGGCCGTCACCGGCCTGCGCCGGGCGGCTAAGGAGGGTCCGCACGCCCAGGTGGGCGAGGTAGCCGGCGCCCGCGTAGCGCAGCACGGTCAAGGCGATCGGGTGGTCGGTGACCAGCGCCGCCAGGCCGCCGACGGCGAGGAGGCAGTGGACCAGCGTGCCGGTCTCCACCCCGAGGGCGGAGACGAGCCCGGCCCGCCGTCCGTCCTGCACGCTGCGCGTGATGATGTAGACCAGGTTGGGTCCCGGCACGGCGACCAGTGCCAGCGAGGCCAGCGCGAACCCGGCGAGCGAGGTCATCCGCGCTCCAGCGCGGTGGGCAGCAGGCCCAGCGGCGGGGCGCCGAGGTCGAACAGGGCGGTGTGGAAGCGGCGCGGCGAGAAGCCGGAGCCCCAGCGTTTCGCGGCCTGTTCGCGCAGGTCGAGGATCGCGAACTTGCCCCAGGTGTACCGGCCGTAGGTGGGGTCGAAGAGGCCGCGCCGGGCCTCGTGCAGGGCGGCCGGGCCGGCCAGTGCGACGTCCGCGGTGAACCGGGCCGCCGCGTCCGCCAGGGTCATCGCCCCGGTGTGCAGTCCGATCGCGCAGGCGAAGCGGGTGACCCGGCGCAGCGCGTCCTGGGCGACGGCCACGGCGACCCGCGGGTCGCCGTCGCGGAAGTCCTGTTCCAGGGCCAACTCCTCGCAGTAGTGGGCCCATCCCTCGATGAAGGCTTCGGAGTGGAGGGTCCGGCGGACGTCGGTCGCCGCCCGGCGCAACGCCCGGAAGTGGCTGGCGTGCCCCGGCGCGACCTCGTGGATCGCCATGTTGGGCATCAGGGTGCGGTTGAAGCCGGTCGACAGCCACTGTTCGCGCTCCGCCGCGGACCAGCCGGTGTCCGGGAGGGAGACCCGAAAGCTGCCGGGCGCGTCTTGCTCGTACGGCGCGGACGCGAACAGTCCGGCGAGTGCGCGGCGTTGGGAGTCGGGCATCGGCTCGACGAGCACCTCGACGTCGTGGTCGGGCACCAGGTCGTGCCGGGCAGTCCAGGCGACCGTCTCCTCGACGAGCGCCCGGAACTCCGCCAGGACCCCGTCAACGTCGGGGTGGTCGGCCTGCAGGGCCCGTACGGTGGCGTCGGGCGTGGGGGCTCCGGGGTCGACGCGGCGCAGCGCCTCGGCGAGCAGCGTGCGCAGCCGGTCGCGCTCGGCGTCGACCCGGGCGGTCATCGCGGTGAGGTCGACGGTGCAGGCCTCGGCGGCGCCGAGCAGCCGGGCGAGCGCGGGCCCGCCGAGTGCCGCCGACTGCGGCCCTTCGGCGGCGGCCCGTTCCAGGTGGGCCAGGAGCCGGGCGTGGGCACGGCGGGCGGCGGCGTGGACGGGGCCGCCCTGGGGGTCGAGGAAGGCGGCCAGGCCGCGGGCGAGCGGCAGGGTGGCCTGGGCGAGTGGCGCGGGCACCCGGTCCAGGGCCGCGACGGCGGCGTCGACGGCGTCCGGCCAGCCGTTGAGGTGGGCCTGCCGGGCGGCGTCGCGTTCGGACTGCGGCGCGTAGGCGCGGTCGTAGCCGGACAGGTCCAGGTTCTCGATGTGCCACAGCGGGTTGCTGCGGTGCAGCTCGAGTTCGCCGAAACGCACCCGCAGGGCCTCCTCGGCGGCGGACGCGTGCGCCTCGTCGTGGGGGTCCGGGTAGGGCGCGGTGCCGACCGGGCCGCCGAGGGCGGCGAGACCGCGGCGCACGCCGTCCGGGGAAAGGTCCTGGACGGCGCCGTCGTAGCGGTGCAGTCCGGCGCTGTCCCGGGCGGCGACGACGGAGAGGTCGCAGACGGCGGCGAGTCGGGGGTCGATCGATGAGGTGATGATCACGCCGCTAGCCTCTGTCAGCGGCGGGTCGTACTCCCGTGCCAATGGAGGGGAAAGTGGACCGGAATCGTGGGACCTCCGAGCCCGCCGAGCTGATCGACCTGCTGGGCGACTGGAGTTCGGCCGAGGGGCCGCTGTACCGGCGGCTCACCCAGGCCCTCGTCCGGGCCGTGCGCTCCGGGGACCTGCGTCCCGGCGACCGGCTGCCGCCCGAGCGGCGGCTCGCCGACGCGCTCCCGGCGAGCCGGTCCACAGTGGTCGCCGCCTACGACGCGCTGCGCGGGTCGGGCCTGGTGGAGACCCGCCGGGGCAGCGGCACCCGGGTGTCGCGGGGCGCCGCCGTCCACCGCGCGCCGGTGGACGGGCGGGTGCGCGGCGGCCAGGCCACCGCGGTGATCCAGCGGCTGGTGGCGCCGCCGCCGGACGTCATCTCGCTGGGGCAGGCGGCCGAGGCGGGCGGGCCGGATCTGGCCGGGGCGCTGACCGAACTCGTCCGCGAGGACCTGCCCGGGCTGGTCCGCGACGCCGGCTACCACCCCGCCGGGCTGCCCGCGCTGCGGGCGGCGATCGCCGACCACCACGGCGCGCACGGCCTGCCGACCGCGCCGGAGCAGGTGGTGGTGACCACCGGGGCCACCCAGGCGGTCACCCTGACCGCCCGGCTGCTGCTCGGGCGAGGGTCGACCGCGGTCGTGGAGTCCCCCGGGTGGCCGGGCTGCCTGGACGTCCTGCGGGCAGCCGGGGCGCGACTGGTGGGCGTCGGTGTCGACTCCGACGGCATCCGGATCGACCGGCTCGCCGCCGCGCTCGCCGAGCACCGGTCCGCGCTGCTCTACCTGATGCCGACCTTCCACAACCCCACCGGCGCCCTGATGTCCGCGGCCCGGCGGCGCCGGGTCGCCGAACTCGCCGCCGAGTACGGCGTGACCGTCCTCGAGGACAGCGCCCACGCGGCCGCCCTCGCTCCGGGGCAGGCCCCGCCGCCGCTCGCCGCGCACCCCGCCGGGGGTACCGTGCTGACGGTGGGTTCGCTGGCCAAGGCGGTCTGGGGCGGTCTGCGGATCGGCTGGATCCGCGCCCCGCGTGACACCGCGGACCGGCTGGCCCGGCTCAAGGCGCTCGACGACCTCGGCAGCCCGCTGCTCGACCAGGCCCTCGCCGCCCGCCTGCTCCCCACCCTGCCCGCGCTCGCACCCGAACGGGAGCGGCTGCGGCAGGAGCGGCTCGCCACCATGACCCGGCTGCTCGCCGCACACCTCCCGGACTGGCAGTGGCAGCCCCCGCAGGGCGGCTCGGTGCTGTGGATCCGCCTCCCGGCCGGCACCGACGCCCGCGTCTACGCCGGGCTCGCGTTGCGCCACGGCGCCGAGGTCGTGCCCGGCGCCACCATGGACCCGACCGGCGCCCACGACGACCACCTGCGGCTGCCGTACTCCTTCCCCCCGGAGACCGCCGCCGCCCTGGTCACCCGCCTCACCACGGCCTGGGCCGCGCTCCCCCGCTGAGGCTCCCGGCACCCAGCCCGGCAAAACGGCTCCGCCCGATGCGCTCCGGGTACTCCACGATGTCGGGCCCGAACTCCACCGACCTGACGTGGGCGATCGCGAACGCGCTCATCAATTCCTCCTCGGCCTACCGCCGTTGTCGTCCGCAGTTCCCGAGGGCCACGTCGAAGAGCAGGTGCAGATGCTCGACACCGTCATGGCCGCCCAGTCCGCAGCTCTCGACCGGCACACTGGCCGGCTGCTGTCCTCGGTGCTGAAGCGGAAGCCGGGCACCGTGCGCTCCCCGCAGGGCGACACGGTGGCGGCTCACTGATGCGCCAGCCACAGCCGCTGGAGATGGCCGACCCAGCTCCGGGACTTCCTCCACTTCGCCGTCCCCCTCAGGGCCGCCGAACTCGCGCACAAGATCAGGGACTGGCGCTACAACCGTGCCGGGGCCGTCACCTGGCTGACCGGCGAGGCCCGGCGCGCCGGCATCGGCAAGACCACCTTGTCGCGGAAGCCGGAGGCCGCGCTCACCGCGGCCGAGTCCCGGCCCGCGCAGTGGGGCGAGCCCGCCACGCCCCGCCTGCTGCCGGTGCGCATCGACCCGCCCGCTCCGCCGGGATGGACTTCGAGTGCCTCGTCCTCACCCTGCGCCTGGCGCGCGGGCTGCCCCGTTCCGACATGGGATCGACGGCCCGGGCACCGGCGCCCAGCACGCGATGGCGGTCAACGAGACCATGCCCGCCTTCGCGCGGGGCGGTACCGCGCCGAGAAGGACTGGGGCCCGCTGTTGCTGCCTGCCCCCACACTGAGCGGGAGCAGGTGACCGCCTGGGTCTGTGTCCCGGAGGATCCGTGGTGGGATGCTTGCGTGCTCCACGCGAGGCTCTTCCCGACGAAGGACCGCACGGTGTGATCCGACCGGCTCGTAAGGCGTGCAATGGCCTCTGCCCGTGTTGCGGCCGCCGTCTGCTCCGGGCGGTCACAGGCCCACCGGGCGACTTGGCCGCGTGCTCAACGGGACGGCGTGATGGGGGACCGCAGGCCGAGCCACTGTGCGGCGCCCCAGGCCTGGTACCGCTCTACCCCGGTGAACCCCAGCTTCGCCGCGAGGCGCATCGAGGCGACGTTGGCGGTTTGCGTGGTGAGCACCACCGGCTCGCCGGGAAGCGCATCAGCGAGCCAGTCGAGTGCCGCCGCGCATGCCTCGGCGGCGTACCCGAATCCCCAAGCCCTGGGGAGGAACAGGCAGCCGAGCTCGGCCTTCCCCGCAGCAGCCGGGCGACGGTTCCCCGGTGACCTCCTGAGCAGGACCTGGCCGATCATCGCCCCGCCGAGATCAACGACGAAGCTCCCGGGCCACCGCTCGGGCACCTCGGGCATCTTGCACTCGAGCTCGTCACGCGACCGGGGACCGCCGAGGTAGGTGTGCACCTCTGGCGAGGCGAGCAGCTCGATGAACGCCGTACGGTCCCGGGCCTCGGGCTCACGGAGCACGAGCCGCTCGGTCTTGATCGGGGCGGGTGGCCAGGGGGCGGGATGCAGTGGGGTCTCGTCCGACACGGAACGGCTCCTGATCCTCTCGACCACATGGTCGACCTCGTATGGCCCTTGGGGCAACGACTTCTGACGTCGCCGCACGTCGAGACGCGCTCCGACGAGATGCCAGTTGCACGCGCCGGGAAAGATCTGCCGGACTGCACGCGAAGCTCTATCCGGCGAGGGATCGCCACTGTGACCTGTCGGCGATTGAGAACGCAAAATAGCCTTGATCACAGATTTGCCTGGACCACCTGCCCGATCGTCGCGCGGGACCGGGTGGGAGGCGGTCACCCGCCAGGCGGTGACTGTGAGTGCACACAGACCCCGCCGGAGTCCCGGAGCACCTCCGAACCGGCAGAACTCCGGAAATAGCCGACCGAGTATTCAGGAAAAGGGGACGGAATCGCATTCCCGGTGGTTTCGGTGTCGTTGTCCTGAGCATCTGGGGACGGTCGGCGAGATCCCGGCAATCACCCCCGTCCCGTCTTGCCCGGCGCACCCGGCCCTCCTCGCCGGCGCCACCGCCCCGGCGCCCGCTTCGGCCGCCGGCCGCCGACCCCGCCCCGGCGGCCGGCGCGCCCCGGACCGCGCCCCCTCGCCGGCGCCCACCGCCTCGGTGCCCCCGGCGGCCCTGGTCGCTTCGGTCGCTGCTGCACCAGCCGCCGAGGCCGGCATCGGCCCCCGGCAGCCGGGGCCCGGACAGCGAACCGGCCTCGCCCGGCAATGCCGTGCGGCATGCGGCTGCCTGTTCCGTCTCGGTGGCTGGTGTGCCCCGTCCCGGCTGTCTCGGTGTCTGCCGGTGTCCCGTTCGCTGGCGTCGATCAGGAGCTCGCCGTCCCGTGACTGTTGCCTATGCCTGGGTCACCTCTCCTGCTGCTGTCCCGGCTGCCGCCCCGGAGCGCCCCGCACCGCGCCCGTGTGGTCCCTGGGGCCGCTGCGCCCCGCCCCGGTCCGCCCCGCCCTGCCTCGGCCTGGCCCGGTTCGCCGGGTGTGGCGTGTGTGGGCGTCAGGCCGTTCCGGGGGCCTCGGTCTGGGTGCTGCCGCGCCTGCATGTCGTGTGGGGTGCTGTCGTGTGTCGTGGCGTGGTCGGATGTCCGGGTTCCCCTGTGTGTGGTCGGGGCGCGGCAGGCAAGCGCGACAGGGGCCGCGGGTGCTGTGCGGGGCCCGGGCGCTCGTCGTTGCGGCGCTCGCCGTCGACGTCGACCAGGAGCTCGTCGTTCCCCGCCGTCCCCGCCGGCAGTCGCGGACTCACGTACCGCACGTCATCCGGAGCACGTACCGCCATGACCTCCGGCCGACAACCCCACCAGCCACGGGCACCAGGACGACGAGCACCACCAGGAGCACGCCGTCGTCAGCCCCGGCGCGGCTGGTCCCGGTACTTCCGGCAGACCTCGTCGTCCTCTTCGTCGTCGCACAAGCACGCGCCGCACGCGGCGCACAACTCCCAGCTGTCCTCGCAGCGCCGCGGCGGGTAGGTCACCTCCTCCCCGCACCAACCGCACTCACGGATGTCGCCCTGCTGCTGATTCGTCACGGACGAAACGTAGCTGACAAGATCATCTGTAGTGCTATAGCCGCTGCTGCTGCGCCCCGTCCTGGTCTGTGTGCCGGCCGCCGTCCTGGCTGCCGGGTGGTGCTGCGCCGCTGTTCCGGGGTTGCCGGGCGCCGCCGGGCGGCCGCTGTCCGGGGTCTGCTGTGCGCTGGACGGCTGGGTGGCCGTCAGGCCGCCCTGGAGGCGCTGTTCTGGTGGTGGTCTGGGGAGGCGGCTGCGGGGCCGGTTCAGGCCGTGTGGGGGCTGTCGTGCCTGCTGTCGCGTTGCCTGTCGCGTGGGGTGCTGTCGTGTGCTGTGACGTGGTCGGATACCCCTGATCCCCTGTGTGTGGTCTGGGCGCGACAGCAGCCGCGACAGCCGGGGGGCTGCGGTCTGGGGGTCGCCGGACCGCCAGGCATCGGCCGCTGCCGACTGCCAGGCGCTGGCCGGCCTGGCCGCTGTCGGTGCCGGCCTTCTCCTGATGGCGGTGTTGGTGGCGGGGTGGGGTGGAACGCGGGGCAACGCGGTGTTACGCAGGGGTGCAACATGGGGGCTGGTTGCGGGTTTGATCAGGCGCTATGTGGCTCGGAGGAGCCCTGGTGGGCGCGTTGCACCTGCGGTGCTGCACTGGCCGTCATCTGGTCCGCTGGCTCGTGCTCGCGGGCCTGCCGTCGTGCTGCCCGCTGTTGCGCCTCTGGCTGCCGTCGTGGTCGAACCGCCAAGCCGTCCCGGCATGCTCGGCCAGGGTCCTGTCCGGCCAGCCCTGCCGGGTAGCCCGTCGCCAGGACGGCTGGGGGTGGATCCTAGGGTGATCCCATGGACGTGGGGGCGGTACTGATTGCGATGACCGGGGTGGCGGGTACGTTGGGCGGCGCGCTGTTGACTCAGCGCGGCGCGGACCGGGTCAAGAAGCGTGAGTTGGAGATGAGCCATGCCATCCAGGAACGCCGGGAGAACCGCGAACTGCGGCGGCGGTGCTACACCGAACTCCATCGGGACGCCCGACAGTTCGCCACGGCGCTGAGCCGTCACCTGTACGTCATGCGAGATCGCGCGCCCGGGGACGAGGACGTCCAGGCACTGGAAAGGGCGAAGGACGCCCACCGGGACCGCTGGTCCGAGACCCTGATGATCGCCCCGGACACCGTGATCGGTCCGGCCAACACACTGAACGACGCACTGACCCGGGTGTACGGGCAGATCAAGCGCATCGAACAGGGGAACCCCCGGCTCGGCGAGACACTACGGTCGGCCGCCGAGGGTCAACACGCGCTCTGGCCCCTGATCCGCGCCACCCGAGAGGCGATGCGCGTCGACCTGGGCGTCACGGGCGCCGCCCCCTGGCCTGAGTCGACCTCGGCCGACGACCCGGCCATGATCGGCGACTTCGAGGAGACGGACGGCGAAACCTCCTAGGTGGTGCCCGCGCTGGCTGTCCGGGGTGGCCGCCCCCGGGTGGACGGTGGGCGGTGTCGGGGCCGGCCTCGTGCTGGCGGTCGCGCTCGGCAGCCTGGTGGGGGGTGCAACGCGAGGTTGCGCTTGAGGTGCGACACGGAGCCGCGTTGTGGGTCCGACCAGGGGTTATGTGGCTGGGAACGGGGGTGGGTGGGCGTGTTGCAGTGCCGTGTTGCACCGGCCTGGGCCGGTCCGCCGGCCTCGGCGGCTCCCGCCCGTGCCGTCCGGTGCCGCGCTGCTGCGCCTGGTGGCCGTCCTGGTCGGCCGCCAGGCCGTCCCGCTGCGCCCGGCTCGACCGCCGTCCAGGCCCGTGCCCTTGGAGGCTCTGGGGGCCGGTCCTGCCGTCCTGGTCCGGTGTTCGGTTCGGTGGTGCTGCTGCGGGAATTGCATCCGTGCCGGTGTGCGGGATTTTCTGGGCGGCTTGGACGCCGGTCGTGGTGTCGCCATGGAGGGCCGTAGGCCCCTTTCCGGCGTGCCTGAATGGGATTTCTGTCCGCTGCGCCGCGTGGGGCTTTCGGATTGCGGCCTGAAAGAAGGCTGAAGGGAATTCGTATTCCCGCCGTGAGTGTTGCCGGATTAGGGCCGGGACGGATGGTTGCCGCGAGGTTGTGTGTTCGCGTCCCGTGCCTGTTCGCGGGTCGGTAGGATAGAGCTGTACGCGCTCTGGGAAGCATCGTCGGAAACGCCCCGAATGCCCGGTCGGAAATATCGGTTGAGGGCCCGTCAGGGGCCGCCGCGTGGGGCGTTCGTGAGGGCCCGCCACCCGGGCACCCGGTGCGGCCGCTGCCCCGTCGGCGGAGGCCGCCGGTACGGCGAAGGCGGTGAGCAGCGCGACGGAGGCGGCCAGCGCGGACAGGCGCGT
>NZ_JBEORY010000094.1:0-21763 GCF_040302665.1 Kitasatospora sp. NPDC097691 | reverse complement strand
CCCTGTCCGACGGCGCCCGGCCGGCCGACGCCATCCGCATCGGCTACCGGCCGACCGAGCCTGGCTTCCGGCGCCGCGACACGGACGAGATCGTCACCTCCGCCGACGCCGTCTGGTTCGAGCCGGACGGCACCGCCTGGGCCCTCGCCCCCACCCCTTCCCCGGAGACCCACCAGTGATCACGACCCTCCTCGACCACGTCGCCATCCGCACGGTCGTCATCCCCGTCATCGCCACGGCCTACGCCGCGACCATCCCGCCGAAGGAGAAGCCCTTCCCCTCGACCGGCGACCGCTTCCTCATGTCCGTGCGCGGGCCCGTCGCTGGTGGCCGCGCGGGATTCGCTCGGGTCTACGCCTCCCCCGCGGGCCGGGACCGCTGGACGACGACCGTGACGTGCGGGACCGTCGACGCGCGAGGCCGCGAGCGCATCGAGCTCCAGGCCCCCGGGGAGGCGTGGCGCGACCGGGACGGGCTCGGCGGGACATGGACGCCCCTGGGCGGCGGCGGCCGCTACGGAGAGCGCCAGCTACGCGTCTGGTCCGTCACGCGCCAGGACGGCCTCGACGTGACGGTGGCGATGGCCGGGCCGTGCCCCTCCGGCGCGGGCGACGTCTCTTCGGGCGACTGAGGCCCTCGTGCCCTGGCGCTAGGCACGGGATCCCCGATCATCCCCGGCGGAGGACCTCGCCATGGACCGGACGTGCGCGACGACATGGGCCCTGTGCGCCATCGGCCTGGCGGTCGCGGGATGGGCCGCCGTGCGACCGAGGCGACGGCGCCGGCGACCGCGGCGAGCCCGATCAGGGCGGCAAGGGGCTTCCGGCGCATCAGTCCGCGTCCCGCTCGGCATGGAGCCGGAACTCGCGCAGACGGTGCCTCAGGGTGCGGTGCAGGCGGGCGTTGGCGCGCTGGTAGTCCTCGGGCTCCCAGCCGGCGTAGAACTCGGTCTCGGTCGCGACCGGGACGAAGAACAGGAGCCGGTCGCCGGAGACCCGCGCCACGGACGCGGTCGCCGTCAGCTCGTGCCCGTCCGGGACGGCCCGGCAGGTTTCGTCGCCGATCTTCACCAGGCTGAAGTAGAGGCGGCTCGCGGGGACCATCAGGCGTCCCCCCGCGGAGGCTGGCAGGCATGGTAGCCCTTGCCGCGGACGACGGCGCGAAGGTCGCCCTCGGCGCGGGCGGTGGCGACGACGCAGTAGACGGCCTTCCGCGAGAGGCCGAGAACGGCGTCGATGGTGGTGGCGGACGCGTCGGGCCGGGACGACCAGGCGTCGAGCACGGCGTCGCGGTGGGGAGCCCGGGGCGCGCCCATTAGTGCACCGCCCCGGCCTTGGGGAGGACGAGGCCCTGCATGGCGAGGATCGGGTCCTACCCGAGGCAATCGCAGAACCAGAACAGGCGCTCGAAGCCCAGCCGGCGCAGGCGGTCCGGGCAGCGGCTCTTGATGTCGCTGAGGTCCCGGCGGAGCTGGCCGATGTTGCCCACGCTGTCGCCGAGGGCCACGCGGACCTGCTCGGTCGTCATCCGGGAGACGATGGGGGCGATGACGTTCGCCATCGCGACCCGCGCGCTCAGGCTCGACGGCGAGCGGCGCTTGCGCGGGTCGTCCAGCCGGTTCGGGGGCGCGCTAACGCCAAGGGCGGCGGTTTGATCTATGCAGGAACGCTGCGCGCGCGACCCGGATTCGCAAAGGGGAGCGCAACAGGATCGTGCGCGACCGCGTCGCTTTGCGCGGTCGAAACCATGCAGACGTCGGAAGGACGGGCTCGCCTAACCTTGGTAGCCCGTCCCCGGGGCGCGTCAGCCCCAGTAGCGGGCCGCGGCCTCCCACGACCACGGGGCGGGCGCCGGCAGGGCCAGCAGCCGCTCGCGCGCCCCGTCGAGGTCCCTGCTGGGTGGCCCGAGCGCGAGGATCACGAGGCTGTCCGCACGCTCCCGGGCATCGTCGTCGGGCTCGCCGGCGAGCAGTTGCCCGGCCGAGACGAGGGCGCGACGCGAGGCGCCACCCCGTTCGTCGTCCCAGGCCCCCAGGGCGGCGTACTCGCCGTCGCCGCGCCACCCTTTCAAGATCGCGCGAAGGGCAGCCTGGCCGGCGGCCGCAGCCGGCGGGGCCGGGAGCGGCGCGTGGTTCTCCGTCAGGTAGACCACGCGCCCGTAGCGGTACTGACGGCGACCGTGCGGGTTCACGGGACGGGCGCCGCCGTACCAGGCCTCAAGGGCTCGCTTGCGTGCAGCCTGGAGGGCGCGATGGCGAAGGAGGTCGTCGCTGACGTAGTTGATGACGAGGGCGCGGGTCATGCCGACACCTTCTCGGGAACAGAAACGCCCGCCGGGCCATAAGGCGCGCAGCGGGCGTTGTCGGGGAGGTAGGTGCCCTTCACCGTGACGCCACCAGTATAGACCTCCGCCTCGGGCGCCACAAGCGCGACGGTCGCCTCGCCGGAGGTATTTCCGCCCCTCACGCGTGAAGTACCCCGTGACGAACCATGTGAACGGCGCGGCTTGACCGGCTTGTCTGGGGCCGTGACCGTGCCGATGGCCTCGACGGCCTTGGCGTCACGCAGGGCGGTGTCGAGGTAGCGAGTGGTGACGCCGAGCCGGGCGGCGATGGCGGGGCGGTCAAGCCCCTCGTCGCGGCGAAGGCGTAGGGCCTCGGCCCCGACGGCGAGCCGGGCGCCCTGCTGGTCCGTGCGGGACCTGGCCCCCCGGGATCGGCGCAGGGTGGCTTGGCGGTCAGCGACGACGTCCCGCTTCCGCTCGGCGGTGACCAGAATGCGCAGGTCGGCGGCGCCCATCTCGGCCGGCTGGATCTTGAGGAGCTCGATCAGACGCTTCGGCCCCGGCCGGTAGCGGGGGTCGATCTCCTTCCCCAGCCAGAACTTGCGCTCGCCGTTTGCAGCGTCCCGGGCGGCCTTGCGGACGCCGCTGGTGCAGGCCAGGGCCTGCTCCTCGTC
Organism: Kitasatospora sp. NPDC097691; assembly: GCF_040302665.1. Classification (NCBI taxonomy): domain Bacteria; kingdom Bacillati; phylum Actinomycetota; class Actinomycetes; order Kitasatosporales; family Streptomycetaceae; genus Kitasatospora; species Kitasatospora sp. NPDC097691. Next base: position 18,806 of record NZ_JBEORY010000094.1, on the reverse strand, counting down.
GAGCCCCCAGGCATGCGCCTGGTCGCGGACCCAACCGTCGAGGTCGCACGCCGGCATGACCCAGGCCTGCACCATCGTCGCCGCATAGGCCATCGTGGACCGGCCCGTGTCCTCGACCATCCGCTTCCCGTCGAACCGGTGGACACGCAGGCGCTCGACGTCGGCGGCAATGGCCCCCCAGTACGAGCGGCCGGTCAGGTGGCCGCCCACCCGCTCTCGCTTCTTGCGTGCCGGCGCGGCAGGGGCGGTCGTCGGGGCCACCTCCTCCTCCCGCCGGGCCCGGTCACGCCCGGCCTGCTTAGCGGCCCGCTTGGCGATGCCGTCGAGCTTCTCGACGACGAACAACTTCGCCTTGCGGCGCGAGATCGGCATGACGGCGGCGGCGAGCTCGTCGAACGTCCCCCGGCGGACGTCGGCGGTGTAGTACGGCCACATCATAAAGGCCGGGGCCTTGGCATTGGGATTGTAGCTGCCCGAGTACCGATAGAGGTGCGTCGGCGACATCCCGGTGGCGTCGTGACCGAGGTCCGCGAACGCGCGGTTCAGGGTGCGCTGGACGGCGCGCCACCGGGGCAGGACCTCGCGGGGCGCCACCTCGTAGAGCCACACGATGAGCATGCCCCTTCCGGACGACATGACGTAGCTCGGAGCCGGCCAGCCCTTCTCCTCGCAGCGGCGTAGGACGATGTCGAGCACGTCGTCCTTGGACAGCCCCGCGAGGCCCTGGACGCCGTAGTAGTCGAGGTCGATCCAGTTGGCGCAGATCGAGGTGACGTTGGCGTCCGACGCTTCTGGGACGGCCCCGCCCGGCTTCGGGTAGGGGAACGTGCAGAAGGTATGGAAGCTGAGCGCCGTGAGGGCGCTCACGACCGAGGCGTGCCCGTCGCGGATGCGCTTCACGCTGAACCGGCGCTCGCGGAACACGTACTTCGCCTTCCGGCCGATGCCGATGTTCACCCGGGCAGCGATGCGGATGACGCCGTGGCTACCGACGGAATGGATGAAGAGGAGGTAGTCGAGGGCAGTGAAGTAGCGGGTCTCGGATGCGGACGACCTATCCTGCACACAAGGTCGACACTATCCGGCACTGAGCGAGGAAGAACAGGACAGTGAGGGTCTGTCCAGTGAACGGCTCTGTCCCGTAATCGGTGGTAGCGCTCTGTGGTGATCGCTGGAGAAGGATGCGGTGGCGGAGCAGGGGAAACCCGGCTCGGCCGTGCATCTGCCTCACGATCTTCTTGGTTCGCGTGTTGACGCCCTCGGTGCGGCCGTTGTGGTGCGGGGTGGTGAGTCCGGCGTCGACGGCGGCGCGGTCGAGTTCGAGGCCGTTGCTGAAGGAGTGCAGGTGGGGCAGGTCGACGGAGCGAACTGACATGATCCAATCGGTGAGCTTGGCGTCGTTGCCCTCGGCCGGCGCCAGCAGTTGCGCGAACTCTCCGGTCAGACGGGCGAGTTCGGTCATCTCGGGGCATGCCGCGGTGAGTTCTCTCAGCAGTTCGGTGTCCTTGTCGCGCAGGTTCTCCGGGCGGCTGAGGAGGAGGCGGGCGAAGCGCCGCGGGGCGGTGACGGGTTTGTCGCCCTCGGCGCGGCCCTGGGTGATGTAGCGGACCAGGAGGTTCGCGCTGCCGGTGTAGCCGAGCTCCTTGATCTCGCGTAGGAGGTGGGTGACAGGCGCCGCGGGGTCCTCGGCCCGGCGCTGGCGCAGGTGGTCGCGGTAGGGATCGACCAGTGTGGGCTTGTAGCGGGGTGCGCGGCGCTCTGCGGTGGGCTGCTTCATGCGGGCGTACCGCTTGACGGTGTTCAGTGCGACGTCGAGGCGGCGGGCGCATTCAAGCAGCCCGACGCCCTGGTCGAGCAGGTCGCGGACCTGTTGCCAGCCCTCGCGGGTGGTCTGCTCGCGGACGCCTCCGGGCCTGGCGGGGTTCACGGAGGTGGCCCAGCAGGCGGTGTGGGAGCGGACCTCGGCCAGGACCTTCCCGCACAGGTTGCTCCACAAGTGCCACCTGTCGCTGACCTGCACTGCTTCGGGGAGGGCCTGGCGGATCGCCTCGCCATAGGAGCCGGAGCCGTCGCGGCAGACGTACTCGGCCCCGGGATGCTCGCGCAGCCACGTGACCAGGGTCTGGGTGGTGCGGTCGGGCAGGACGTCGATCCGCTCGCCGGTCTCGGCGTCGATGAGCACGGTCGCGTAACGCTGACGCCGGCGCAGGGCGAAGTCGTCGACGCCGAGCACGCGCGGGACACGCGGCGGCGGTACCGCCTGGCGCATGAGCAGGCGCAGGGCGGTCGAGCGGGAGATCGCACAGGCCAGCATGCGGGAGAGGCGGGCGCCCGCCCGGCCCGCTAACTCCTTGACGATCCCACCGAGTTGGTCGGCGAGACGGCGCGTGCGCCGCTGGTAGCGCTCGATCAGGCCGGGGACCTGCTCGCGGAACGTCTGCCGCGGGCAGCCCAGGGCCGGGCAGACCATGCGCCGGACCCGCACCGACGCCACGACCCGGCGCCCGTCAACCGGAACGTCCGCGACCACCCGCCCGTGGAAGGCATGCACCTGCCCTGTCGGCTGGCCGCACACCGGGCACGGCACCGGATCATCCCGGGTCCGAGCCGACACCCGGATGACCTCGCCCTCGTCCGCTACACCCTCAACGACGAGGGCCGACAGTCCCGAAAACACCACACACACAAGCTCGTTGACATCGCGCATGCCATGCCAACGACGGCCGTCACCCTTCGTTACCACCGGATACGGGACAGAGCCGTTCTTTTTACAGACCCGACAGTGACGGCGGTGACGGGCGAACGCACCGGTGAGAGGATCCAGGCCTGGATGGGTGACGGCCGTGGAGAAGGGGCTTCCCGAGGCTGTCCCGGAACCCCCTCCTCCACGGGCTACTCAGGTTGAACTCGCCTTGTCGTAGATGCTGACGGACCTTGATCCCTGCGGTATGACAGCAAGGTGCGATACGCGCACGGGGCGGGTCAACTGGTCAGGAGCAACAGCGTCGGGAGCCGGTGCGACTGGCAGACGCTAAGCGGTTCGAGCGGACGGCAATAACTTGGGGGGGCAGTGAATCGAACGCTTCAATGTGCGTGGGTGGTGGCCGTGCTGCTGGCGCTGTCGGGATGCACTTATGCCGAGCGCAGGGCCCGCCCCGCACCCACAGTCTCCGCCGCTCCCACAGTTTCCGCTGCGCCGTCGCCTCACCGGGTGGTTCTGCCCGAACCTGCCCCGGCATCAGCCCAATGGATCGCAGACATCGTGAGCAAGGACCCGGCTGTACCGTCCGGCTGCCCGGCACCTGAACTGTCGAACATGCTGGTCCTCGACTCCGTTGGCCAGGACCAGGCCGATATCGTCTTGCTGGCCGACGACCTCCACGTCTGCTTCGTGACGCTCAACCGCCAGTGGGACGGCGTTGTGCGGCCCGTGTTCCTGACCGACACCATCGACGACCTTGCTGCCAAGCTTCCACAGACAGTGTTCGTCGATATCGGCTCTGCTGACAAGCCGGACAATTTCGCCGTCCTCCTCGGGGCGGTCGGGCAGGTCACCATGCGGGGGGACACCTTCCACATTTACGGACCGCTGCACCAGAGCATGGTCGACCTCGGCAGTGGTCGACTCGCCACCTTCGTGCAATACCGTTTCGCTGTCCCTGCGCAGGGCGCCCAAATCGGCTCGGACCTGGCTCTGTGCACGGCATCAGGCGGCTGCCATCCGGTGGCGCCCGAGTGACCTCCGGGCGGTCGCCGAGCGTGGAGCCACCCTCCGGACCTCGGCTACTCAAGTGGACTCGTGATGTCGGCGGTCAGGGCGGGTCAATGATCAGTCCGGTCGCGGCCAGGCAGCCGTCGACGAGCTGCGGTCGGTACTGGATCTTCCGTAAGCCGCGCCTGACTGTCCGCACGAGGTGGTCGGGGTCGGCGAAGGCGACGTTGGCCAGGAATCCGCGTCGCAGTAGTGACCAGATGCCCTCGACCGGGTTGAGGTCGGGTGCGTACGGGGGCAGCTGGTAGACGGTGAGCCAGTCCTGCGCGGCGATGAACTCCTTCATGCCGGCGGCCAGGTGGGTGTTCAGGTTGTCCCAGATCAGGACGATCGGGCCGTCGAGCTGGTTGTGGGCCGCGACGATCAGGTCGCGGTAGTCGGTCCAGGCGAAGCTCTTGCGGCCCTTGGTTCTGCCCTGGCCGTCATCCAGCCGGGGCCGGTAGATCAGCCGGGACCGCTCTCCGGACTTGTAGCAGGTCAGGGCGGCGATCGAGACCCGTCGACGCGAGCGGCCCACGCACCCGGACAACGGGCGTTCGGCCACGGCGTCCCCAGGTGCGGGCCCGTGCCGGCGTCATCGAGACCCCGGCCTCGTCCTCGAACACCAGCCAGGCCCCGAGCGCCGCCACTAGGCTTTTACCTGCGGCCACACCTGCTTCTTCCACACCTCGACCGCCCCGTCGTCGCGTTCGATCGCCCGACGGACCGGCTGCTGGCACGACCACCCGTTGCGCCGCATCAGCTTCCACACGCCCTGGACGGTGTACGAGACGTGGAACCGCCGGCCGATCAGAGTCTTGATCCGCGCCAGCGTCCACCGCTGGTCCTCCCAACCGTGCGCCAGCGGCCCCTTCTCCAACTCCCGCTCCAGCTGGGCGAACTGCCGCTCACCGAGCCGGGACAGCGACTGCGGTCCCTTCGACTCCAAGCTGGCCGAACCGCCCTGCCGCCAGGACTGACGCCACCGCTCCACCGACCGCACCGTGACCCGGAGGTCAGCCGCGATCACCCTGTTGCCGTCACCGCATTCAAACCGCTCGGCCGCCTCAAGCCGCACCCGCTCCCGACGCTGTTGCTCCCGGGCAGTGAACCCGCCCCCCTGCGCGTATCGCACCCCGATGTCATACCGCAGGGATCAAGGCCCGTCACCGCCTACGACAAGACGAATTCAACCTGAGTAATCAGGTGATGGCGGTTTAGTTCAGGGCTTGTGCTTTTCGTAGCTGAGGTTCCACCGCTGGTTGGCCTGCAGGCCGGGGCAGTCCCAGATGCCGAGGCGGGTGCCCTGTTCGGTGTGCCATTCGGGGAGTTCGAGGCAGTGGCCGCCGGGGTTGTCGGCGGTGACGGTGGCAGGCACGTAGACGCGTCCATCGGGGCGGACGGCCCCTTTTCTGGCCGGTGTTGCCGACGCAGCGGGAAAGGATCAGGCCGGTACCGTTGGTGAGGGCGTTGCCCTTGGTGGAGACGCACCAGCTTCCGGAGCGGATGGTGCCGTCGGTGGCGAAGTTGAACCGCTGGTTGACGATTTGCCAGCAGGCGTAGGCGGCGACGTCGGTGCCTTCGTTGGGGCTGCCGATGGAGTCCATGCACTACCAGTCGACGAGCTGGGGATGGACGGTGACGCTGGAGTCGGAGTAGCCGGCGAAGGCCGCGGGGTCGAAGCTGTCGACCTTGCCCTTGACGCCGGTGGTGCTCTTGCCGGGGTAGACGGAGATCGAGTTGGTGGTGTCCATGGCCCACAGGTCGGGTGTGCCTCGTTGTTGAGGTTGCCGGCGCCGATGCTGGGGTAGTCGGCCGCCTTCAGCGCCTGGCCGACGGCGAGCTTGATCCCCTGGTCGGGCTTGGTGAGGGCGGTGTAGTCGACGGTCCCGTCGGAGTTCCACCCCAGCGGGTAGGCGTAGATGTCGCCGGTGGTGCGGTTGCGTGCCCAGACGGTGGCCTGGTTGGTGGGATCGGCGGCGCCGGGGGCGGCGGCGAGGCCGTTGAGCTGGAAGAGGTAGAGGTTGTTGTTCTCCAGGGAGAGGATGGAGGTCTGGGTCATCATAACCGTCAAGCGCGAGAGCTTCACGAGCTTTGCAAGCCAGGACGGGAGCCGCCCCACGCACATACAGTATGCATGCGTACCTTATGGCTGCTGTCTGCAACTTGGCAGGCGCGCACCATATCCCTACACGGAGAAGCCCCACCGAATCACGCTTCGATGGGGCTCCCCACAGGGCACTCAAAGGAGCCAGGCACCCGACAGGCCCCACAGATCAGATCGGAGACAAGTCCGCTCTTCGTCCAATAGCTTGTAGCGCGTGGTATCCATCATCGGCCACCTTGGCGAGAAATCGATCATGCCCCCCGTATGTGACCCCATCTGGCGCCATATACAGAAACAGGCTTCCGCTCGCCGAATAGCCGATGGGGCACAGCTGGCAGCCAAGCCTCTCCTCGTAATCCGCCACGAGCGACCGGGCCACCTGTCGCGCCGAAAATGCCCCAGAGACCAGGCATCCATGCGTTCCACCAACCGCCGGATGTCGAGGATAATCGAATTGAAGACCGCTACACTCCGCCATGAATTCTAGAACGGAGTCGGCAACAGTGTACCCCTCAGTCGACCACGCCTCGAGATCGCCCTGCAGATCGACGCACCGTCCGGGGAACCATCCAATTCCTTCCAGAAAGTCAATCAAATCAGCGTCCCTGGCTGGAAAGCCAAGCAAACCCATCAGTTCACCGCCTCACTTGCGCCGCCGCCACCCAACAGGAATCGACAATTGTCGCAGGATGGGAAATTCAATCCAGTTTTTCTGATGATGGTCGCATACTCAACCTCATCAAGGCGCGCCGTTGGCACCTTGAAGAGCAGATTATTGCAGGCATTGAATTCTGCACACTCACCAGCTGGCCATGATTCCAAGGACCCTCCATGGTGCTCCATCAAATCATCGAGGCGCGCGCTCAGTTGAGGATGAATATGTGCAGGTACCGCGCCACTCTCCCCATATGCCCACCCCCCCGTGTAGGCGTCACGGGCGACAGCCCCTGCAGTATTGGAAGTGGTTGATTTCGCCGATTCGGCCCTGGCCAAATCGTGCAGTTCACAGTTGTGGACCAGAACCGCTGCAGTCCCCGCCAGCACATAGTACGTGTGGAGCTGACTGACGGTCAGGTTGAAGGCAGGCGTCGGGTCGGTGTGATAGTTGCGGATCGATGCGACAGTGACCGTGTCGCCTGCGGATGTCAGGAGCTGGTCGCCAGCATGGAGGTCGGCTGCGTTGGTCCACCGCTTGGTGGTGACGTCCCAGTACGGGTGGTGTTGGGTTGAGGTTAGGGCGGTGGGGCCCTTGGGCTCCGTCGCCGGGTTCGCCTCTACTGAGGTGGTCAGTTGGAGGTCCGTGAAGTCCTTGTCATCGGGGGTGATGATGGTCTCTGTGACGTGCTCGCCGGTGGTCTTGCCAGTCTGAGGGTCGGTTGCAGTGACCTGGTCGCCAGCGGTCAGCTCGTCGATCGGCTTGGCGGTTCCGTCGGCGAGCAAGACCTTGGTACCGGCAGGAAAACTGTTGCACGACCACCGCCCGCCTGGTACGGACGCCTCCGGATTAGCGGCGTAGGCGTCACCTACCGCGGCGAGGAGGAACGCTCCCGAGCCAAAGTGAGCACTGTCAGTGTCGGCGCCATTGCGCTGGGCAAATTCCAAGTAGTGATCCAGCATGTCGGGGCCACGCGTGCCCCGCATCCACCTAACGGGTTTCGCCGCAAAGTTAACTAGTCCTACAACTGACGCACCGACACCCCAAAGGAAGTCCGAACCGGTGCCGTCGCCTCGGTTGGCCTTTGGATTACATCGCATATTGCTGCAATGGACTGCATACTGCTCACGGACTGTCTTGTGATATCTCCGGTACGTATACGCGGAGTATGCCTGGAACTGTTCCGCCTTTTTGTTCTCTTCTACAATCTGGTCGTAGTCGCGTCCCTTCTCAACTGGTGTGACTCCGCCACTGCATGCGTACATGCCGTTGCCGCACTCCTCGAAGTGCAGGCCGGAGGGATCGGAGAGGTTGACGGGGTTGTTGTTGCTGTAGGCGTAGGCGTTCCACTGCTGGGGGGATTCAAGGTCGACGATGGGGTCGGGGTTGAGGAAGCGCCCGGTGGCGGGTTGGTATTCGCGGGCGCCGAGGTTGGTGAGGCCGGTGGCGTCGTCCTTGGTGCCGCCGACGAAGCCGTGGTCGCCGGCCCAGGTGGTGGGCTGGGTGCCGCGGGGGTTGCCGAAGGGGTCGGCAGGACGCCGGCTCTCGGTCAGCGTGCTGCCGTCGAGCGCGAGGATCCCGGTGCCGTGGTGGTCGGCTATCTGGTAGGTCGTGTTGCCGCCTTGGCGGACCAGGGTGACGCCGCCGGGGATCTGGTAGTACCGGACGCCGGTGACGGTGTTGGTGCTGGTGTCGTAGACGAGTTCGTCGCCGCCGAGGTTGATGGTGGTCTTGCCGGGGTCCCGGCGGATGAGCTGGTTGCCGGTGACGTCGTAGAGGTAGGTGGTCGGTCCGGCGGTTTCTGTCTTGGTGTAGGAGGCGAGCTTGTTCTCGCTGTTCCAAGCGAGGGTGGCGGTGCCGGAGGTGTCGGTGACGGCGGTGGTGTTGCCTGCCGCGTCGTATTGGGCGCTGCTGGCGGTGGTGCCGGTTGGCGCCTTGGTGGTGGTGCTGGTCAGGGCGTGCGGGCCGCCGGTGCCGCCGCCGGTGTTGGGAGCAGTGGTCGGGGTGTTGACCGTCCCGGTGGCCGGGAAGGTCTGGTTGGTGGTGGTGTCCTTGGCGGTGTCACCGGACGGGTCGTGCTGGACGAGCTGGGTGCGGTTGCCGGTGAGGTCGTAGCCGTAGCTCTGCCAGTAAGCGGCGGGGCCGCCGACCGTGGTCCTGTTCGGGGCCTGGGCGCTGCTGGTCGGCGTCGCATTGGCGCAGGCGCCGATGCCCCCGACTGTGGGCTGCGGGGTCTGGGTGAGCGTGCCGGTGTCCGACCAGGCGCTGGTCAGCCGGCCGAGGTAGTCGTAGCCGAAGCACTGGAGGTCGGTGGACGACGGGGTGTTGTCCGGGATGTTGCGGACGGCGGTGAGCTGTCCGGCGGCGTTGTAGGCGTAGGTGAGCTGCTGAACGGCGCCGGTGGAGGCGGTCTGCTTGTCGACGAACTGCGACAGCGGTCGGCCGCTTGATTCGTCATAGGTGTTGGTGACGACGATCTGGGTGCCCCACGGGTTCACCGTGGCGCGGATGCTGCGCCCGTAGGCATCCCAGTCGGAGGACAGGTCGTAGGTGTCGCCTCCGCGGGCGCCGAAGGTGCTCAGCGGGCCGTACTCGTCGTAGGTGTAGTCGACCGTCTCCGCCGCGATGTCGCCGACGGCTGAGCGGTTGTCGGCGGTCAGTGCGCCGGTGATGGGGTCATAGGTTGCCTGGTAGGTGTAGGTGAACGGGGTGGTGCCCTGGCCGATTTCGGTGCCGGGGATCGTGGTGGTGGTCTTGGTCGGGTGGTAGGCGGTGTCGTAGGCCAGCACGGAGCTGGTGTAGGTGATGCCGGAGGCGCCGTTGACGTAGCGCGTGGAGGTGGCGGGCTTGCCCTTGACGACGGTGTCGTAGGTGGAGCCGGTCAGCTGGTGGTCCGGGCTGACCGTGCCAGCGTAGGTGCCCGTCGCTCGGCCGAGCAGGTCGTAGGTGTAGGCGATTGTCTGGTTACGGGCGTCCGTGGACGAGGCCAGCCGGCCCGCGGCGTCGTAGGTCTTGGTAGCGGTGCCGGTGTCCGGGTCGGCGGTGGTGACCTCGCGGCCGCGCTGGTCGTAGCCGTGGGTCCAGGTGTTGCCCGCGGCGTCCTTCTGCGTGGCGAGGTGGCCGTTGGCCGTGTAGGTGTAGGAGGTCACGTCCGCGTCGGCCGGGTTTCCGGTGGCGGTGGCGCTCTTGTACTGCCACAGCTGGGCCTTGTGGCCGCGCGCGTCACTGACGGTCGAGGTCGGTGTGGCGCCCGTAGGGGGCGTGATGTCCGTTCGGTCGACGCCGGGGTAGGCGGTGGTGGTTGCGGACTGGACCACGCCATAGGCGACGAACTGCGTGGTCACCGGGCGGCCGAGACCGTCGTAGACGTTGTAGGTCTGTGCCGGGACCTTCTGCGTGGTGGTCAGGAACGGTGTGGTGCTGGGCGCGGTGTCGTCGTTGTACCAGGGATTGTTGCTCCTGGTGACCCGGCCCTGGGAGTCGTACACCGTGTCGGTGATCAACCGGCCCTTGTAGGCGGAGAGCGCCGGTGTGGACTGGGTCTGAACGGTCCGTCCCTCGCCGTCCATGATAGCGATCTTGACGGCGTAGGCGCCGCTCGCAAGCAGGTCGGAGGAGGTCACCGTCGAAGGAACGGCGTTGCCGTTGAGCACCCCTGGAAGCGAGTAGGCGAACGTCTTGTTGGCGCTCTCCGTGGTGGCACGGCCCGGTAGCCAAACGCTGGTTGCCCGGCCGAGTGTGTCGTAGGCCTGGGTGGTCGAGCGGCCGTTGGGGTCGGTCACGGTCAGCGGCAGTGCACGTGCGCTGTCGTAGGTGGTGGTGGTGACCCGGCCGGTGGCGGCGTCGCTGGCACCGGCCGGCGCTGGGCTGGTGACGGTGACACTGCGGGGCAGTTCACCCGCGGTTGCCGCTGTGTAGGAGGTGGTGACGGTCGCACCGGCCGGGTGCGCGCTGTCGGTGGCGTTGGGGTCGGTCGTGCTCGTGGTCCGCCCGTAGGTGTCGTACGTCGCGTTGGTCGTGCTGAACTGCGGGGCGCCGGAGGCGTCGAAGTGGTCGAGAGTCAGTGTGCTGGTCGCGTCGTGCGCGGATCCGAGTTGTCCGAAGGCCTGGCCGTCGTACAGCGTCCGGGTCCACGAGAGGGTGTTGGTCGCTGTGGGCGTCGCGGTGCAGGCGTTTGCGCCGGTGACGGCTATCGACTCAGACTCCACTTCCAGGACCTGGGGGTCCGTCCCGGTGGCGTAGTTGGTGCGGGTGCAGATGTCCGGAAGGTCGTCGGCAGTGTCGAGCGAGGTGCTGACACGGTTGCCGTGCGAGGGGTCGGTCGTCGTGGTCGTGGTGTTGGCTCGCCAGGTTCCGTCGGCCTTGAGCGTCTTCACCGTGCTCACGGTCGTCGCGGGTGTGTACCGGGCTGTGAGTGCGGGTCGGCCGTTGCCCTGGTTGTGGGTGGCGGTCGTGACCCGGTCGCCGCTGGAGGACTTCACCGTGTAGCTGGTGACGCTTCCTGCGGCGTCGGCGCTGGTGTAGGTGTCGCTCTCGCGGGTCTGGCCGGAGAGCCAGTCGGAGTCGGTGGCCTGTCCTCCCATCGGGCCTGCGACCCGGACGCTGCGGGCGGTGCCGTTGGCCTGCAGGTCACCGTCCATGCCCTGGTAGAAGGTGGTCGACTTCTTGGTCTGCGGGCCGTCGTTGCCGCTGCCGGACACCTCGGTGACGGAGGCGTAGCCGCGGAACTGGTCCCACGTGCGGACCTTGTCGTCGGTGGTGGCGGAGTCGTTGCGGTGCCAGGCGGCCTTGCCGTAGTTGTAGTTGGTCACCATCGGGATGGATCCGGGTGTGCCGGGGTTCATGGTGACGCTGGCGACCGGGTACTTGAGGAACCAGTCGTCCACTGGGTTCGCACCGGCGACGGAGCCGGGCGGGTTCCACTTGACGTTGTAGCAGGAGAGCGTGTCGCTGTCGGCGGTGGCCGGCATGACGTTGTTGAGGCGTGAGCAGGCGGCGGGGGCGTAGTTGACGCCGATGGTGCTGCCGGTCTCGGTGGTGATGAGCTGGATGCGGGGCCGGTTGTAGGCCGGCGGCGCGGGAACCAGGTTGGTGCCGTCCACGCGGTTGGACAGCAGCTGTGCGGTGTAGGACACCGGTGGGAGCGTGACCGGGCCGCCGGTGGCCTGGGGGTCCTGGCCGGTGCGCTGGATCGAGGCGAGCCAGGGGACCTGGGTGTTCTCGGTGGCGTTCTGCACGTTGATGAACGTGTGGTTGAGCGTGTACGAGTCCACGGTCTGGTAGGTACCGTTGACTCGGACCTCCGTGGCGATGGACGCCAGCCACCTGGTGGTCCAGAACGTCGGCCCGTAGTTCGTGCACGGGCTGGTCGCGTCGCACTGCTGGTCCAGCGGGACGTCGGGCCAGTTCGCCGCGTTGACCGCGGTGCGCTGGGACGGGTCGCAGGCCGGGGTGGAGGTGACGCACCGCTCGGAGGTGTTGAAGACGATCTTCGCGGCAGGGTTGGAGGCGCCATTGTTGCTCAGCTGGTCCGTCAGGCGCTGGCCGTACCCGATGGTGGCGGGCACACCCGAGCGGGTGTAGGCGGTCCGTGTGCCAATGCCGTTGTTCTGGGCGCCCCCGCGGGCGTAGTAGTTCGTCTCGGGGGTGTAGGTGTAGGTGGTCAGGTTGCCGTGCGAATCCACGACGTAGTCGAGGTTCCAGCGCCACGCAGTCTGGCACCACGAGCCCTTGCCCTTGGCCGGGTCGTAGCACGGGTCGCCGCTGTTCGGCGAGTAGACTGGGACGGTCCACGTCGAACCGCTGTCCGCGCCCAGGGTCGTCGGGTTGCCGTTCGCGTCAGGCAGGTGGTTCAGGCCGAAGTAGGACGCCGTTCCATCGGTGTCGGTGACCTTGATGTAGGAGCCGTTCCAGGTGCCATTGGTCGCACCGGTCAGGAACTGCACCTTGGTACCGTCGTCGTCCTTGAGATGCCAGGTGCAGGCTGCCTGTTCCATCGCGGCGGCGGCGCCGGACTGGCAGGAGGCGTCGTTCTGCACCAGTTGCCCGGAGTGGCCTCCCATCGACAAGGTGAGGTTCGCGCCGCTCCAGCACTGGTCGCCGGAGTTCGTGATCCCGCCCTGTGAACACGGTTTGAACGACCGCTCCACGAAGCCGGTGCTGTAGTCCCAGCCGTCGCCGATCCAGGAAGCCTGCGCGTTCGTCGACGAAGTCAGGCCGTCAACCGAGGCCGAGTTGTAGGACAGGGCCACCTTCGGGCCCGCGCTGGCGAGCGCTGGCGGCATCTGTACGGGGTATCCGTAGGTGAAAGCGCCGGAAGAGCCACCTGCGGTCCAGGCCTGGGAGGCCCCGAGCGGGGTCGCCGCGTAGGTGCCGGCCCCACTCGACGCCCCCGACACCACACCGACGGTGGTGGAGGTGGTGGTGGAACCCGCGTACACCGCCCGGGCCACCCCAGGATCGGCGGCGTCGGTCGCGGTCTTGCTGGCCGGGGTGGCCGTTACCTGGGCGGTGCCCGTCCCGGTCAGCGGGACGTCGGCGTCGAGCTTCTTGGTCGACGGGTCGTAGTGCGATTCGAGCGGTGTCTGCTTCTGGCAGTCCTGTGCTTGCGGTGTCGTCGTCGCGCAGCCCGGCAGGACCACGAGGTGGGCTCGGGCGGCCCAGTTCGCGCCGAACGCGGCGTCCAGGCTCGATGCGTCGATGCCCAGGCGCACGGGGGCGTCATCGCCCGTGCCGGGGCGGGTGAGGGTCACGGCGACGCCGGGGATTCCGGCGGAGGCCGATGTCTTGGTGTCGGCGACCTCGATCTGGATCGTCTGGCCGGCGGCCGACGAGCCGGCCAGCGGCGCGATGGTGACCGGAAGGCCGGCGGCCTTGGCCTCGTCGCCGGCCTGTGGCTTCTCGCCGTCGGCCAGGGGGTGGGCCTGGGGTGCGGTGCCGAGGTTGACCGCGGCGTGGCCGCCCGGGAGCGGTTTCGGGTTCTTCGGCGGTGTCCAGGTCGGCGGCACCGGGTGTTCCGGCTTCGGTGCCGGGACCGGTGCGGCGTTCTGGCCCGTGATCGAGGGCGTCTTGGGCAGGGCGGTGTTCGGCGGCGACCACTTGCGGGAGTAGTCCGGCTGGTCCGCTGCTGCCGCGATGGGCAGGGGTGCGAGCATCGACCCGAGGACGGCGGCCGTTGTTACGGCAGCCAACCGGGCTCGTAGTCTCCTTCCCCTGCCCTTTTTGCTCTCGAAGCCTGACTTCCTCTTGAATGACACGCTTTTGCATCCCCCCAGCAGATTGGGCCCCCCGAATACGGGAGCCGAGTCCTGTATCCGAACCGCCGGATGCTAACGGATGTTGATGACGGACAGTCAAGACCCGGTGACAGGTGAGTCTTCTCACGGTGGTCTACGAACCGACCAATTCACTGCAAGCCGGACCTTCGTTACCGAATCACACTGGCCGATGTCCGACCCTCCCCATACGGTGCCCCTGACCTGTGCCCCATGCAGGTCTTCCCGTTTTAATTGGGGGGAGATTCCCGTTTTGAACACAAAGTACCGTCACGACGGTGCACCGCTGAGGGCATTGACCGCGACTGCGGTTCTGATGCTCACCGCCGGCCTATCGGGCCAAGCCGCCCGCGCCGCCGACGCGCCGGCGGTCCCGTCCCAGGCCACCATCACCGCCGCCACCGCGAAGCACCTGCAGGAGCGCCCGCCGGCCACCGCCACCGAGAAGGCCATCGCCGAGGCCAAGGCCACGCAGAAGAACGTCCCGATCGAATCGCTCACCACCGAGTTCAGCGAGACCGTGGCCACGCCCGAGGGCCACCTCGCGCTCACCAGCCACCAGGAGCAGCAGCGTGTGCGCCGTGGCGGGGTTTGGCAGGGGCTGGATGCCACGCTGGCGGCCAATCAGGACGGGACGTTCTCTCCCAGGTCCGCTGCGGGGCAGCTGGTGCTGTCCAAGGGCGGGAGCGGGCCGCTGGCGACCATGACCAGCGCGGACGGCAAGAAGCTGGCGTTGTCCGCCCCGTTCGCGCTTCCCACACCCACCGTCAGTGGCGACAGCGTGGTCTACCCGTCGGTCGCCCCTGACATCGACCTGAAGGTCACCGCTACCAAGCTCGGCGGTCTGACCACGGTCCTGGTCGTCAAGACCCAGGCTGCCGCGAGCAACCCCGTGCTGAAGAACCTGCACTTCGACACCACCACCGACGGTGTGACGGTCAAGAGCGACGAGCACGGCAACATCACCGCCGCGGGCACCGACGGCAAGCCACGCTGGATCGCCCGCACACCTCAGATGTGGGACAGCACCACCACACCCGCCACGAGCACCACGACACCCGCGGCCAAGTCCGCCCTGACGTCTCCCGCGGCCGCCGCCGACGCACCCACGCCCGCTACCCCGGACCCGGGCAAAGCCGCTGCCGCCGGTTCCGACACCGGCCCCGGGACGGCCTCCAAGGTCGCCACCATGCCGGTCAGCGCAGGCACTTCCGGTATCGACCTGACGCCCGACCAGGACCTCCTGGCCCACGGCACCGCGCCCTACTACATCGACCCTGCCTTCCTGCCCTGGACCCAGACCGGCAACTCCTGGACCTGGGTCCAGTCCGCCCACAACGGCTCCAACAACTGGCTGCGCCAGGGCAGCGCGGACGCCGACCACCCCGGCGCCGGCGTCTGCGGCTACTACTCCCACGGCGGCAGCTGCTCCCCCGCCGACAAGGAACGCAGCTTCTACCAATTCGACATCAGCGCCCTCAACGGGGCGATCGTCCACTACGCGACGATGAACATGCAGGAGTACGTCTCCGCCGACTGGTCCTGCACCACCAAGTACCCGCTCAACCTCTACGTCACCGGGCCGATCGGCAACGGCACCACCTGGTCCAACCAGCCCGCACAGGTGAGCGGCCCGCTCGGCCAGACCGCCATGGTCGGTGGATCGGGCGGCGCCGCGTGCCACGACAACGTGCCGTTCCAGTTCGACATCACCGGCACGATGCGCCAGTACACCAACAACGGCCAGCTGACCTTCGGCCTCTACGGCGACGAGAGCAACCAGAACGCCTTCAAGCGCTTCACCTACCAGCCCACGCTGTACATCGAGTACGACCGCGTACCCAACACCCCGACCAGCCCGGGCGTGTGGCCCGCGCCCCGGACCGTCAGCCCCGCGGCCACCAACCAGGCCTGCGGAGACGGCAACACCGACAACTGGGCCTGGCTCGGAGCCGGCTCCGACCAAGACAACGCCGTCTGGCTCAACGCCACCGTCACCAGCCCCACCCAGGCCCAGGTCGCGACCTGGGACCACATCTGGGACTACAACCTCCCCGGCGTCCCCGACGTCAAGAGCGACGTCACCGCCTTCGTCAACAGCGGCGGCGCCACGAGCTTCCAGATCCCCGGCAGCGTCATCCAGGACGGCCACGCCTACGGCTACGCCATGATGGCCACCGACCAGCTGGACGGCGTGCCCTGGTCCCCCTCCACCCCGGCCTGCTACTTCAAGGTCGACCTCACCCCGCCGACCGTCACCTTCCCCACCACCGTCAGCGACACCACCACCCAGTTCCCGCCCAGCGGCAACGGCCAGACCCCCCAGATCTACGCCGGCCAGAGCGGCGGCGTCCCCTTCACCGCCGCAGACGCCGCCCCCAGCGGCGGCTACGCGTCCGGCGCGGTCTGCCTGCGCTGGAGCTTCGACCCCCAGCTGGTCGACGCCACCTGGCAGTGCGGTGGCTCCATGCCCTCCGGCCAGATCCCGGTGACCGCCGGGCGCTGGGGCACAAACGTCCTCTACGTCCAGGCCGAGGACAACGCCGGCAACCTCTCACCCGTCGCGCAGTACGCCTTCTACGTCCCGTGGAACCCCAACAGCCCCGCACCGACCTTCGGCGACGTCACCGGAGACGCCCTGCCCGACATCGTCACCGCCGACCCCAACGGCGACCTGCGGGCGTACAACATCGCCGCGACCGCGCCCAAGGCCCCGCTCGCCGCCCCGATGGCCAAGTCCCCCGGCGGCGACTCCTGGGCCAACTACCGCCTCACCCACCGCGGCAGCCTGCGCGGCGGGATGAACGTCGACGACCTCATCGTCCACAAGGACGGCGACCAGAAGCTCTACTTCTACAAAAACCCCGGCAACACCGGCGTCACCGGTGCCTTCGACACCCACAGCACCCTGGCCAAACCCGCCTGCGACCCCAAACTGACCGACTGCACCGGCTACAACACCGCCGACTGGTCCACCACCCTGCAGATCGCCGCCAGCGGCGACCCCAGCACCACCAACCTCAACACGAACAAGAAGTTCCTCAACCGCACCGGCCTGTTCACCGTCGAGAGCAGCCCGGACGGAACCGGCGCCCTCTGGTTCTACCCCAGCATCGGTGATGCCAAGTTCGGCTCGCCCACCAAGCTCGCCGCCGCCAATTGGAGCGGCTGGGACCTCATCTCCCCCGGCGACTGGGCCGGCCAGGGACACCCCGGCCTGTGGGCCCGGAACCAGAGCACCGGCGACCTGCGCGGCTGCACCTTCACCACCGGCACCATCACCCTCACCGACGAATTCGACAACAGCACCACCTACCCCACTCTCACCGGCATCGCCACCGACACCAAGATCGGCTGGGACATCCCCGCCGCCGACTGGCCGCTCATCGGATCCGACGGCGACCTCACCGGCACCGGCACCCCCACCCTGTGGCGCATGACTCCCAACGGAATCGTCCAAATCTTCACCGGCCACTCCACCACCACCGACCCCTACTACACCTGGACCACCGGACCGACCAGCGTCCTGACCACCTAGATGAATGATGCGAAGGGTTAGTGGTCGTAGGCGGTCAGGGAGCGCATGACGGGCTGGCCGGTGTGGTCGTTGTGCCAGATTGCGCTGGTCAGTGCGAGGACGCGTTGCAGGACGCGGACCATGACCCCGCCCGGGGTGCGGCCCTGGTGGCGTTCGAGGTCGAGCTGGGCCTTGAAGGTCTGGTTGACGGACTCGATGATCTGCCGCAGTGGCTTGAACAGGGCGGATCTGGCCCGCAAGGGCTCGCCCTTGCGGGCCGGCCGCAGCAGCTGCACTCCCCACTCGGCGAGTTCGTGTTCGAAGGCGCGGCCGTAGTACTGCCGGTCGCTGATGAGGGTCTGGCCCGGTCGGGAGGCCGCGAGGTCGGGCTCGGCGTGGAGCATGCCGAGCAGGGTCTCGCGCTCGTCCGCCTTCGCGCCGGTCAGCGCGAAGGCGATGGGCAGCCCGTGCAGGGTGCACAGCAGGTGCAGGCGCAGGCCCCCAGAAGAACCGGGAGTGGCTGGCGCAGTAGCCGTATTCGGCCCATCCGGCCAGGTCGGAGCGTTTGGCCGTCTCGCGCGAGCGCCCGCACTCCACCGGTGTGGAGTCGACGACCCAGACGGTGTCGGTCCACAGCGAGGTGTCTCGGGCGAGGAGGCGGTTGACCTGTGCGATCAGGTCGGCGGCCTTGCGCAGGCGCCGGTTGTAGCCGGACTGGCCGGGCAGGTAGGGGAACAGGTGCCGCAGGTGGGATGAGGCGTGGCGGATCCAGCGGCGCTCGGAGGTGAATCCGAGCAGGGCCTGCATCACCGCGAGGGTGACCAGTTCGGCGTCGCTGAGCCGCGGCTTGATGCCGATCTCGGGACGCCACGGCGCCAGATGCGGCGATTCCTTCAGCAGATCGTCGGTCTTCACATAGAGTGCGGTCGCGAGGGAGTCCAGATCAGGCGTCACAACCGATCTTTGGACTCCCTCGCTTCATGTCATGCGCGCCAGCGAGCCCTTGGCATCAATCATCTAGCCGACAACAGCCCCGTCACCTTCGCCGCCCAGAGCGGCAAATGCATCGACATCAACGGCGGCAGCTCCGCGCCCGGCACCGCCGTCCAGCTCTGGGACTGCAACGGCAGCACCGCCCAGAAGTGGTCCACTCCCGTCCGAAACCAAGGCCGGGACGAAGCACTGAAGTAACCAAAGGTGGCCCCGACCGATCTCGACCGGGGCCACCTCGCGCTATAAATCACGCTGGCGCCCCCACAGCTCAACCGCAGGGTCGAACGCTCACACCGCATCGACGCCGAGGGGTTCTACCGCGTGCCGTCACCAGCGTTTGCGCTGTTCAGGCCCGCGTCAGCGTCAGCCGGAAGCGGAGCGGCGAAGGTGCGCGATGCTGAGCGTCCGGACGTGATCCCCTTCGGCATCGCCTCGTTCCGGCTCGCGGGCTTCATCCTGTGGCCGTTCGGACGGACGGCGGTGGAGCGGCCGGACGCCGGGGCGGCGTC
>NZ_JBEORY010000093.1:0-22602 GCF_040302665.1 Kitasatospora sp. NPDC097691 | reverse complement strand
GGGGCTGTTCATCTCGCCGGGGACGGTGAAGAACCACCTCGCCAGCATCCAGCGCAAGCTCGGTGCCCGTAACCGGGTGGGCATCGCGGCCTGGGTGTGGGAACAGGCTGCCGGTAGCCGGTAGCCGGTAGCCGGTAGCCGGTAGCCGGCCCCGGCTCACGGCCCCTGCCCCGGCCCCGGCCCCTGCCCTGGCCCCGACCCCCGGGCTTGGAGGAAGCAGCCCCGGGGCGGAGGCCGCACGAGAGCGGCCCCGCCCCCGCCCTCCGGCCGGCCCCGCCCCCGCCCTCCGGCCTGCGCGCGAGCACTCGCGCGAGGGGAGGGGAAACCCCTCCGACGCCGGTCTCGCGCGCTTGTGAACGAAGGGTCAAGCGAGCGTTCGGACCCCCGCCACCCCTGCGAGTGAGCCGCCATAACACGTCAACATGACGCCCGGAAATTTGCCGGGCTGGACGCATAGTTGATATAGGAGCGCGCCCCTGACCAGCCGCTTCACAAGTAAATGCGACTGGTTGTGATCATTTGACTCCCTTGCGTTGACAAATCTGGGCATGTTCACATTCGCCACCATTCACATGGTGTCGTAGATCACAAAGATCGCGGTGAACTGCGTGTCGCAGATCACAAGCCGACAGGCATAGGATGCGCTCGTTCCAGGCTTTGTGAACTGCCTCACATGAGGTGGATCCCGGGAACCGGAGGGCGGGTTCACCTGAGCGTGACCCGCCGGTTCCGATCTGCAGTCAAGGACGACTGGACGGAGGGAGCGGGGGCTATGAATGCCTACGCGCCGATCCTCGTACTCGGTGCCATCGCGGCGGCGTTCGCGGTCGGCTCCGTCGTGATGGCCTCACTCACCGGCCCCAAGCGCTACAACCGGGCCAAGTTGGAGGCGTACGAGTGCGGCATCGAGCCGACCCCGCAGCCCGTGGGCGGCGGTCGGTTCCCGATCAAGTACTACCTGACGGCGATGCTCTTCATCGTCTTCGACATCGAGATCGTCTTCCTCTACCCCTGGGCGGTGACCTTCGACGCCCTGGGGATCTTCGGGTTGGTCGAGATGCTGCTCTTCATCGCCACCGTCTTCGTCGCGTACGCCTACGTCTGGCGCCGCGGCGGCCTGGAGTGGGACTGAGCCCGGCGGGACCGATCGACCCCCGGAGCGGGACTGAGCGCGGGGTGGCCGCCGCCCTTGTGAACGAGCGGACAAGCCCGAACGGGCCGGACGTACCAGAGGACTTGAGGGCATTGAGAGGGATCTGATGGGAATCGAGGAGAAGCTGCCGAGCGGCTTTCTGCTCACGACCGTGGAGACGGCCGCCGGCTGGGTGCGCAAGGCGTCACTCTTCCCGGCCACCTTCGGTCTGGCCTGCTGTGCGATCGAGATGATGACCACCGGTGCCGGCCGCTACGACCTGGCCCGGTTCGGGATGGAGGTCTTCCGGGGCTCCCCCCGGCAGGCCGATCTGATGATCGTGGCGGGCCGGGTGAGCCAGAAGATGGCACCGGTGCTGCGCCAGGTGTACGACCAGATGCCCAACCCCAAGTGGGTGATCTCGATGGGCGTCTGCGCCTCCTCCGGCGGGATGTTCAACAACTACGCGATCGTGCAGGGCGTCGACCACATCGTCCCGGTGGACATCTACCTGCCCGGGTGTCCGCCCCGTCCGGAGATGCTGATGGACGCGATCCTGAAGCTGCACGACAAGATCCAGCACGAGCCGCTGGGCGTGAACCGGCGCCGGGCCGAGGAGCTCGGCGAGGCGCTCGCCCTGCAGGCCACCCCGATCAGCGAGATGCGGGGGCAGCTGCGATGAACGAGCAGGTACCCGAGACCCGCCGCGAGCAGCCGGTCCGCGAGATCCCGGTCGAGGTGGTCGGCCGCCGCCAGGGCATGTTCGGTGCGAAGGGCAGCGGCGACACCTCCGGGTTCGGCGGCCTGGCGGCGCCGATCGCGCTGCCCGGTCCGAGCGAACGCCCGTACGGCGGCTGGTTCGACGAGGTCGCCGACGAGCTGGAGGGCGCCCTGGAGGAGCAGGGCCTGGACCCGGCCGAGGTGATCGAGAAGACCGTGGTCGACCGCGGCGAACTCACCTTCCACGTCGAGCGCGAGCACCTGCTGAAGACCGTCCGCGTCCTGCGCGACGACCCGGCGCTGCGCTTCGAACTGTGTCTGGGGGTCAGCGGGGTGCACTACCCCGGCGACAAGGGGCGCGAGCTGCACGCGGTCTACCACCTGCGCTCGATCACCCACGGCCGGCTGATCCGGCTGGAGGTCACCGCGCCCGACGCCGACCCGCGCATCCCCTCCGTGGTGAGCGTCTACCCGACCAACGACTGGCACGAGCGCGAGGCCTACGACTTCTTCGGGCTGGTCTTCGACGGCCACCCGGCGCTCACCCGGATCATGATGCCGGACGACTGGCTGGGCCACCCGCAGCGCAAGGACTACCCGCTCGGCGGCATCCCCGTCGAGTACAAGGGCGCCCAGATCCCGGCTCCCGACCAGCGGAGGTCGTACAGCTGATGAACACTCAGCACTACGAAGAGGCCCACGGCGACGCCGCGGAAGCGGACGCCCGCGAGACCACCGAGGGCCGGGTCTTCACCGTCACCGGCGGCGACTGGGGCGAGGTGGTCGAGGCGGTCGGCCGGGCCGACGACGAGCGCATCATCGTCAACATGGGCCCCCAGCACCCGTCCACCCACGGCGTGCTCCGGCTGATCCTGGAGATCGACGGCGAGACGGTGAAGGAGGCCCGCTGCGGCATCGGCTACCTCCACACCGGCATCGAGAAGAACATGGAGTTCCGCAGCTGGGTCCAGGGCACCACCTTCGTGACCCGCATGGACTACCTGACCCCGCTGTTCAACGAGACCGCCTACTGCCTGGCGGTAGAGAAGCTGCTCGGCATCACCGACGACGTCCCGGACCGGGCGAACGTCATCCGCGTGATGATGATGGAGCTCAACCGGATCGCCTCGCACCTGGTCTGCCTGGCCACCGGCGGCATGGAGATCGGCTCCACCACCCTGATGATCTACGGGTTCCGGGACCGCGAGCTGATCCTGGACGTCTTCGAGCTGGTCACCGGCCTGCGCATGAACCACGCGTACGTGCGCCCCGGCGGCCTCGCCCAGGACCTGCCGCCCGGCGCCGTCGACCAGATCCGCGAGGCCGTCAAGGTCTTCCGCTCCCGGATGCACGAGTACGACAAGCTGGCCACCGGCAACCCGGTGTTCAAGGCCCGCCTGGTCGACGTCGGTTTCCTGGACCTGCCCGGCTGCCTCGCCCTCGGCGCCACCGGCCCGATCCTGCGCGCCACCGGCCTGCCGCACGACCTGCGCAAGACCGACCCGTACTGCGGTTACGAGGACTACGACTTCGAGGTCGCGATCGCCGACAGCGCCGACTCCTACGGCCGCTTCCTGATCCGCCTGGAGGAGATGAAGCAGTCGCTGCGGATCGTCGAGCAGTGTCTGGACCGGCTACGCCCGGGCCCGGTCATGGTGGCCGACAAGAAGATCGCCTGGCCGGCCCAACTGGCCGTCGGGCCGGACGGGATGGGCAACTCCCTCGACCACATCCGCAAGATCATGGGCACCTCGATGGAGGCCCTGATCCACCACTTCAAGCTGGTCACCGAGGGCTTCCGGGTCCCGGTCGGCCAGGCGTACGCGGCGGTCGAGTCGCCCAAGGGCGAGCTGGGCGTGCACGTGGTCAGCGACGGCGGGACGCGCCCGTACCGGGTCCACTTCCGGGACCCGTCGTTCACCAATCTGCAGACGATGGCGGCGATGTGCGAGGGCGGCCAGGTGGCCGACGTGATCGTCGCGGTGGCCGGGATCGACCCGGTGATGGGAGGCGTGGACCGGTGACCAACGTCGAACTCGGACTGCCGGCGCTGCCGGCCGCACCGTACCCCGAGGAGGTGCGCACCCGGCTGGCCGCCGACGCCGCCGAACTGATCGCCCGCTACCCGCAGCCCCGCTCGGCGCTGCTGCCGCTGCTGCACCTGGTGCAGGCCGAGGAGGGCTTCGTCAGCCCGACCGGCATCCGGTTCTGCGCCGAGCAGTTGGACCTCACCACTGCCGAGGTCACCGCCGTCGCGACCTTCTACACCATGTACCGGCGCCGCCCGGCCGGGAAGTACCACGTCGGGGTCTGCACCAACACACTGTGTGCGGTGCTCGGCGGCGACCAGATCTTCGACGAGCTCCAGGAGCACCTGGGTATCCGCAACAACGAGACCACCGAGGACGGCGAGGTCTCGATCGAGCACATCGAGTGCAACGCGGCCTGCGACTACGCGCCCGTGGTGATGGTCAACTGGGAGTTCTTCGACAACCAGACCCCGGAGAGCGCCCGGCAGCTGGTCGACGACCTCCGGGCCGGCCGCGAGGTCAGGCCCACCCGCGGTGCCCGGCTGTGCGGCTTCAAGGAGACCGCCCGGATCCTGGCCGGCTTCCCGGACGAGCGCCCGGGCGCCAACGACGAGTCCGGTGCCGGCGGCGCGCCCTCCCTGGCCGGACTCCGGCTGGCCCGCGGCGAGGCCCTGCCCGGCACCCCCGGTACCCGGGTCGTCTCGCCCCGCAACGAGCCGCCCCGCAACGAGCCGCCGCGTACCGAAACGCCCCGCAACGAGCCGCCCCGCAACGAGCCGCCGCGTACCGAAACGCCCCGCAACGAGCCACCCCGCAACGAACAGCCCCGCAACGAGTCGGCCGACCCGGAGTCGTCCCGCACCGAGGGCACCGGCCAGGAAGGGAGCGAGGCGTGATGACCTCCGCCGAGCCGGCCGAGAAGCTGCTCACCCCCGTCCTGTCCGACTCCTGGGACGACAGCCGCCCCTGGA
This sequence comes from Kitasatospora sp. NPDC097691, assembly GCF_040302665.1. Taxonomy (NCBI): domain Bacteria; kingdom Bacillati; phylum Actinomycetota; class Actinomycetes; order Kitasatosporales; family Streptomycetaceae; genus Kitasatospora; species Kitasatospora sp. NPDC097691. The sequence continues at coordinate 17,749 of NZ_JBEORY010000093.1, read as the reverse complement.
CGCTGGACACCTACCGCCGCCACCACGGCTACGAGGGCCTCAAGGCCGCCCTCGCCATGCCCCCGGACGACGTGATCGCCCTGGTCAAGGACGCCGGCCTGCGCGGCCGCGGCGGCGCCGGCTTCCCCACCGGCATGAAGTGGCAGTTCATCCCGCAGAACGACGGCAAGCCGCACTACCTGGTGGTCAACGCGGACGAGTCCGAGCCGGGCACCTGCAAGGACATCCCGCTGCTGTTCGCCAACCCGCACTCCCTCATCGAGGGAATGATCATCGCCTCCTACGCGATCCGCTGCGACCACGCCTTCATCTACCTGCGCGGCGAGGTCGTCCCGGTGCTGCGCCGACTGCACGCGGCGGTCGCCGAGGCGTACGGGGCGGGCCTGCTCGGCCGGAACATCCTCGGCTCCGGCACCGACCTGGACATCACCGTGCACGCCGGCGCCGGCGCGTACATCTGCGGCGAGGAGACGGCACTGCTGGACTCGCTGGAGGGCCGCCGCGGCCAGCCCCGGCTGCGGCCCCCGTTCCCGGCGATCGCCGGCCTCTACGCCTGCCCGACGGTGGTCAACAACGTCGAGTCGATCGCCTCGGTGCCGCCGATCCTGGCCCGCGGCAAGGAGTGGTTCAAGGGCCTGGGCACCGAGAAGTCCCCCGGCTTCACGCTGTACTCGCTCTCCGGCCACGTCACCAACCCCGGCCAGTACGAGGCCCCGCTGGGCGTCACGCTGCGCCAGCTGCTCGACCTCAGCGGCGGCGTGCGCGCCGGGCACCGGCTGAAGTTCTGGACCCCGGGCGGCTCCTCCACCCCGATGTTCACCGACGAGCACCTCGACGTCCCGCTGGACTACGAGGGCGTCGGCGCGGCCGGCTCGATGCTCGGCACCAAGGCGCTGCAGGTCTTCGACGAGACCACCTGCGTGGTGCGGGCGGTGACCCGCTGGACGGAGTTCTACGCCCACGAGTCCTGCGGCAAGTGCACCCCCTGCCGCGAGGGCACCTACTGGCTGGTCCAGCTGCTCAAGCGGATCGAGGCGGGCGAGGGCGTCGACGGGGACCTGGAGAAGCTCCTCGACATCGCCGACAACATCAACGGCAAGTCCTTCTGCGCGCTGGGCGACGGTGCGGCCAGCCCGATCGTCTCCTCGCTCCGGCACTTCCGGGCCGAGTACGAGCAGCACCTGGCCGAGCGCCGCTGCCCGTTCGACCCGGCCGCCTCCACCGTCTGGGCCGACGGCCCCCGCCCCGGCCACCAGTCCGCCACCGAAAGGGAGGTGCACGCGTGACGATCACAGAGCCAACCGCCTCCACGGGAGACAAGCCCGCGGTCGAACTGGTCACGCTCACCATCGACGGCGTCGAAGTGCAGGTCCCCAAGGGGACGTTGGTGATCCGCGCGGCCGAGGCCGTCGGCACCCAGATCCCGCGCTTCTGCGACCACCCGCTGCTCGACCCGGCCGGCGCCTGCCGCCAGTGCATCGTCGAGATCGAGGGCCAGCGCAAGCCGGTCGCCTCCTGCACCATTCCGGTGGCCGAGGGCATGGTGGTGCGCACCCAGCTCAGCTCGCCGGTGGCCGAGAAGGCGCAGCGCGGCGTGATGGAGCTGCTGCTGATCAACCACCCGCTGGACTGCCCGGTCTGCGACAAGGGCGGCGAGTGCCCGTTGCAGAACCAGGCGATGAGCAACGGCGCCGCGGACTCCCGCTTCGAGGGCATGAAGCGCACCTACGAGAAGCCGGTGCCGATCAGCAGCCAGGTGCTGCTGGACCGCGAACGCTGCGTGCTGTGCGCGCGCTGCACCCGCTTCTCGCAGCAGATCGCCGGCGACCCGTTCATCGACCTGGTGGAGCGCGGGGCGCTGCAGCAGGTCGGCACCGGCGAGGGGGACGACTTCGAGTCGTACTTCTCCGGGAACACCATCCAGATCTGCCCGGTGGGCGCGCTGACCTCGGCGGCCTACCGGTTCCGCTCGCGCCCCTTCGACCTGGTCTCCTCGCCGAGCGTGTGCGAGCACTGCTCGGCGGGTTGCGCGCAGCGCACCGACCACCGGCGCGGCAAGGTGCTGCGGCGGCTGGCGGGCGAGGACCCGGCGGTGAACGAGGAGTGGAACTGCGACAAGGGCCGCTTCGCCTTCCGCTACGCCCAGCAGCGCGACCGGCTGACCACCCCGCTGGTGCGGGTGGACGGCGAGTTGGTGCCGGCCTCCTGGCCGGAGGCGCTGGCGCGGGCCGCCGAGGGCCTGCGCGGCGCCCGGACGGGCGTGCTGACCGGCGGCCGGGTGACGGTCGAGGACGCGTACGCGTACGCCAAGTTCGCGCGGGTGGTGCTGGGCACCAACGACGTGGACTTCCGGGCCCGCCCGCACAGCGGCGAGGAGGCGGACTTCCTGGCCGCGGCGGTCGCCGGGCGCGGGGTGGACGTGGACGGCTCGGGCGTGACGTACGAACTGCTGGAGCAGGCGCCGACGGTGCTGCTGGCGGGCTTCGAGCCGGAGGAGGAGTCGCCGATCGTCTTCCTGCGGCTGCGCAAGGCGGTCCGCGGCCGCGGTCAGAAGGTGTTCTCGGTGTCCGCGTTCGGCTCCCGGGGCCTGGCCAAGCTGCGCGGCGCGCTGCTGCCGGCCGCGCCGGGCACCGAGCCGGAGTGGTTCGCGGCGCTGGCGGCGGACGAGCCGCTGAACGACGACGCGGGCCGGGCGGCCGAGCTGCTGCGCGCCCCGGGCGCGGTGATCCTGGCGGGCGAGCGGCTGGCCACCGTGCCGGGTGCGCTGACGGCGGTGCTGCGGCTGGCGCACGCGACCGGTGCGAGGCTGGCGTGGGTGCCGCGCCGGGCGGGTGAGCGCGGGGCCGTGGAGGCCGGCGCGCTGCCGGGCCTGCTGCCCGGTGGCCGTCCGGTCGCCGCCCCGGCGGCGCGGGCCGAGGCGGCCGAGGCGTGGGGGGTGGCGGAGCTGCCGTCGACGCCGGGCCGGTCCACCGACCGGATCCTGGCGGCGGCCGCGCAGGGCGAGTTGGAGGCGCTGCTGGTCGGCGGGGTGGACCCGGACGACCTGTCGGACCCCGCGCTGGCGGACGAGGCGCTGGCGGCGGTCCCGTTCGTGGTGTCGCTGGAGCTGCGGCCCTCCGCGGTGACGGCCCGCGCGGACGTGGTGCTGCCGGTGGCGGCGGTGGCGGAGAAGGCCGGCACCTTCCTGGACTGGGAGGGCCGGGTGCGGATGTTCGAGTCGGCGCTCAAGCCGGACCAGCAGATGGGCCGTCACCTGCAGTCGGACCTGCGGGTGCTGAGCATGCTGGCGGACGCACTGGGTCACCGGCTGGGCCTGCCCGACGTCCGGGCGGCGCGGCTCGAGCTGGACTCCTTCGCCCCCTGGGAGGGCGGCCGCGCGGCCGATCCCGCGGCGCACCCGGGCCTGCTGCCCCGGCCGGCCACCGGCCAGGCGGTGCTGGCGGGTTGGCGCCAGCTGCTGGACGAGGGCGTGCTGCAGCAGGGCGATCCGCACCTGGCGGGCACCCGGCACCGCGCGGTGGCCCGGATCTCCGCCGAGACGGCGAAGGAGATCGGTGCGGAGGCGGCCGCCGCGCTGCGGCTGACCGGCCCGGCCGGCTCGCTGACCCTGCCGCTGGAGGTCACCGACTCGATCCCGGACCGCACGGTCTGGATCCCGCTCGGCTCCACGCCGGGTGGTGCCCACCGCGCGCTCGGCACCACCGTCGGCCACCTGGTCACGATCGCGGCGGCCGAGGCCGGGCCCGAGCCGGTGGCGCAGGCCCCGGCCGACACGACCGCGGGCGAAGGGGAGGACCGATGACTCCGCAGCCGTACGAGACGCTCCACTTCTTCGGCCAGGACCCGTGGTGGCTGGTCCTGCTGAAGGCGGTGTTCTGCTTCGCCTTCCTGGTCCTGACGGTGCTGATCGCGATCGTCTGGGAGCGCAAGGTGGTGGCCTGGATGCAGCTGCGCATCGGGCCGAACCGGCACGGGCCGTGGGGCATGCTGCAGTCGCTGGCGGACGGCGTGAAGCTGGCGCTGAAGGAAGACCTGGTGGTCAAGGGCTCGGACAAGGTGGTCTACATCCTGGCCCCGATCGTCTGTGCCGTCCCGGCCTTCATGGCCTTCGCGGTGATCCCGTTCGGTCCGGCCGGCGACGAGGTGTCGATCTTCGGCACCCGGACGCCGCTGCAGCTGACGGACTTCCCGGTGGCGCTGCTGTACATCCTGGCGACGGCCTCGGTGGGCATCTACGGCATCGTGCTGGCCGGCTGGTCCTCCGGTTCGACGTACCCGTTGCTGGGCGGGCTGCGCTCGTCCGCGCAGATGATCAGCTACGAGATCGCGATGGGCCTGTCCTTCGCGGCGGTGTTCATCTACTCGGGGTCGATGTCGACCTCCGAGATCGTGGCGCACCAGCAGCCGACCTGGTTCGCGGCGCTGCTGCCGGTGTCCTTCATCGTCTACGTCATCGCGATGGTCGGGGAGACCAACCGGGCGCCGTTCGACCTCCCGGAGGCCGAGGGCGAGCTGGTCGGCGGCTTCAACACCGAGTACTCCTCGCTGAAGTTCGCGATGTTCATGCTGGCCGAGTACGTGAACATGGTGACGGTCTCGGCGGTGGCCTCGACCCTCTTCCTGGGTGGCTGGCGGGCCCCGTGGCCGGTGTCGACCTTCTGGGAGGGCGCCAACCACGGCTGGTGGCCGATGCTGTGGATCACGCTGAAGATCCAGCTGCTGCTGTTCTTCTTCATCTGGCTGCGCGGCACGTTGCCCCGGTTCCGCTACGACCAGTTCATGAAGCTGGGCTGGAAGGTGCTGATCCCGGTCTCGCTGGTGTGGCTGGTGCTGATCGCGAGCGTGCGGGCGCTGCGCAACGAGGGCTACGACTTCGGCGAGGTGGTGCTGTACGTGGGCGGCCCGGTCGGGGCGGTGCTGCTGCTGGCGCTGCTGCGGGACTTCCTGAGGAAGCAGCCGGAGGCCGAGGAGACGCCCCCGAAGGGGCAGTTCGACCCGATGGCGGGTGGCTACCCGGTCCCGCCGCTGCCCGGCCAGGAGCTTCCGCCGGTGCCGCGCAGGCGCAGTCGCGCCCCGAAGCAACTCCAGGACGCCCTCAACGGGGCCGACCATTCCGAAGGGAGCTGAACCGAGATGTCGTCCGACCAGTCCGATCATTCCGACCGTACGGAGCGGCCCGAGCGGGCCGAACGGCCGTCGGTCCTCGGCCCGGCCGCCGGCTTCGGCGTGACCTTCAAGGCCATGTTCAAGAAGCGGCTCACCGAGCAGTACCCGGAGCAGAAGAAGCCCACCGCTCCGCGCTTCCACGGCCGCCACCAGCTGAACCGGCACCCGGACGGCTTGGAGAAGTGCGTCGGCTGCGAGCTGTGCGCGTGGGCGTGCCCGGCCGATGCGATCTACGTGGAGGGCGCGGACAACCGGGACGAGGAGCGCTACTCGCCGGGCGAGCGCTACGGCGTGGTGTACCAGATCAACTACGCCCGCTGCATCCTGTGCGGGCTGTGCATCGAGGCCTGTCCGACCCGCGCGCTCACCATGACCAACGAGTACGAGCTGGCCGACTCCTCCCGGCGGGATCTGATCTTCACCAAGGAGCAGCTGCTGGTGGGCCTGTCCGAGGGCATGGTCGACACCCCGCACGCGATCTTCCCGGGCGCCGACGAGGGCGCGTACTACCGGGGCGAGATCACCGCGGCCGCGCCGGGCACGGTGCAGCAGGAGCGCACCGACCGGGAGAAGGAGGCGCAGCAGTGATCGGACAACTCGCAGCCGCCACCGGGACGACCTCCACCGGCGAGGCCGTCCAGTTCTGGGTGCTCGCGGTGGTCGCGGTCGGCGGCGCGCTCGGCATGCTGCTGATGAGGAAGGCCGTGCACAGCGCGCTCTGCCTGGCGGCCACCATGATGGCGCTGGCGGTCTGTTACATGGCCGAGGGCGCGGTGTTCCTGGGCGTCGTGCAGATCGTGGTCTACACCGGCGCGATCATGATGCTGTTCCTGTTCGTGGTGATGCTGGTCGGTGTCACCAGTGAGGACTCCCTGAAGGAGCAGCTGAAGGGCCAGCGGTTCGCCGCGGTGCTGTGCGGGCTGGGCTTCGGCGTGCTGCTGATCGCCGGGATCGCCAACGCGAAGCTGGACCACTTCACCGGGCTGTCGGAGGCGAACGCCGAGGGCAACGTGCCGGGTCTGGCCCGGCTGATCTTCACCCGCTACGTGTGGGCCTTCGAGGTCACCGGTGCGCTGCTGATCACCGCGGCGATCGGCGCGATGGTGCTGACCCACCGCGAGCACGTGACGGCGCCGAAGACCCAGCGCGAGCTGGCGGCGCAGCGGGTCAAGGACAACATCCAGCTGCCGCCGCTGCCGGCGCCGGGCGTGTACGCGCGGCACAACGCGGTGGACGTGCCGGGCCTGCTGCCGGACGGCACGATCGCCGAGGACTCGGTGATGGCGACGCTGCGCGAGCGCGGCCAGGTCCGGGACGTCAGCCAGGCGATGCTGCAGCGGATGGCGGAGCTGGAGAACAGCACGGCGGACTGGCTGGGCCGTCCGTCCTCCGAGCGGCCGGCGGTGGCCGGTCCGCGCAAGTCCCTGGAGCCGGCGAACGCCAACCACACCAACGGGGCGGACGAGGAGGGCGCGCAGTGAATCCGGTCAACTACCTCTACTTGTCGGCCCTGTTGTTCACCATCGGCGCCTCCGGGGTGCTGATCCGGCGCAACGCGATCGTGCTGTTCATGTGCGTGGAGCTGATGCTGAACGCCTCGAACCTGGCGCTGGTGACGTTCTCCCGGATGCACGGGACCCTGGACGGCCAGATCATCGCGTTCTTCACGATGGTGGTCGCGGCGGCCGAGGTCGTGGTCGGCCTCGCCATCATCGTCTCCATCTTCCGGACCAGGCACTCCGCTTCGGTCGACGACAGCAACCTGATGAAGCTGTAGGCGGAGGGCCTTCGGTGAACTCTCTCATTCCGCTGCTGGTGGCGGCTCCACTGGCCGGCGCCGCCCTGCTGCTGCTCGGCGGCCGGGCGCTGGACCGGTTCGGCCACTGGCTGGCCACCGCTCTCGCCGCGCTCTCGTTCGGCTTCGGCCTGGCGCTCTTCTCTGACCTGCTCGGCCGCGACGCCGAGCACCGGACGCTCACCAAGTACCTGTTCACCTGGATCCAGGTGAACGGCTTCCGGGCCGACATGGCCTTCCAGCTCGACCAGCTGTCGATGACCTTCGTCCTGCTGATCACCGGCGTCGGCACGCTGATCCATGTCTACTCGGTCGGCTACATGGCGCACGACGAGCGCCGGCGCCGCTTCTTCGCCTACCTGAACCTCTTCCTGGCCGCCATGCTGCTGCTGGTGCTCGCCGACAACTACCTGCTGCTGTACTTCGGTTGGGAGGGCGTGGGCCTGGCCTCGTACCTGCTGATCGGCTTCTGGCAGCACAAGCCGAGCGCGGCGACGGCGGCGAAGAAGGCCTTCATCGTCAACCGGGTCGGCGACATGGGCCTGTCCATCGCGATCATGCTGATGTTCGCGGAGTTCGGCTCCTTCGCCTTCGGCCCGGTCTTCGGCGGCGCCCACGAGGCGAGCGAGGGCAAGCTGACCGCGATCGGCCTGATGCTGCTGCTGGCGGCCTGCGGCAAGTCGGCCCAGGTGCCGCTGCAGTCCTGGCTCGGGGACGCCATGGAGGGCCCGACCCCGGTGTCGGCGCTGATCCACGCGGCCACCATGGTGACCGCCGGCGTCTACCTGATCACCCGCTCCTCGGCGATCTTCGACCTGGCGCCGGACGCCCAGACCGCCGTGGTGGTGGTCGGCACGGTCACGCTGCTGTTCGGTGCGATCGTCGGTTGTGCCAAGGACGACATCAAGAAGGCGCTGGCCGGCTCGACCATGTCGCAGATCGGCTACATGGTGCTGGCGGCCGGGCTCGGCCCGATCGGCTACGTCTTCGCGATCATGCACCTGGTGACCCACGGCTTCTTCAAGGCCGGGCTCTTCCTCGGCGCCGGGTCGGTCATGCACGGCATGAACGACGAGGTGAACATGCGTCACTACGGCGGCCTGCGGAAGTACATGCCGGTCACCTTCGCCACCTTCGGCCTCGGCTACCTGGCGATCATCGGCTTCCCGGGCCTGTCCGGGTTCTTCTCCAAGGACAAGATCATCGAAGCGGCCTTCGCCAAGGGCGGCACCGAGGGCTGGATCCTCGGCCTGTGCGCGCTGGTCGGTGCCGCCGTCACCGCGTTCTACATGACTCGGGTGATGATGCTGACCTTCTTCGGCGAGAAGCGCTGGAAGCCCGACGCCGAGGGCAACGCCCCGCACCCGCACGAGTCGCCGAAGATCATGACCCTCCCGATGGTCCTGCTGGCCTTCGGCTCCGTCTTCGCGGGCGGGCTGTTCGCCTACAACGAGTCCTTCCTGAAGTGGCTGGAGCCGGTCACCGGGTACAGCGAGGGCGACTCGCCGCTCGCTCCGTCGGTCGTCACCGTGCTGACCACGGTCTGCATGCTGGCCGGCGTCGGCCTCGCGTACCTGATGTACGGGCGCTCGCCCGTCCCGGTGGTCCCGCCGGTCGGCTCCCCGCTCACCCGGGCCGCCCGGCGCGACCTGCTGCAGGACGACTTCAACCACGCGGTCCTGGTGCGGCCCGGTTCGGCGCTCACCGCGACGCTGGTCTTCTTCGACAGCCGCGGCCTGGACGGCTTCGTCAACGGCCTCGCCGCCGCGATCGGGGGCCTGTCCGGCCGGCTGCGGCGGATCCAGAACGGCTTCGTCCGCTCGTACGCGCTCTCCATGTTCGGCGGCACGCTGGTGCTGGTCGCCACGACTCTCCTGATGAGGTCCGTCTGATGACTCGTCGTCCTGATGTCCGTCGGGAGGTGGGCGCATGAGTGCCCTCCTGAGCGCCACCTGTGCCGTCCCGGCGGCCGGCGCGGTGCTGACCGCCGCCCTGCCCGCCGGGTCGACCGGGGCCAGGCGCCGGACCACCAAGGCCGTCGCCCTGGGCGTCTCCGCCGTCACCCTGGCGCTGGCCGCCGTGGTGGCCACGCAGTTCGATCCGCACGGCGACCGCTACCAGCTGACCGAGTCGTACAGCTGGATCCGCTCCTTCGGGATCAGCTTCTCGCTCGGCGTGGACGGCATCGGTGCCGTCCTCGCCCTGCTCACCGCCGTCCTGGTGCCGATGGTGATGCTCGCCTCCTGGCACGACGCCGACCCCCCCTCCTCGCCCGCCGACCGGCCGGAGGGCCCCGGCCCGGCCCGGCCCGACGGCACCTTCGAGAACCGGCGCCGCACCCAGGCCTTCTTCGCCCTGATCCTGGCGGTGGAGGCGATGGTGATCGTCTCCTTCTACGCCACCGACGTCTTCGTGTTCTACGTGTTCTTCGAAGCCATGCTGATCCCGATGTACTTCCTGATCGGCGGCTTCGGGGACCGGGCCGGCGGCCCGGAGTCGGCGCGTCAGCGCTCCTACGCGGCCGTGAAGTTCCTGCTCTACAACCTGCTCGGCGGCCTGGTGATGCTGGCCGCCGTGATCGCCTTCTACGTGATCGCGCAGGACCAGGGCTTCGGCACCTTCGACCTGCAGACCCTCACCTCGGCGGTCGCCGACGGCAGGCTGCAGCTGTCCGGCACCGCCGAGAAGGCGCTGTTCCTGGGCTTCTTCTTCGCCTTCGCGGTGAAGGCCCCGCTGTGGCCGCTGCACACCTGGCTGCCGAACGCGATGGGCGAGGCCACCGCCGGCACCGCGGTGCTGATCACCGCGGTGGTGGACAAGGTCGGCACCTTCGCGATGCTGCGCTTCTGCCTCGGGCTGTTCCCGCACGCCTCGAAGACCTTCGCCCCGGCGATCCTGGTCCTCTCGCTGATCGGGATCATCTACGGCGCGCTGCTGGCGGTCGGCCAGAAGGACATCAAGCGGCTGGTCGCCTACGCCTCGATCTCGCACTTCGGCTTCATCATCATGGGCATCTTCGCCCTGACCAGCCAGGGCCAGAGCGGCGCGACCCTCTACATGGTCAACCACGGCCTCTCCACCGCCGCGTGGATGCTGGTGGCCGGCTTCCTGATCTCCCGCCGCGGCTCGCGGCTGATCGCCGACTACGGCGGCGTGCAGAAGGTCGCCCCGGTGCTCGCCGGGACCTTCCTGATCGGCAGCCTGGCGACCCTGTCGCTGCCCGGCCTCGCCCCGTTCGTCAGCGAGTTCCTGGTCCTGGTGGGCACCTTCACCCGCTACCCGGCGATCGGGATCGTCGCGACCCTCGGCATCGTGCTGGCCGCCCTGTACGCCCTGCTGCTGTACCAGCGCACCATGACCGGCCCGGTGAAGGAGGGCGTGCACGCGATCCCCGACCTCAAGGTCCGCGAACTCGCCGTGGTCGCCCCGCTGGTGGCGCTGACCGTCCTGCTCGGCGTCTACCCCAAGCCGCTCACCGACCTGGTCAACCCCTCGGTGAACGCGACGCTCTCGCAGGTCCACGAGACCGACCCGGCGCCGGCCCACCCGGTCGCCGCCACCCCAGGAGGTGAGCAGAAGTGAGCGCCACCGCAGTGCTCGCCGCCGCCGGCGGCAACACCCCCAGCATCCCGGCGCCGCACATCGAGTACGGCCAACTCTCCCCGATGCTCGTGGTGTTCGGCGCCGCCGTGGCCGGCATCCTGGTGGAGGCCTTCGTGCCCCGCCGGTACCGGCACTGGACGCAGGTGACGCTCGCGCTGACCGGTCTGGTCGGTGCCTTCGTCGCCGTGGTGGTGCTGGCCGTGCAGAGCCACGGCTTCACCCGGATCGACCTGCTGGCCATGGAGTCGGTCGCGCTGGACGGCCCGGCGCTGTTCCTGCAGGGCGTCATCCTGCTGGCGGCGGCCGTCGCGGTGCTCACCTACGCCGAGCGGAAGCTGGAGCCCAAGGCCGGCGGCCTGCCCGCCGACGCCTTCGCCGCCCAGGCCGCCGCCACCCCCGGCGGCGAGCAGGAGCGGGCCGCGGTCCGGGCCGGCTTCGCCACCAGCGAGGTCTTCCCGCTCACCATGTTCGCGGTCGGCGGCATGCTGCTGTTCCCCGCCGCCAACGACCTGCTGACCATGTTCGTGGCGCTGGAGGTCTTCTCCCTGCCGCTGTACCTGCTGTGCGCCCTGGCCCGGCGCCGGCGGCTGCTCTCCCAGGAGGCGGCGGTCAAGTACTTCCTGCTCGGCGCCTTCGCCTCGGCGTTCTTCCTGTTCGGGACCGCCCTGCTGTACGGCTACGCGGGCAGCGTCAAGCTCGGCGACATCGGGGACGTCATCTCCGGCAAGGCGATGACCACCCCCGCGCAGCTGAGCAGCACCCAGAGCGACGTGCTGGTGCTGACCGGCCTGGCGCTGCTGGCGGTCGGCCTGCTGTTCAAGGTGGCCGCGGTGCCGTTCCACTCCTGGACCCCGGACGTCTACCAGGGCGCGCCGACCCCGGTGACCGGCTTCATGGCGGCCGCCACCAAGGTCGCGGCCTTCGGGGCCTTCCTGCGGCTGTTCTACGTGGCCTTCCCGGGCCTGCGACTGGACTGGCGGCCGGTGATGTGGGGCGTGGCGATCCTGACCATGGTGGTGGGCGCGGTCCTGGCGGTGACCCAGCAGGACGTCAAGCGGCTGCTGGCGTACTCCTCGATCGCGCACGCCGGGTTCATCCTGACCGGCGTCATCGCCGTCAACAAGCAGGGCATCTCCTCGGTGTTGTTCTACCTGCTGGCGTACTCCTTCGTGACGCTCGGCGCCTTCGCCGTGGTCACCCTGGTGCGCGACTCCAAGGGCGAGGCCACCCACCTGTCCAGCTGGGCCGGGCTGGGGCGGCGCTCGCCGCTGGTGGCCGCGGTCTTCGCGCTGTTCCTGCTGGCCTTCGCCGGGATCCCGCTGACCTCCGGATTCACCGGGAAGTTCGCGGTCTTCCAGGCCGCGGCGAGCGGCGGGGCGACCCCGCTGGTGATCGTCGGTGTGCTGAGCTCGGCGGTGGCCGCGTTCTTCTACATCAGGGTCATCGTGCTGATGTTCTTCTCGGACCCGCAGCCGGGCGGGCCCACGGTGGCGATCCCGAGCGCCTTCACGGCGACCGCGATCGGGGTGGGGGTGCTGGTCACGCTGGTTCTCGGCCTGCTGCCGCAGTACTTCCTCGACCTCGCGTCGAAGGCCTCACTGTTCGTGCGCTGACCTTCCGTCTCCTCCGCACCCGACCATGGCCCCGTCCGGGCCGCGCCCCGTTCGCGCGGCCCGGACGGGTCTTTGTCGGCAACCGCGGCCGGAGCGTTCCGGCGGTCCTCCGGCCTTTATTTCCAGCCGAATTCACCCCCACCGCCGCACGGCCCGTACAGCGGCCCTGACCAGGGAATCCAGCCGGATCATGACAGGATCCGCACGCCCGTGCAGTGATCCACTCGCGACCGGATACCCTGCCTGTATGGCCAGCGGCGGCACTCAGGGACCAGGCCGCTAGATCGACCAGGGACAGAGGAGTGGTCTTCGTGACCGTCGTGGAACCCTTCGGGCTCAGCGTGCAGGACCGCGACCTGACCCGGGACGTCCAGGCCGGACTGGACGCGGTGGAGGCGGCGCTCGGCGAGGCCGTCAAGAGCGACGTCCCCTTCATCACCGTCACCGCCAGTCACCTCCTTGAGGCCGGCGGCAAGCGCTTCCGTCCGCTGCTCCTCCTGCTGGCCGCCCAGTTCGGCGACCCCGGGGCGCCCGGCGTGGTGCCGGCCGCGGTCGTCGTCGAGCTGACCCACCTGGCCACGCTGTACCACGACGACGTCATGGACGAGGCCCCGGTGCGCCGCGGCGCCCCCAGCGCCAACTCCCGCTGGGACAACTCGGTCGCCATCCTCACCGGCGACTTCCTCTTCTCCCGCGCCTCCCAGGTGCTGGCCGACCTCGGCCCGGAGGCCGTGCGGATGCAGGCCGAGGCCTTCGAGCGGCTGGTCACCGGCCAGATCCTGGAGACCCGCGGCCCCGGCTCCGACATGGACCCGCTGCTGCACTACCTGGACGTGCTGGAGGGCAAGACCGGCTCGCTGATCGCCGTCTCCTGCCGGATAGGAGCGCTGATGGCCGGTGCCGAGCCCGCACTCGTCGACACCCTCGGCGAGTTCGGCGAGCGGATCGGCATCGCCTTCCAGCTGGCCGACGACGTGCTCGACATCGCCAGCGACGGCCACGAGTCCGGCAAGACCCCCGGCACCGACCTGCGCGAGGGCGTGCCGACCCTGCCGACCCTGCTGCTGCAGCAGATGCCGGCCGACCCGGCGGACCCGGACGACGCCCGGCTGCGCGAACTGCTCACCCAGGACCTCTCGGACGACGGCCTGCACGCCGAGGCGCTGCGCCTGATGCGGGCCCACCCCGCGCTGGAGCGCGCCCGCGCCGAGACGCTGCGACGGGCCGAGGAGGCCCGGGCGCTGCTCGCCCCGCTGCCGGCCTGCCCGGCGAAGGCGGCCCTGGAAGGGCTCTGCGACGCGGTGGCCATCCGCACCATCTGACGGCCCCGAGCCCCCCGAGCCCCGGCCTGGGCCCGCCCGGCCTCCCGGCGTGATCGGCCCGGACCCCGGCGGAACCGGCCGGATCGGTGGGACGGGCCCCGGCGATGGGGGAGACTGACATCCGTCAGCTCACCCCTGCCGGGAAGGTCGCCATGCGTCGCGTCGTCATCGCCGAGGACTCCGTACTGCTGCGGGAGGGACTGACCCGGCTGCTCACCGACCGCGGCCTGGAGGTCGTCGCGGGCGTCGGGGACGGTGCCGCCCTGGTGAAGACCATCCACGACCTGGCCGCGGCCGACGAGCTGCCCGACGTCGTGGTCTCCGACGTGCGGATGCCCCCGACCCACACCGACGAGGGCCTGCGCGCCTGCGTCGAGCTGCGCGAGCACTACCCGCAGCTGGGCGTGCTCGTGCTGTCGCAGTTCGTGGAGGAGCGGTACGCCGCGGAGCTGCTGGCCGGATCCACCCGCGGCGTCGGCTACCTGCTGAAGGACCGGGTCGCCGAGGTGCGCGAGTTCGCCGACGCGGTGGTCAGGGTCGCCGAGGGCGGCACCGCACTGGACCCCGAGGTGGTGCAGCAGCTGCTCAGCCGCAGCCGCAAGGGCGACGTTCTGGCCAATCTCACGCCGCGCGAGCGCGAGGTGCTCGGTCTGATGGCCGAGGGCCGCACCAACGCCGCGGTGGCCAAGCAGCTGGTGGTCTCCGACGGCGCGGTGGAGAAGCACGTCAGCAACATCTTCCTCAAGTTGGGCCTGGCCCAGAGCCCGGAGGACCACCGCCGGGTGCTGGCCGTGCTCACGTACCTCAAGTCCTAGGGTGCCCCGCTCCGGCCGGGTGCCCCGCTCCCGCCGGGCCCCGCTCCCGCCGGGGAACCGGGAACGGCCGCCGGATTCGGAATGATCTCCGGCGGTCGGACGTTCTTCCCGTGTGCGGTAGGGCGCGGGCCGGTGATTTCCCGCCGCACGCAGGAGTTCCGTCCCAGCTCGACTCCACCCGCATAGGATGCGGGAGGTGCACCAAGCGGACGGGGCACGGGGCCGCGCCCGCGGTGGTGTGCCCAAGGAGGTCCGCGGCAGTGACCAGTCAGGTCGATCAGTCAGAGGCAGTGGACGGCTCGGACGGCGACGAGACCCGTACCGGGAGCGACGAGGCGCGCCCCGGCCCGAGCGCTCCGGCCGGCCCGCCCGCCCCGGGCGGCCCGCCACCCGGACGTGCCAAGCCGATCCGCAGACTCGACCGGGTGATCATCCGTTTCGCCGGCGACTCCGGTGACGGCATGCAGCTCACCGGTGACCGGTTCACCTCGGAGACGGCGTCCTTCGGCAACGACCTGTCCACGCTGCCGAACTTCCCCGCCGAGATCCGCGCCCCCGCCGGCACCCTCCCCGGTGTCTCGTCCTTCCAGCTGCACTTCGCCGACCACGACATCCTGACCCCGGGCGACGCCCCCAACGTGCTGGTCGCGATGAACCCGGCCGCACTGAAGGCCAACCTGGCGGACCTGCCGCGCGGCGCGGAGATCATCGTCAACACCGACGAGTTCACCAAGCGCGCGCTGGCCAAGGTCGGTTACGCGGCCGATCCGCTCACCGACGGCTCGCTGGACGGCTTCCACCTGCACAAGGTGCCGCTCACCACGCTGACGCTGGAGGCGCTCAAGGACAGCGGCCTGGCCCGCAAGGACGCGGAGCGGGCGAAGAACATGTTCGCCCTGGGCCTGCTGTCCTGGATGTACCACCGGCCCACGCACGGCACCGAGTCGTTCCTGCGCAGCAAGTTCGCGAAGAAGCCGCAGATCGCCGAGGCGAACATCCAGGCCTTCCGGGCGGGTTGGAACTTCGGCGAGACCACCGAGACCTTCGCGGTCTCCTACGAGGTGCCGCCGGCCAAGCTCCCGGCCGGGCGCTACCGCAACATCTCCGGCAACCTCGCGCTGTCGTACGGGCTGATCGCCGCCGGGCAGCGCTCGGGTCTGCCGCTCTACCTGGGCTCGTACCCGATCACCCCGGCCTCGGACATCCTGCACGAGCTGAGCAAGCACAAGAACTTCGGGGTGCGCACCTTCCAGGCGGAGGACGAGATCGCCGGCATCGGTGCCGCGCTCGGTGCCGCCTTCGGCGGGGCGCTCGGCGTGACCACCACCTCCGGGCCCGGTGTGGCGCTCAAGAGCGAGACGATCGGCCTGGCGGTCTCGCTCGAACTGCCGCTGCTGGTCGTGGACATCCAACGCGGTGGCCCCTCCACCGGCCTGCCGACCAAGACCGAGCAGGCGGACCTGCTGCAGGCCATGTTCGGGCGCAACGGCGAGGCGCCGGTGCCGATCGTCGCCCCGGCCACGCCCGCGGAGTGCTTCGACGCGGCGCTGGAGGCGGCCCGGATCGCGGTCACCTACCGCACCCCGGTCTTCCTGCTCTCCGACGGCTACCTGGCCAACGGCTCGGAGCCCTGGCGGATCCCCGAGGTCGACGAACTGCCGGAGATCGACCCGCAGTTCGCGACCGGCCCGAACCGCGAGGACGGCGCCTTCTGGCCGTACCTGCGCGATCCCCGGACTCTGGCCCGGCCCTGGGCGCTGCCCGGCACGCCCGGCCTGGAGCACCGGATCGGCGGCATCGAGAAGCAGGACGGCACCGGGAACATCTCCTACGACCCGGCCAACCACGACTTCATGGTCCGCACCCGGCAGGCCAAGATCGACGGCATCACCGTCAAGCCGGTCGAGGTGGACGACCCGAGCGGGGACGCCCGGGTGCTGGTCCTCGGCTGGGGCTCGACGTACGGGCCGATCACCGCGGCGGTGCGCCGGGTCCGGGCGGACGGCGGCGAGGTCGCCCAGGCGCACCTGCGCAACCTCAACCCCTTCCCGGCCAACCTGGGCGCGGTGCTGAGGAGTTACGAGAAGGTCATCGTGCCCGAGATGAACCTCGGGCAGCTCGCCCTGCTGCTGCGGGCGAAGTACCTGGTGGACGCCGAGTCCTACAACCAGGTGCGCGGACTGCCCTTCAAGGCGGCCCAGTTGGCGGACGTGCTGTGGGCCGCGATCGGCACCCTGGACGAGGAGGACCACCGATGACCGAGCCAGGCTTCCCGTCCCTGCGGCTGGTGCCCAAGGCCGAAGCGCCGCAGAGCGCACGGGACTTCAAGACCGACCAGGAAGTGCGCTGGTGCCCCGGCTGCGGGGACTACGCGATCCTGGCGGCGGTGCAGTCCTTCATGCCGGAGCTCGGCATCAAGCGGGAGAACACGGTCTTCGTCTCGGGCATCGGCTGCTCCTCGCGCTTCCCGTACTACATGAACACCTACGGGGTGCACTCCATCCACGGCCGTGCGCCGGCCATCGCGACCGGGCTGGCGAGCTCGCGCCAGGACCTCAGCGTCTGGGTGGTGACGGGTGACGGCGACGCGCTGTCGATCGGCGGCAACCACCTGATCCACGCCCTGCGGCGGAACGTCAACCTGAAGATCCTGCTGTTCAACAACCGGATCTACGGCCTCACCAAGGGCCAGTACTCGCCGACCAGTGAACTCGGCAAGATCACCAAGTCCACACCGATGGGCTCGCTGGACGCACCGTTCAACCCGCTGTCGCTGGCGCTCGGCGCCGAGGCCACCTTCGTCGCGCGCACCATCGACTCCGACCGCCAGCACCTGCAGTCGGTGCTGCGGGCGGCGGCCGAGCACGAGGGCACGGCGCTGGTGGAGATCTACCAGAACTGCAACATCTTCAACGACGGCGCCTTCGAGGTGCTGAAGGAGCCCGGCACCCGGGACGAGGCGCTGATCCGGCTGGAGCACGGGCAGCCGGTCCGCTTCGGGGCGGAGGGCGCCAACGGCGTGTTCCGGGGCCGGGACGGCGAACTGTTCACCGCGCCGGTCACGGCGGAGAACGAGGCGGACCTCCTGGTCCACGACGCGCACGCGGCGAGCCCGGCCACCGCCTTCGCGCTCTCCCGGATCGCCGACGCCGACACCCTGCACCACACGCCGATCGGCGTGCTGCGGAGCGTCGAGCGGCCCGTCTACGACGAGTTGATGGCGAGCCAGCTGGCCACCGCCGTCGCCCACGGCGGCCCCGGCGACCTGGCCGCGCTGCTGGCCGGCAGCGACACCTGGACGGTGGACTGACCGTCCCCCGATGCGCGTCGGCGCCCCTCGCCCGCTGCCGAGAGCTGGACCCTCTACCTCGGCAACACCGAGCTGAAGCTGGTCAAGGGCGCGGCCAAGGCCACCGCCACCCGCTACTACCCGCT
>NZ_JBEORY010000092.1:0-23936 GCF_040302665.1 Kitasatospora sp. NPDC097691 | reverse complement strand
GCGACCTGGTCGATCGTCAGATCGGTGCGTTCCAGCAGCTGACGGGCGCGCTCGGTGCGCTGGGTGGTGATCCACTGGCCGGGGCTGGCGCCGGTCTCCTCGCGGAACCGCCGGGTGAAGGTCCGTACGCTCATGCCCGCCCGGTCGGCGAGGAGGCGCAGCGTGAGCGGCTGGTCCAGGTGTTCCAGCGCCCAGGCGCGCACCGCGGTGGTGCCGTGGCCGCCGGCGTCCACCGGGCTCGGGGCCTCCACGTACTGCTTCTGGCCACCCTCGCGCCACGGCGGCACCAGGCAGCTGCGGGCCACCGCGTTGGCCACCGCGCTGCCGTGGTCGCGGCGCACCACGTGCAGGCAGAGGTCCACCCCGGCGGCGACCCCGCCGGAGGTGAGGATGTCGCCGTCGTCGGTGTAGAGCACGTCCGGGTCGAGCCGCACCTCGGGGAACAGCTGGGCGAAGCGCTCGGTGTAGCGCCAGTGGGTGGTGGCCGGGCGGCCGTTCAGTAGTCCGGCGGCGGCCAGGATGAAGGAGCCGGTGCAGATCGACATCAGCCGGGTGCCGGGCCGGATCCGGGCCAGCGCGGCGGCCAGCGCGGGGGTGAAACAGGCGTCGGCGACCGCCGGGCTGGAGTCGGCGGAGGCCGGGATCACCACCGTGTCGGCGCGTTCCAGGAGTTCGGGACCGTGGTCGACGGCGACCCGGAAGTCGGTGCTGGTGGCGACCGGCCGCCCGTCCAGGGTGCAGGTGGCCACCTCGTAGAAGGGCCGTCCGGCCGGGTCCTGGGCGCCGCCGAAGATGCGGGCCGGGATGCCGAGTTCGAAGGCGATCACGCCCTCCAGGGCGAGTACCGCGACCAGGTGCGCCATGAGGTCCCCTCGGGTGTCGGCCGGTCGGGGCCAGCGTACGCGAGTCGTGGCCCGATTCTTGCGAAAGCTGTCATTCAGGCCACTCGTCCGGGTCGCGGCGGCCCGGAACACTCGTCGCGTGACCGAACGCAGCGCCCTCGCCCCCACGCCCGGCCCCGAACCGACCACCCCCGGACCGACCGTCCCGCAGCCGACCGTCCCGCAGCCGACCGTCCCCGGACCGACCGGCTCCGATCCGACCGGCTCCGCGCGGACCGCGCCGGCCCGGCGCCCCCGGGTGCACTACGCCTGGGTGGTGGCCGGCGTCTCCCTGCTCGTCCTGCTCGGTTCGGCCGGGTTCCGCTCCACGCCGAGCCTGATGATGGACGCCCTGCACAACGAGTTCGGCTGGTCGCTCGGGACCATCTCCAGTGCCACCTCCGTCAACCTGACCCTCTACGGCCTCACCGCCCCGTTCGCCGCCGCCCTGATGGACCGGTTCGGGGTGCGCCTCGTGGTGGTCTGCGCGCTGCTGACCATCTCGGTCGGCTCCGGGCTCACCATGCTGATGCGCGAGCCCTGGCAACTGGTGCTCTGCTGGGGCGTGCTGGTCGGCCTCGGCAGCGGCTCGATGGCCGGCGCCTTCGCCACCACCATCACCGGTCGCTGGTTCCGGGCCCGCCAGGGCCTGGTCACCGGCGTGCTGACCGCCGCCGGCGCGGCCGGGAACCTGGTCTTCCTGCCGGTCGGCGCCTGGCTGGTCGAACAGCACGGCTGGCGCTCGGCGGTGGTCGTGGTCTCGCTCGCCGCCAGCGCCGTCGCCGTCCCGGTCCTGCTGCTGATGCGCGAGCGGCCCGCCGACGTCGGCCTGCTCCCGTACGGCGCCACCGAGGCACCGCCGACCCCGCCCGTCGGTGACACCCGCGCGCTGGCCCGCTCGCTGCGGGTGCTGCGCACCGCCGCCCGCACCCGGGCCTTCTGGCTGCTGGCCGGTTCCTTCGCGATCTGCGGCGCCACCACCGCCGGCCTGGTCGGCACCCACTTCATCCCGGCCGCGCACGACCACGGCATGCCGGTCACCACCGCGGCCGGCCTGCTCGCCCTGATCGGCGTCTTCGACGTGATCGGCACCGTCTTCAGCGGCTGGCTCACCGACCGGCTCGACTCCCGGGTGCTGCTGACGGTCTACTACGGGCTGCGCGGTCTGTCCCTGCTCCTGCTGCCGCAGCTGCTGGCCGGCTCGCTGCACCCGCCGATCCTCGCCTTCGTGGTCTTCTACGGCCTGGACTGGGTCGCCACCGTGCCGCCGACCGTCGCGCTGTGCCGCCGGCACTTCGGCGAGGACGCCCCGATCGTCTTCGGCTGGGTCCTGGCCAGCCACCAGATCGGCGCGGCCGTCGTCGCCGGGCTGGCGGGCCTGGCCCGCGACGCGCTCGGCAACTACGACCTGACCTGGTACGGCGCCGGCGGGCTGTGCGCGGTCGCGGTCGGGCTCTGCCTGGCGCTGCGCACCGGGCGGACCGACCGGCCGGGTACGACGGGTGCTGCTGGTGCAGGTGCTGGTGGTGCTGCCGGTGCCGGCGGGAAGGTTGTCACCGCCGAGGTCTAGGCTCCGCTCCATGGCGCTCACCTTCACGCTGGACCCGAAGCTCGACCCCGACCTGCGGACGGAGATCGTCCGCCTCTGGACCGACGTGTCCAACGCCGGGGGCGCGGTCGGCTTCGTGGCCCCGGTCACCGAGGACGAGGTGTGGGACACCGCCGACCGCCAGTTCGACGGGGTCGGGCCGGACGGCCCGGACCGGCTGCTGGCCGCGCACGACGCCGACACCGGCCGGCTGGTGGGGGTGCTGTTCTTCGAGTCGATGCGCTTCGGCCCGATGGAGCACTGGCGGATGCTCAAGCGGGTCATGGTGCACCCCGACAGTCAGGGCCGCGGCCACGGCGCCGAGCTGCTCGCCGAGGCCGAACGGGTCGCCAGGGAGTGGGGCCTGCAGTCACTGCGGCTCACCGCGCGCGGCGGCCTGGGGCTGGAGCACTTCTACGCCCGCAGCGGTTACCGCGAGGTCGGCCGGGTGCCGGCGGCGATCCGGGTCGCTCCCGGGGACGACCGCGACGACATCACGATGTGGCTCGATCTGCGCTGATCCCGGCACACCGATGGAGGCGGACGGTAGGGGCGGGTGGCCCGCCCTCCTCGCCCCGACTCCGGGCAGGAGGGGCCCCGGCCGCGCCGGCCGTCAGGCATGCTTGACTGGGGGACCCGCCCCGACCCCGCCGGCCGCCACGCCGGCCCGCCCCGCGCAACGAGAAGGATGTGTTCCAGTGAGCAGCAACGGCCCTGAGAAGTCGCACGCCACGCTCCGCTACACCTCCATGCGGGTCAGCATCTTCCTCGGCTGCCTGCTGGTGGCCCTGCTGCTCGGGCACTTCCAGATCATTCCGGTCAGCGGCGACGCAGGCGTGATCTTCCTGTTCCTGCTGGCCGCGGTCGCCTCCGCGCCGCTCAGCTACGCACTGCTGAGCAAGCAGCGTGACGAGATGTCCGCCCAGATCAGCGGCAAGGTCTCCGGGATGCGCAGCCGCACCGCCGAGCGGATCGCCGCGCAGAACGCCGAGGAGGACGCCGCCGACGACGCCGCCCGCGCGGCGACCGCCGGGCAGAGCTGACCCCGGGCCCCACCTTCCGACCGCCGAGCCGCCGCCGCAGCCGCCGTGCCCGCCACCCCGGATTCCGTGCCGTCCGAGTCACCGGCCGAGCCGCCGCCCGGCCGGCCGACCGAGCCGAGGTCCGCGCAGTCCGGGCAGTCCGAGCAGTCCGGGCAGCCGTCCGGCTCGTCGGCCGCCGAGAGCGAGCTCGGGACCTGGCCGGCCCCCGTGCGCCGGCCCACCGGGCGGGACGTGGCCCGGCTCGCCGGGGTCTCCCAGGCCACCGTGTCGCTGGTCTTCTCCGGTTCCGAGGCCGGCCGTCGGGTCTCCGAGGCCACCCGGCAGCGGGTCCGGGAGGTCGCCCGCAGCCTCGGCTACCGCCCGCAGGCGGCCGGCCGACAGCTGCGGCTGGGCCGCAGCGGGATGATCCTGCTCGCCGTGCCGAACCTCCAGGGCCCGTTCTTCGGCCGGGTGCTGGACGGCGTCCACCAGGAGGCCGGCCGCAACGGCCTGGCCGTCGTGGTGAGTTCCGGCTGGGGCAGCGCCACCCTCGCCGAGGCCGCCACCGCCGGGCGCTTCGACGGCCTGCTGATCTGCTCCCCGGACGACAGCCAGCTCGGTGAGCTGCCCGCCGACACCCCCGCCGTCTTCCTGGACGCCGACCCGGGCACCGACCGTACCCGCCCGACCGTCGAGCTCGACGTGGCCGGCGGGATGCGCGCCGCCGTCGAGCACCTGGCCGCCCTCGGCCACCGCCGGATCGGCCGGCTGCGCTCCACCCACTCCGCGTACACCTTCCGGGTGCGGCAGGCCGCCTTCGAACGGGCGGTGCTTGAACTCGGCCTGGACGTCGTGGAGTTGGGCGTGAGCCTGAACGAGGGGCACCGGGCCGCGCGGACCGTGGCGGACCGGCTGCTGGCGCGGGCGGACCGGCCGCGCGCGGTGATCTGCGACGACGACGTGGTCGCCTCCGGGGTCTACCAGGCCGCCGCCGAGCTGGGGCTGCGGGTGCCGGAGGACCTGTCGGTGGTCGGGATGGACAACGTCCCGGTGGCCGCGCTGCTCGCCCCGCCGCTGACCACCGTCGACCTGCCCGGCGAGGAACTGGGCCGGGCGGGCGCCGCCGCCCTGGCGGGCCTGCTGCGCGGGGAGCGGGTGGAGCCGGTGGCGCCGCTGGCGACCTCGCTGGTGCTGCGGGCCTCCACGGCCTCGGCCTAGCGTCCCGGTCCGGGAGGGCCGCTCCGTCGACCGGTGCCCGGGGCGGGTGATGACCGGTCGGTCCTGTCCCGCCGTGTGCGGTTGCCGACGAGCTCGGCAGTGGCGTGCAGTTCACGAGGGGGACCCGTTCGGGCCCGGGGACAAGACTGCGCCCACCGGCCAGACCACCGGTGGGCGCAGTCGTTCGTGGGGGTGGGCTCAGCCCACCGGGACGGGCCGGGCCGCGCCCGGCACGACCGCCGCCGGGTGGAACCAGCGCCGGGAGCCGAACAGCAGCAGCCCGCCGAGCGCGATCCCGCCCGCCGCGCACAGCGCGACCGACCGCAGCGAGCTCTCGGCGAGGCCGCCGGAGACGGCGTAGCCGAGCGAGTTGCCGGTGGCGAACAGGGTGACCAGCCAGGCGAAGGCCTCGGTGACGGTGCCGGTCGGCGCCAGCTCGGCGACCAGCACGAACGCCGCCGCGAGCAGGGGCGCCAGCATGATCCCGGAGAGGAACGCCAGCGCGGCCATCGGGTACGGCCCGGGCAGGGCGATCAGCGGCAGGTAGCTGGCGGCCATCACGAGCGCCATCACCCAGGTGCGGGTGGCGGTGGTCTGCCGCCACTTGACCGCGCCGTAGGCAAGCGCGCCGATCAGTCCGCCGAGCGCGGCCAGCGCCAGCAGGGTGCCCGCGCCGCCCGGCAGCGCCCCGGCGTGGCGTTCGGCGTAGGCGATGAACAGCACGTTCTGCGCGCCGACGGTCCAGCCGGCGCCGGCCAGCCCGACCAGCAGCAGCACCAGGCCGGGGGAGCGCAGCGGTCCGAGGAGTCCGGCGGAGTGCTCGCGGACCGGGGCGCGCCAGGCCCTGGCCGGCGCGGTGGTGGCCACGATCAGCGCGCCGGCCAGGCCCAGCCCGGCGGCCACCCAGAGCGCGACGACCGGGCTGAACAGGCCGGCGATCCCGGCGACGGCCAGCGGCCCGGCGACGTAGAGGATCTGCTGGGAGGCGGAGTCGAAGGCGTAGGCGGTGTCGAGCTGCTCCTCCTCGACGACGTCCGGCCAGAGCGAGCGCAGGCAGGGCTCCAGCGGGGGCATGGCGAGGCCGGCGATCGCGGCGCCGACCGGCGCGGCGAGCGCCGAGCCGGGGGCCAGGGCGAGCAGCGCGTATCCGCCGCCGGCCACCACGGCCGAGGCGAGCAGGACGCGCGGTTGCCCGGTGCGGTCCACGATTCGGCCGAGCACCGGCCCGCCGACGGCCGCCGAGATCGCGTACGCGGCGGTGGCCAGCCCGATCCGCCCGTACGGCGCGCCGGCCTCGCGCAGGGCGAGGGCGATCACCAGGGCGGTCATGCCGGCGGGCAGGCGGCCGAGCAGGGTGCCGAGGAGCAGGCGGGTCACGTGGGGGGCGCGGAGCAGGGCGAGGTAGCCCATCGGCGTCTTCTCCGGGGCAGGCGGGGGTGGGGACGCCGTCAAAGTTATACGTATAACCACTCGTCGGTCAATCGGACCGTCGGTTCGGCCTGATGGGGCGTCAGCGTCGTTCGTGTCCGGACCTGAGGTGCGGGGCAAGGTGGGGTTTCGGACGATCTCAAACAAGTACTTTGAACATCTCAAACCTTTACTGCTAACGTATCGGCCATGACAGCCTCAGACGCACTGCGGACGCACGGCCCGGGCCTCCTGCCCGACGCCGCCCGCCCGTGCGCTCTGACCGGTGCTGTGGACAGCCCGCGCCGTTGTCGCGCCATGCGCTGTACTGCCCTGAGCTGTACGTCGGCGGCACGCCCCTGACCGGGGCCCCGACCCCTTCCGTCCGGCCCCGCGCCGTGCCGCCCGCTCCGCCCCACACCTCACCGTTCAGCCACGCCCTCCCCCGGAGTCGCACCCCCATGTCCACAGCGCCCGAGGCGACCTCGTCGCCGTCCGTGCTCGCCCGTATCCGCAAGACACCGTTCTGGGTGCAGATCGTCGCCGGCCTGGTGCTCGGCGTCGGCCTCGGCTACCTGGCCCGCGCCGCCGACATCTCCTGGCTGGCCACCACCCTGGAGACCATCGGCAAGATCTTCGTCCAGCTGCTCAAGCTGGCCGTGCCGCCGCTGGTGTTCACCGCGATCGTGGTGAGCGTCGCCAACCTGCGCAACGTCACCAACGCGGCCCGGCTGGCCACCCGCACGCTGCTCTGGTTCATGGTCACCTCGCTGATCGCGGTCGGCATCGGCCTGGGCCTGGGCCTGCTGACCAACCCCGGCCGGGGCACCAACCTGAAGACCGAGGGCCTCAAGGCGCTCGACTCCAAGGGCACCTGGATCGACTTCCTGACCGGGATCTTCCCGACCAACATCGTCGACGCCTTCGCCAAGGTGAACGTGCTGCAGATCGTCTTCATGGCGGTCGTGGTCGGCGCGGCGATCATCAAGCTCGGCGCCAAGGCCGAGCCGGTCCTCAAGCTCAACGAGTCCGTACTGGAGCTGACCCAGACCGCGCTGTGGTGGGTCATCCGGCTGTCCCCGCTCGGCACCCTCGGCCTGATCGGCAAGTCCGTCGCCAAGTACGGCTGGGACCTGCTCAAGCCCTTCGCCACGCTGACCCTCGACATCTACGTCGGCTGCGCGCTGGTCCTGTTCGTCGTCTACTCGCTGCTGCTGCGCTTCGCCGCCGGCCTCAACCCGCTGCACTTCTTCAAGGGCGCCTGGCCCGCGATCCAGTTGGCCTTCGTCTCGCGCTCCTCGGTCGGCACCCTGCCGGTCACCCGCCGCGTCACCGAGCGCCTCGGCGTCCCCAGCGAGTACGCGTCCTTCTCGGTTCCGTTCGGCGCCACCACCAAGATGGACGGCTGCGCCGCGATCTACCCGGCGATCGCCGCGATCTTCGTCGCCCAGGTCTACAACATCGAGCTCGGCATCAAGGACTACGTCCTGATCGCCTTCGTCTCGGTGGTCGGCTCGGCCGCCACGGCGGGCCTCACCGGTGCGATCGTCATGCTGACGCTCACCCTGTCCACCCTGGGCCTGCCGCTGGAGGGCGTCGGCCTGCTGCTCGCCATCGACCCGATCCTGGACATGATGCGCACCGCGACCAACGTCGCCGGTCAGGTCCTGGTGCCGGTCGTGGTCGCCGCGCGGGAGAAGATCCTCGACGTGGCCGCGTACAACAACCCCTCGGGTGACCTGTACGACGAGGACGCCCCGGCGGGCGCCCCCGCGGGTGCCGTCGCGAGCCCTGCCGCCGCCTGATCCCCCGGCGACGTCGACCCGGTGCCGACCCGGAGTCGACCGACGCGGAAGGGCCTTCTCCCCGGTGACGGGGGAGGGCCCTTCCGCGTTTCTCCGCTCCCGTTCGAGCTCCGCTCGAAAAGGCAGGGGGCCCGCCGGCAGGCGGGCCCCCTTGGGTACTGCTCTTGTGCTCATGGTGACGGCTGTCGGGAGCCGCCGGTGGACCCGTCGGGGTCCCGAGCGATCAGATCATCAGAGGATGGTCAGACTGCGGTGACGTTCTCCGCCTGCGGACCCTTCGGGCCCTGGGTGACGTCGAAGGTGACCGCCTGGTTCTCCTCCAGCGAACGGAAGCCGTTCGCGTTGATGGCGGAGTAGTGAACGAAGACGTCCGGGCCGCCGCCCTCCTGGGCGATGAAGCCGAAGCCCTTCTCAGCGTTGAACCACTTGACGGTTCCCGTGGCCATGCCGTTCTCCTTGCGAGGCGTGTCGGGGACCACACCGTGTGGCCCCCGGTCCGCTGCGCTGATCGCCCTGCCTCCGGACGAGTCCGAAGTTTTTCGATATTGCTGAAAAACTACAAAAAGCCCGCGGTTACATGCTCCGCAGGCTTCAAGTACTGCAAGGGGAATCAAACTGCAACTGAGGGCAACGCTAGCATGCGGCCGCTGTGACGACCAGAGGTCGCTCGCGGCGCGGAAGGCGCGTGTCGTAAGGCCGGGAGCGGGCGCGGAAAGGGGTGTTGGGGACGTGTGAGGGCGTGTCGGGTGGCCGGTGCGAGCCGTCGTGAACGGCGGGCATACGCTGCGGGGAGGCGCACGAACAGCAAGGGAGCGGCGCAGTGGCAGCACCGGACGCACAAACACCGGACGCGCAAACGCGGGAGCCCCAGAACACCCCGGCCGGAGAGAACCCCCCGCTCAGGCCCAGGGTCGGCCATATTCAGTTCCTGAACTGCGTCCCCCTCTACTGGGGGCTCGCCAGGACCGGCAATCTGCTCGATCTGGACCTCACCAAGGACACCCCGGAGAAGCTGAGCGACCGGCTCGTCGAGGGGGCCCTGGACATCGGTCCGATCACCTGCGTGGAGTACCTGCGCAACGCCGACGACCTGCTCGTCCTGCCCGACATCGCGGTCGGCAGCGACGGACCGGTGATGTCCTGCCTGATCGTGAGCAAGGTGCCGCTCGCCGACCTCGACGGCCGCCGGGTCGCCCTCGGCTCCACCAGCCGCACCTCGGTCCGGCTCGCCCGGTTGCTCCTGGAGGAGCGCGAGGGCGTGCGCCCGGACTACTTCAGCTGCCCCCCGGACCTCAGCGCGATGCTCGCCGAGGCCGATGCCGCCGTCCTGATCGGCGACCCGGCGCTGCGCGCCTACCTCGGGCAGGCCGCCGACCTCGGGCTGACCGTCCACGACCTCGGCGAGATGTGGAAGGAGTGGACCGGCCTGCCGTTCGTCTTTGCGGTCTGGGCGGTGCGCCGCGAGTTCGCCGAGCGCTGCCCGGAGCTGACCGCGGCCGTGCACCGGGCCTTCCTGGAGTCCCGCGACCTGTCGCTGGTCGAGGCCGCCAAGGTCGCCGAGCAGGTCGCCCGCTGGGAGGCCTTCGGGGCGGACGTGCTGGAGCGGTACTTCAGCGAGGCGCTCGACTTCTCGCTCGGCGAGCGGCAGCTGGCCGGGGTCGCCGAGTTCGCCCGGCGGGTCGCGCACGACAGCGGCTTCGCGCCGGACGTGGCCGTGCGGCTGCTGGAACCGGCCGAACTGCCGGTCGGTCCGTGAACCCTTCGCGCTGATCGCGTCGGTGGGCTGAACCGGGTCGGCCCGGCCCGGTACGGTCTGCCCCGAGGCGCGTCCGGCGGGTGGCCCCGCTGGAGGCGTTCCGGAAGCGGTGCACGCGGCCGGGCAACCCGCCCGGGTGCCGCGCGTGCCGGTGCGAGGGGAGCGTGCGGGGCCATGCGGGCACTGGGGTCGGACGACCCGCGTCAGGTGGGCGCCTACCGGCTGCTTCGACGGCTCGGCTCGGGCGGGATGGGCAGGGTCTACCTCGGCCGGACGGCCGGCGGGCGCACCGTCGCCGTGAAGGTGGTGCGCCCGGAGCTGGCGGACGACGCCGAGTTCCGCGCCCGGTTCCGGCACGAGGTGGCCGCCGCCCGGCGGGTCGGCGGCACCTGGACCGCGCCCGTCCTGGACGCCGACACCGAGGGTGAGCGGCCCTGGGTCGCCACCGGCTACGTGGCGGGGCCCTCGCTCGCCGCGGCCGTCCAGCAGTACGGGCCGCTGCCCGAACCGGCCGTCCGCGCCCTCGGCGTCGGGCTCGCCGGGGCGCTCGCCCACGTGCACGGGCTCGACCTGGTGCACCGCGACGTCAAACCGTCCAACGTGCTGCTGACCCTGGACGGGCCGCGGCTGATCGACTTCGGCATCGCCAGGGCACTGGACGCGACCGGTGGCTTCACCCGTTCGGGTCATGTGGTCGGTTCGCCGGGCTTCATGTCACCCGAACAGGCGGCCGGGCAGCCCGTCGGGCCGGCCGGGGACGTCTTCGCGCTCGGCGCCGTGCTGGCCTTCGCCGCCACCGGAGTGCACCCCTTCGGGGAAGGGGTCAGCGCGGCCGTCCTGCTCTACCGGGTGCTGCACGAGGAGCCAGACGTGGCCGGGCTGCCCGAGCGGCTGCGGGCGGTCGTCGTCGACTGCCTGGCCAAGGACCCGGCCGCCCGGCCCACCCCGCAGCACCTCGCCGCCCGGCTGGATCCGGACGGGCAGGGCGCCGCCCGACTGTGGGGCTTCCTGCCGCCGGCGCTGGCTGCGGGGGTGGGGCGCAGCGCGGTGGAACTGCTGGACCTCGAGGGCGAGTCGGAGGCATGGGCCGGGGCATCGGCCGGGGCCGAGGCGGTGGCGACGCCGACCTACGTGCCGAAGGGGCACCGGCCGCCAGAGGTGGGGGTGGGGGCGGGGGCTGACGCGGGGTCGGGACCGGGAACGGGGCCGGAGGCGCGTGAGGCGCCGGGTACGCCCGACGCGCCGTGGTGGCGCCGCCCGGCCCGGCTCGCGACGGTGGCGGTGCTGGCGGCCGCGGTGCTCGGGGGCGCGGGGTACGGGCTGTACGAGTGGTCGCACCGGCACGATCCGGCGGCCCCGGCCGCAGGGCCGCCGCCGGTGCCGTCCACGGACCCGGTCCCGTCCACCACCAAGGGCGGGACGGACTCCCCGTCGGCGGCTCCGTCCGCCTCCGCCACGGCCTCGAACCCCTCGACGCCCGCGGCACCCTCGACCGGCGCGGTGTCCCCGACGGGCGGGCCGAACGCGGTGCCGGCCGCGTTCCTGGGCACCTGGAGCGGGGACATGGTCACCGACAAGGGCCTGCCCGGCGGCACCACCACGCTCACCGTCCGCCCGGCGGCGATCGGCCAGGAGACCACCACCAGCCGCAACGCCGTCACCGGACTGATCCCGATCAGCTGTGAGGGCAGCTGGACGCTCACCTCCGTCTCCGACACCCGGCTGGTGTTCCGGTCCCGGTTGGTCCGCTCCTCGCTCCCCGGCGCCTGCACCGGCGGTGCCAACGCCGAAACGCTCACCCTGCAGTCCGACGGGACGATCCGGTTCACCTCCGCGGATCCGCCGGCCGGGAACCCGGCCGGGACGATGCGCAGGGTGAACGGGGCGGCGGGCTGAGGGTGCCCGAAAGGCCTGGCGTAGGCTGGTTCGGCCGTACCCGAGTAGCACTTGAGAGAGAGAAGGCCGCCAGGTGACCGAGCTCGCAGCGACCACCCTCGATGCGTCCAGCACCGACCTGCAGGCCGTGCTCGACCGGGCCGCCGCCGGCGGCCGGATCACTCCGGAGGAGGCGCTGGAGCTCTACCGCTCCGCGCCGCTGCACGCGCTCGGCTCCGCCGCCGACGCGGTGCGCCGCCGCCGCTACGCCGGTACCGAGCACATCGCGACGTACATCATCGAGCGGAACATCAACTACACCAACGTCTGTGTGACGGCGTGCAAGTTCTGCGCCTTCTACGTGCCGCCGAAGAGCGACAAGGGCTGGTCCCGCGAGCTCGACGAGATCCTGCGCCGCTGCGCCGAGACGGTCGAGCTGGGCGGTACCCAGATCATGTTCCAGGGCGGCCACCACCCGGACTACGGCGTGGAGTACTACGAGCGCGCGTTCTCGGCGATCAAGGCCGACTTCCCGCAGCTGGTGATCCACTCGCTGGGCGCCTCCGAGGTCGAGCACATGTCCCGGATCTCGGGCGTCTCCATCGGCGAGGCGATCACCCGGATCCACAAGGCGGGCCTGGACTCCTTCGCCGGTGCCGGCGCCGAGCTGCTGCCGGAGCGCCCGCGCAAGGCGATCGCCCCGCTGAAGGAGTCCGGCGAGCGCTGGCTGGAGATCATGGAGGTCGCGCACGGCCTCGGCGTGGAGTCCACCTCCACCATGCTGATGGGCACCGGCGAGACCAACGCCGAGCGGATCGAGCACCTGCGGATGATCCGCGACGTGCAGGACCGCACCGGCGGCTTCCGGGCCTTCATCCCGTACACCTACCAGCCGCAGAACAACCACCTGAAGGGGTCGACCCAGGCCACCGTCTTCGAGTACCTGCGGATGATCGCCATCGCCCGCCTGTTCCTCGACAACGTCGCCCACATCCAGGGCTCCTGGCTCACCACCGGCAAGGAGGCGGGCCAGTTGTCGCTGCACTACGGCGCGGACGACCTCGGCTCGGTCATGCTGGAGGAGAACGTCGTCTCGGCGGCCGGTGCCAAGCACCGCTCCAACCTCACCGAGCTGATCCACCTGATCCGGGCCGCCGACCGCGTCCCGGCGCAGCGCTCCACCACGTACGAGCACCTGCGGGTGCTGGAGGACCCGGCCGACGACCCGGTCGACCCGCGGGTCGCCTCGCACATCGCCTCCACGGCGATCGAGGGCGGCACCGCGCACCCCGAGCTGAAGATCCTGGACAACTGAGGCCCCTCCCCGCACCGTGCTGACCCTGCACCGGGCCGCCCTCGTGCTGCCCGACCCGGCCGATCCGACCGCCCCGTCCTTCCCGGACGGGGCGGTGGTGGTGCGTGGCGACCACGTCGAGGCGGTCGGCCCGTACGCGGAGCTGGCGGCGGCGCACCCGGGCGCGCGAGTGCGGGACTGGGGCTCGGCGGTGCTCGCGCCCGGGCTGCGCAACCCCTACGGGCACTGGCTGTTGGAGCGGGCGTACCACCCGGATCCGCGGGAGGAGATCGGCGTCGAGCCGGTGGCGGACGGGCTCGCCGGATCCACGGACGAGACGCGGTGCGGGGCGAGTGCGCGGCGCGGGCTGCAGCGGATGCTCGGGTTCGGGGTGACGGCGGTGGCCGGGCCGTTCGAGCGGGCATCGGTGCGGACGGCGGTGGCGCGGTCGGGGCTGGCGGGGGTCTCGGGCTCGGCGGGGGTCTCGGGACCTTCGGGCTTGTCAGGGGACGAGGGTGCGGGGCCGTTGGACCCGCTGGCCGTGTTGCCGTTCGCGCAGGCCGTGCACGGGCGGGTGGCGGTCGGCGGCCGGGCCGACTTCGCGGTGTTCGCGGCCGTGGGGGACGGTCGCGCCGAGCCGGTGGCGGGCGGCTGCCTGGCCACGGTGCTGGGCGGGCGGTTGGTGTACCGCCGGCGCTGAGCGGGACCTGTGCGGATCGGCGGAGGATCGGTGCAGGACCGGCGCAGGGCGGACCGGGATCGGCAGCGCCAGTGTGACGTACTCGTCAGTAGGCCGACTCCCTTGCAGTGCACGGGACTTCCTTCGTATGCACTCGAACTCCCAGGCCGGTGACCGCGGGTGATTGTCCCTCCGCCGTGACCTGAGGGCCCGCCAGCGGATACGATCCCGGACAGCTCACTCCGTACCCTCACCACACCACTGCCCGTGCCCGCGGGCGGCGGGGCCGCGTCCCCGGTCCCGAAGGCAAGCCAGGACAGGAACCATGCGAACCGCGATCGTTCCCCCGCCGCGCGCCCCGCGGATGGGCCGTGGTTGGTACCTCGCCGCCGTGCTCAGCGCCGTGCTGGCCGTCGGCATGTGCCTGCTCGGTTGGCGTCAGGCCGACCAGGCCGACCGGATCGAGGCGCACCCGGTGAGAGTCGAGGGCGTCGTCACCCAGCTCCCCACCGGTGGCGGCACCTACAGCGCCGTCAGTTACCGGGTGGGCGGACAGTCGCACACCGCGGCCGCGCTGCCGCTCGCGGACGGCACCAAGCTCGGTGACTCGATCTGCCTGGAGCACGCGGCCGACGACGCGGGCGCGGTGCGGATCTGCGGCGACACCTACCCGCAGCCGGTCGGCGTGGGCCTGGCCCGGTTCAGCGTGCCGGTCGCCGTGGCGCTCTTCGCGGTCTGCGTGCTGCGCATCTGGCGGCACCGGAAGGCCGTCGCGATCCGCGCCGGACAGGGGCGGCTGGCCGCGAACCTCGCGCTCGCGACGGAGGCACTGGCGGACGGGATGCCCGCGATCACGCACGGCAAGCGCTCCCGCCGGAAGCGGCGCGCGGGCGGGCGGCGCGGGCAGCACTGAGGGCGCCGCCCCGGTGGGTGGACGCTGCCGAGCGGGCGCCGGAGCCCGTCGGCGAGCCTCCTGGTGCGTCGCACGGTACGGCCCCGCGGTGCGCCCGGCGGTGAGCCTGGTAGTGAGCCCGGTGGTGAGCCCGGTGGCGCGCTGCGTCGGGCGGGGGACCGGTCGGCGCGGCCCGTGGGTGCGCCCCGTTGGTCGGGGTGTCCGTGCGAGGGTGAACAATGGGGGCGTGACCCGAGCCTCTCTGGACAAGCAGCCGCACGAAGTCGCCGCCATGTTCGACGACGTCGCGGCCAAGTACGACCGCACCAACGACGTGCTCTCCCTCGGCCAGGCCCGTGCCTGGCGGCGGGCGGTGGCCGAGGCGGTGGCCGCCGGACCGGGGGACCTCGTGCTCGACCTCGGGGCCGGCACCGGCACCTCCTCGCTGCCCTTCGTCGAAGCCGGGGCCCAGGTCGTCCCGTGCGACTTCTCGGTCGGCATGCTCAGCGAGGGCAAGGCCCGCCACCCCGAGCTGGCACTCACCGCCGGGGACGCCACCCGGCTGCCGTTCGCGGACGACACCTTCGACTCGGTGACGATCTCCTTCGCACTGCGCAACGTCCAGGACACCGACGCGGCGCTGCGCGAGATGGTGCGGGTCACCAAGCCCGGCGGCAAGCTGGTGATCTGCGAGTTCTCCACGCCGACCTGGACGCCGTTCCGGACGGTCTACACCGAGTACCTGATGCGCGCGCTGCCGCCGGTCGCCACGGCCGTCAGCAGCAACCCGGAGGCGTACGTCTACCTCGCCGAGTCCATCCGGGTCTGGCCGGACCAGGCGGGGCTGGCCGCCAAGCTGCAGGAGAGCGGCTGGTCGAAGGTCGCCTGGCGGAACCTGACCGGCGGGATCGTCGCGCTGCACCGGGCCTACAAGCTCGCGTAGTCGCTACGGCCACGGGCGGGCTGGTGCTTGGGCTGTCGGGCGGTCGGGCTGTCGGGCGGTGGGGCGGTCGACCTGCCGGGCGGTCGGGCGGTCGGACCGTCAGGCTTCGGAGGCAGCGGCGGCGGATGCGGCGGGGGCGCGGGCGCTTCCGGCGGCGTGAGCGGAACTAGACTGCCGGAGACAAAAGCCGCCGTCCCCCGCCGCAGCTCCAGGAGTGTGTCCACGTGTCCGAGACCGCAGCCGATCTGACGAAGCCGGACAGCCCGGTGGAGAGCACGGCCGACGTCATCGTGGTCGGCGCGGGCCCGGCCGGATCGACCACCGCGTACTACCTGGCCCAGGCCGGGCTGGACGTGCTGCTGCTGGAGAAGACCGCCTTCCCGCGGGAGAAGGTCTGCGGCGACGGCCTCACCCCGCGCGCCACCAAGCAACTGGTGGACATGGGCATCGACGTCTCCACCGAGAACGGCTGGCTGCACAACAAGGGCCTGCGCATCATCGGCGGCGGCGTCCGGCTGGAGCTGGACTGGCCCGAGCTGTCCTCCTTCCCGGACTACGGCCTGGTCCGCAAGCGCGCCGACTTCGACGAGCTGCTGGCCCGTCAGGCCGAGAAGGCCGGTGCGCGGCTCTACGAGCGCTGCAACGTCAGCGGGCCGGTCCTGGACGAGCGCACCGGGCGGATCGTCGGCGTCACCGCCAAGCTCGGCGACGAGAAGCGACCGGTCACCTTCCGCGCCCCGCTGGTGGTCGCCGCCGACGGCAACTCGACCCGGCTCTCGCTCGCCATGGGCCTGCACCGGCGCGAGGACCGCCCGATGGGCGTCGCCTACCGCACCTACTTCACCTCGCCCCGCCACGACGACGACTACCTGGAGTCCTGGCTGGAGCTGTGGGACACCCGCGGCAGCGAGCGCAAGCTGCTGCCCGGCTACGGCTGGGTCTTCGGCATGGGCGACGGCACCTCCAACGTGGGCCTCGGCATCCTCAACTCCTCGCCGGCCTTCGGTGAGCTGGACTGGCGCGAGGTGCTCAAGGCCTGGTGCGCGAGCATGCCGCAGGAGTGGGGCTACACCCCCGAGAACATGACCGAGCCGATCCGCGGTGCCGCGCTGCCGATGGCCTTCAACCGACAGCCGCACTACACCCGCGGCCTGCTGCTCGTCGGCGACGCGGGCGGCATGGTCAACCCGTTCAACGGCGAAGGCATCGCCTACGCGATGGAATCCGGCCAGATCGCCGCCGGGGTCATCGTGCAGGCCCTCGCCCGGGTCACCGACGGCGGCCGGGAGCGCGCCCTCCAGGCCTACCCGCGCATCCTCAAGGACGTGTACGGCGGTTACTACACGCTGGGCCGCGCCTTCGTGAAGCTCATCGGCAACCCGAAGGTGATGCAGATCGCCACCCAGCGCGGCCTCACCCACCCGATGCTGATGCGCTTCACCCTCAAGCTGCTCGCCAACCTGACCGACCCGCAGGGCGGCGACGCGATGGACCGCGTCATCAACGGGCTCGCCCGGGTCGCGCCGAACGCCTAGTCCGGCGAGCCCGCCGAGCCCGGGGCCGGCTCCCCGGCCGGCTCGCGGGCCTGCCCGCAGGCCTGCTCTCCGGTCTGCTCCCGGGAATCCGCGGGCTCGGCCCGGGAACCAGTGGGCTGCTCCTCCGCCGCCTCCGGGGCCGTGTCGATCGGGCGCCGGGAGGCGGCGGAGCGCTGTTCGACGTAGGCCAGCCGGTCGGCGAAGACCCGGGCCGCGTCGGGCGTGAGCGTCCGCAGCGCGACCAAGGCGGAGAAGACGACGTCGCAGAGCTCGTGCTGGACGTCCTCCCAGCTGTGGGTCACCCCCTTGCGCGGGTTCTGACCGGT
The DNA here is from genome assembly GCF_040302665.1 of Kitasatospora sp. NPDC097691. Lineage (NCBI taxonomy): Bacteria > Bacillati > Actinomycetota > Actinomycetes > Kitasatosporales > Streptomycetaceae > Kitasatospora > Kitasatospora sp. NPDC097691. The sequence goes on along the minus strand of NZ_JBEORY010000092.1, from coordinate 6,715 downwards.
GGCGCCGATCACGGCGGCGCCGACCTCGCCGACCTCCTCGGAGAGCTTGAGGATCCGCAGCAGGAGCTCCTCCCGGGGCGACTGCGCGCTCTGCTCGTCCAGCCATGCGACCAGGTGGTCGACGCTCTCCCAGATCCGGCTGTCCATGCGGCGCTGCTCCCTGCGGTGTGGTTGGTGTTGCCACCGTACGGGAGCGGCGCGGCCGGCAGTTCGGGTGGTTCGGGCGGTTCGGGTGGTTCGGACGGTTCGGGTGGTTTGGGCGGGCCGAGGGGCCGGGTGGCCCGGTCCGGTCGGTCAGCGGGTGCTGATCTTCACGTTGCGGATGTTTACCGGGAGGTTGGGGAAGCCGTCGCCTGGGTTGTTCTGGTCGTCCTCGCCGCCGGCGGCGATCTTCTGCAGGACGTCCAGGCCCGCCGTGACCCGGCCGAACGGGGTGTAGGCGGGGGAGAGCTTGGTGTCCTTCCAGACGAAGAAGAACTGGCTGCCGTTGGTGTTCGGGCCGGCGTTGGCCATGGCCACGGTGCCGGCCGGGTAGGTGGCGCCGGTCAGGTTCTCGTCCGGGAAGGAGTAGCCGGGCCCGCCGCTGCCCGTCCCGGTCGGGTCGCCGCACTGCAGGACGTAGATCCGCTGGGTGGTGAGGCGGTGGCAGTGGCTGCGGTCGAAGTAGTCGTGCTCGGCGAGGAAGCGGAACGAGAAGGTGGTGCAGGGCGCCTTGTCGGTCAGTGCCTCGAAGGTGATCGCGCCCTGGCTGGTCCGCAGCGTCGCACGGTAGGGCTGGGCCGCCTTCTTGGCGTCGAAGACCGGGATCCCCTTGAAGTTGTCGGCCGGTACGGCCGGTGTGTAGGTGCAGGCGGCGGTGGTGCCGGAGGCTGCGGCGGCGGAGGTGTCCGCGACGGCGGTGCCGGTGCTCGCCACGAGCGGGAGGACGGTGGCGGCGGCGACCAGCGCCCAGTGCGTGCGCTTCACGTGACGGGCCTTCCGGGGGGTGGTGGACGGCTGGATTGTCATGGAGGAATCATCCACGGCCGTGAGGGGATGCGGTAGGGGGCGGGGCGGCCGTGGCTCCCCGGGTCCCGATACTGTGATGAGCAATCAGGCGAGCTGCGGGGCGGGGGAGTTGATCGGGGCTTTCGGCTTCGGCTTCGGCTTCGTCGTGGTCGGTGTGTCGGTGTGTCGGTGATGTCGGCGAGATCGGCGATGTCGGCGTTGCGGATGGTGCCGGTGTTGCAGGCTTTGCCGGCGTTGCGCCTATGTTGCCGGTCCTGCCTCCGGAGCGGTCGGGGTGGCGGTGGCGTCCTCGGCGGGGGTGAAGAGCCCGGCGCGGGCGGCCAGGGTGGCGGCGTCGGCGGCCCGCTCGGCGGAGCGGGCGTCCAGCGGCTCGCCGGAGACGAACAGGCGGTAGTAGAGCGGGGCGGTGGCGGCGCGGACCACCTCGGCGCCGTCCGTTCCGGCGGGCAACTCGCCGCGTGCGACAGCTCGTTCGGCTACCTCGGCGGCCTGCCGGTGGCGGGTCGCGAAGAAGGCGCGCAGGGCGGTCGCGCCTGCGTCGGACCGCTGGGCGGCGGAGATCAGCGCGGTCGGTGTGGGGCCCAGCTCGGGGTCGGTGAAGACGCTGAACACCTCGTGGGTGATTCGGCGGAGGTCCTGCTGCAGGTCCCCGGTGTCGGGCAGGGGCCAGGGCTGGTCGGCGGAGGCGGTCAGGGCGTCGGCGACCAGGCCGTCCACGCCGCACCACCTCCGGTAGAGGGTCGCCTTGTGGACGCCGGAGCGGGTGGCGACCGCCTCGACGGTGAGGCCGTCGTACCCCGTGGCGGTGACCTCGGCGAGCGTGGCCGCGACAACCTCCGCCCGGACCCGTGCGCTGCGGCCGCCCGGGCGCGGGGTGGGGGTGTGGGGCGGTTGCTCGGGGTGGTTTGCTCCAGACAAAGTCGACTCCAGTCGCATTAGTGCTTGCTGTGGGGTGGTGATCGTGCCATGCTCATCGTAATGCGACTTCAGTCGCATTACGAGAGGAGCCTGTGTGACCACTGCCGCCACCGCCCCCGATTCGACCGTGCTCCACCCGCTCGCCGGACACGACAGGGTCGTGCTGCTGCGATCGCTCGTCACCGACCCACGGATCGAGGTCGGCGAGTACACCTACTTCGACGACCCCGACGACGCCACCCGCTTCGAGGAGCGCAACGTCCTCTACGCGTACGGCCCCGAGCGGCTGGTGATCGGCAAGTACTGTGCGATTGCCACCGGGACCAGTTTCCTGATGGCCGGTGCCGCCCACCCGGACGTCGGCGTTTCCACCTTCCCGTTCACGATGTTCGGCGGCAGCTGGACCGAGCGGACCCTCGACATCGTCACGGGCCTGCTCACCCGGGGCGACACCGTGGTCGGCAACGATGTCTGGTTCGGTCTCGGGGCCACCGTCCTGCCCGGCGTCCGGATCGGTGACGGCGCGATCGTCGCGGCCGGTGCGGTGGTCACCGCCGACGTCGAGCCCTACACCATCGTCGGTGGCAACCCGGCCCGGCCGATCCGACGACGTTTCGACGACGCCGACATCGAACGCCTGCTCCGCGCCGCCTGGTGGGACTGGCCGGTCGAACTCGTCACCGAGCACGTCCGCGTCATCATGTCCGGAACTCCGGCCGACATCGAGGCGATCGCTGCGGCGAACGGCCTGCTCGACGCCTGACGGTGAGGATGTTCCGCGCGGGGCGGCCGTCCGGGGATCGGCGCCCGGCGGAGGCCGGGCGTGCGGGGTGAGGCGGGCGCAGTGGAAGCGTTGGGCGTACCGAGGGTGACGCGCGGGCGGTGCAGGCAGGGCGGGCCGGCCGGGCCATGCGGACCATCCGGTGTCCGGGACGGCATTGATCATCCGCCGTCCGGTGCGCGAAGATGGCGCCCCCTCGCTCCACGCTGTGCCCCGTTCGTCGCCGGGCCTTCCGCCCGGCTCCCGGGTCCGTCCGACGCCGTACGGTCCTCGCGCCCGTCGGTTCCGTTCGCTCGGAGGGATCCTCGCCATGCCTGCCTCCCTGTCCAAGGGCTCGCCGTCCAAGGGCTCGTCCTCGTCGGCCCTTCGTGATCTTCCGGTACTGCTGGTGGCGGTGGTGTGGGGGTCGAGCTTCCTCGCCGTCCAGCGGGTGGCCGAGCCGGGGACGGTCGTGGCGATGCTCGTTCTGCGCTTCGGGCTGGTGCTGCCGCTGCTCGGAGTGGTCGCCTGGCGGGCCCTGCGGAGGCTGAGCCGCGCCGAGTGGCTCGGCGGCGCCGCGTTGGGACTGGTGCTCAGCGGGATCTTCCTGCTGGAGACCTACGGCGCCGTGCACACCTCCGCGACCAACGCCGGGCTGATCATCAGCCTCGCGATGGTGCTCACCCCGCTCGGCGAGAGCGCCCTCGGCCGGACCGCGCCACCCCGGGCCTTCCTGGCGGCCGCGGGACTGGCCGTCCTCGGTGTCGCCCTGCTCACCGGCGACGGCGGGCTGCGTGCTCCCTCGCTCGGTGACCTGCTGGTGTTGGGCGCCGCCCTCGTCCGCTCCGCGTACGTCCTCGCCATGGCCCGCACCCGGGCCCTCCGCGACACCGACATGCTCGCGGTGACCTGGGTCCAGCTCGCGACGGCCACCGGGGTGTTCGCCGTCGTCGCACTGTCCGCGGGGCCGGCGCCGTGGACCGTCGCCCGCTCGTACGGGGCCGGCCAGTGGGCCTGGCTGCTGCATCTGTCCTTGTTCTGCACACTGTTCGCCTTCTTCGTCCAGATGTGGGCGGTGCGGGCCACCTCGCCCTCGCGGGTGAGCCTGCTGCTCGGCACCGAACCGTTGTGGGCCGCCGTCTTCGGCATCACCCTGGCCGGGAACCGGATGGGCCCGCTCGCCCTGCTCGGCGGAACCCTGGTGCTGGTTGCGACCGAGTGGGGTCGTCGTACCGCCCCCGCGCCGCGCCCGGCCGGGGGCGAGGACGGGACAGGCGCCGAGGTGGATGCCGGGGTGGATGCAGAGGCGGGCGCGGGGAGCGGGGAGCAGAGGCGCGAGCCGACCCCGGCGTGATCCGTCGCCGTGGTCACCGGCGCCGCCACAGCGTCCGCCGGGCGTAGTCGACGGTGACCGCGCCCAGCAGCGGGCCCCAGGCCACCAGGGGCGCGTAGGCGGCGGTCATCACCAGGGCGGCGAAACCGCGCGGCGAATCCGGATCGGCCAGGTTCTGGGCCCAGCGGCCGAACAGCCCCTCCATCCCGAGGACGGTGAGCACCACCGAGCCCAGCAACGCCGGGACGATCGCGGCGAGCGGCTGGACCCGCCGGCCGCCGATCAGCGGGATCCACCGCGGAACCACCCGCCCCCAGGGCCGGACCAGTCCGAGGGTCAGGAAGGCCAGCGCCTCGGTCAGGGCACTCAGCACCACGCAGTAGACGGTGCCCCAACCCGGCTGGTGCTCGCCGTACGCCGCGGCCGTGGCGCCGGTGAAGCCGACCGGGACGCCGAAGCCGAAGACGATCCGCCACACCCCCGAGGGGACGGTGCTCAGGACCGCGGCCTTGGCGGCGAGCCGGGCCCAGCGCGGTGCGTCCGGGACGTCCGGGACGTCCGGGACGTCCGGGACGGCTGCGTCGACCGCCCCGGACGCACCGGCCACGCGGGGACGGTGGGCGGTGGTGCGGGCGTTGATCATGAGCTTGGACATGGCGGGCTCCCTTCCGGTCCGGCCCCTCGGCCGGTGCGATGGCTCAAGCGTGGCCGCCCGCCGGTGGTCCACGGCAGTGCCGATCGGGCTGTTCCTGCTGCTCAACCCGCCTGTGAAATATGCCGATCGGCACAGGCGCACCACCCGGACCGCGTCGTAATGTGACGACAGTCGAAGAGAGGTGGTGACGATGACTCAGATCCTGTCGCTGGTTGTCCCGGCCCTGCTGCTGCCGGCCTGGATGGTCCGCGGGCGCCGCGGGTCGGCTGCCGTGACGACCGTGCTCGGCGCGGTGTCGGTGGCGGTCTCGGTCGCCGTCTGGTTCACCGGCCCCTGGACGGAGGCGGACCGCTGGACCGGGCTGGTCGGTCTCGCCGAACTGGCGGCCCTGCTGCTGGCGGCGGTCCTCAGCCTGCGCACCCAGGACGGCCCCCGGGCCGCGGCGGCGGCCTGGACGGCGTGCGGAGCGGTCGCGCTCTGGCCGTCCCGGTTCGACGGGCCGGTCGACGCGCTCACGCTCTTCGGGTTCGGATCGATGCTGTCCCTGCCGACCGTGCTGATCGGGCTCTACCTGAGGGGCCTGGACGACGGCCGGGCCCGCGCGGTGGCCGAGGCCAGGCGGGCCCAGCGGCTCGAACTGGCCCACGACCTGCACGACTTCGTGGCACACGACGTCAGCGGCATGGTCGCTCAGGCCCAGGCGGGGGCGTACCTGGCCTCCCTCGACCCGGCGCGTGCTGCCGAGCTGTTCGAGCGGATAGAGCAGGCCGGGCAGCGGGCCCTGGCCTCGCTGGACCGGACCGTGCAGCTGCTGCGCAGCGAGGAGGCGGCCGACCGTAGTCCGAAGCCTGGTCTCGCCGAACTCGTTCAGGTGGCCGAACAGTTCACTGCTGCGGGCGGTGCCGAAGTCCGGTTGGAGCTGCCGGAGGGGCCGGTGCCGCGCGAGGTGGAGGGCACCGTCCACCGGATCGCGGTCGAGTCCCTGACCAACGTCCGACGGCACGCCCCGGCGGCGCGGACGGTCGAGGTCCGGGCCCGTTGCAGCGGCGGGCGGCTGGAGTTGACCGTGACCGACGACGGCGGGGCACCGGCCCCGGGCGGGCGTCCGCGCCGGGGCGGCGGGAGCGGGCTCCCGGGGCTCGCGGCCCGGGTGGAGGCCCTCGGCGGCTCACTGCATGCCGGGCCGCACGAGCGGGAGGGCTGGCGGGTGACGGCGGTGCTGCCGCTGGACGCGGTCGCCGTCGGACCGCAGCGCCCCGGACCGCAGCGCCCCGGACCGCAGCGCCCCGGGCCGGAACGCCCCGGGCCGGAACGATCGCAGAGGCCGACGCGGGTCGGCACGGGGGAGGTACAGGGATGAGCAGTGGCACGGGGCCGGTTCGGATCCTGATCGCGGACGACCAGGCGGACGTCCGCAGCGCGTTCCGGATGATCCTGGACGCCCAGCCGGACATGACGGTGGTGGCCGAGGCGGCGGACGGCGCCGCAGCGGTGACGGAGGCGCGGAGGCTTCGGCCGGACGTGGTGCTCGCGGACATCCGGATGCCGAAGCTCGACGGTCTGGAGGCCACCCGGCAACTGTCCGGCCAGTGCAAGGTGATCGTGGTGACCACCTTCGACCTGGACGAGTACGTGCACACGGCGCTGCGGCACGGTGCGGCCGGGTTCCTGCTGAAGCGCTCGGGTCCGGTGCTGCTGATCGAGGCGATCCGGGCGGCGGTGGCCGGGGACGCGTTGATCAGCCCGCAGGTCACCGTACGGCTCCTGCGGCACATGGCGCTTCCCGGAGCAAAGCCGGGGCCGAAGCCGGAGTCGAAGCCTGGGCGGGGCTCGGGCGCGGTAGCGGCGGGGCCGCTGATAGCCGTGCAGGTGGAGGAACTGACCGCGCGGGAGCGGGAGATCGCCGAGCAGGTGGCGGACGGGGCAACCAACGCCGAGATCGGCGTGGGGCTGTTCATCTCGCCGGGGACGGTGAAGAACCACCTCGCCAGCATCCAGCGCAAGCTCGGTGCCCGTAACCGGGTGGGCATCGCGGCCTGGG
>NZ_JBEORY010000091.1:0-24121 GCF_040302665.1 Kitasatospora sp. NPDC097691 | reverse complement strand
GCAACCCCCGGCGGACCTGCCCGCGAAGGGCACCGTCTCGGTGGTGCCGATCCCCGGCCTCCGGTCGGGCTTCAAGGCCCGCGACGCGTACGTCTACCTCCCGCCCGCCTACCAGGCCAACCCCCGGCCGCTGCTGCCGGTGGTCGTGATGCTCACCGGCCAGCCCGGCCAGCCGGGGGACTGGGTGCTCTCCGGGCAGATCAACGAGGTGCTGGACGCGTTCGCCGCCAAGCACGGCGGGCTCGCGCCGATCGTGGTGATGCCCGACCACAACGGATCCACCTGGGGCAACTCGCTCTGCATGGACTCGAAGATCGCCAAGACGCAGACGTACCTGGCGTCGGACGTCCCCTACTGGATCCACCAGAACCTGCAGACCGCCACCGGTCGGCAGTCCTGGGCGATCGGCGGCGCCTCGATGGGCGGCACCTGCGCGCTCCAGCTCGGGGTCAACGCGCCCGACGTGTACGGCACCGTCCTGGACATGTCCGGGCAGGAGGAGCCAACCCTCGGCACCCGGGACCAGACCGTCAAGGCCGCGTTCGGCGGGGACGGCAAGAGGTTCGACGCGGTCGACCCGGTGCAGGTGATGGCCCGCAGGAAGTTCACGGACACCAACGTCGCCCTCCTCGTCGGCGCGACCGACGAAGAGTTCAAGCCGCAGATGGAGAAGATCTACCGCGCTGTTCAGGGGGCCGGGATGAAGTCGAAGTTCGAACTGATGCCGGGCGGCCACGGTTGGGTCGTCTTCCGCCCCGGCATCGTCCAGCAGATCCCGTGGCTCGCCCAGCAGACCGGTCTGACCCGGTGAACGGGGCGGGAACCGCGGTCGTCGCCGTCGGCGAACGCGAGCAGAAGTCCGAGCGGGTCGTCGCGCAGCGCGGCTCCGAACGGGGCACGGACCGCGCGCCGGTCACCCGGACCCCGGAGCCGCGCCCGCAGCGGGTCCGGCGGGCGGCCCGCGCGCTCGGCACCCGGCTGCGCGCCGCGCCGCTGACGCTCACCCTGCTGGCCGGGCTGTGGCTGGTCGGCGCGGCCACCGGCAGCCTGCGCCACGGACCGTCCGAGCGGCTGCTGGACCGGGCCGGGGTCGGCCTGCCCACGCTCGCCGAGGGCCACTGGTGGTCACCGGTCACCTCGATGCCCTGGTGCTCGGGCCTCGGCTCGTACGTGTTCACCAGCCTGCTGCTGCTCCTGGTCGGCCCGGCCGCCGAGCACCGGCTCGGCCGGCTGCGCACCCTCGCGGTGCTGGTCGGCGGGCAGGTCGTCGGCACCCTGCTGGGCGCCGGGCTGGTCGCCTTCGGCTCCTCGGCGGGCGAGCAGTGGACGGCCTCGGTGGCCGACCAGATCTCGGTCGGCCCCGCGGTCGGACTGTTCGCCCTGGCCGGCGTGCTCGGGTACCGGCTCACCGTGCTCTGGCGCCGCCGGCTGCACCTGCTGGTGCTGCTCGTCCCGCTGGTCATGACGCTGTACGTGGGCCACCTGCAGAGCGTCCAGCGGTGCGCCGCCGCGCTGGTCGGGCTCGGCGCGGGCGCGCTGCTCAGCCACGGCCGCCCGTACCTGCGCTCGCACCGCTCCTCGCACTCCGAGACCCGGGTGCTGGTCGCGCTCTGCCTGGTCGCCGCCGCCTTCGGGCCGCTGATCGCCTCGCTGTACGACAACGCCAGCGGCCCGTTCAACACCTTCTCCGAGCTGTACTTCTCGCACCGGCTCGGCCCGGACGAGGTCGCCGACCTCTGCGCGCTCTCGGCGCACGACTGCGCCCGCGCGCACGCCGTCGTCCGGATCTTCGACACCCCCGGTCGGTTGATGGCCGCGCTGTTCCCGGCCCTGCTGCTGGTGCTCGCCGAGGGGCTGCGCCGGGGGCTGCGGTTCGCCTGGCTGGTCACCATCGCCACCGAGCTGCTCTGGGCGGCGCTGCTGGGCTGGCTGTACCTGGACGCCGGGCCGGTCAGCCGGGACGTGGTGCAGTACTTCGTCGAGGCGATGCTGCTGCCGTTGCTGACCACCGGTCTGCTGCTGGCCACCCGCAAGCGGTTCCGGCTGCGGCTGTCCGGCCCGTCGGTGCGCCGGCTCGCCCTGGTGCTCGGTGGCGCCGCGCTGGTCTCCTCGACCGCGTACGTCGGCCTCGGACGGCTGGTGGCCGACCAGTTCGAGCCCGGGGCGAACGTCCGCCGGCTGCTGCACGGGCTGCCGGCGCAGTTCCTGCCGCCCGCGTACAACGACCTGACGCCGGACTACCCGATCGCGGTCGGCCCGGTGGCGCGCTTCCTGGAGACGTACTGCGGGCTGGCGTTCTGGGTGGTGGCGCTGGCCGCGCTGCTGTCGGCCTTCCGCCGGCCGGTGCTGCACACCGACGCGGCGGCGGCCGCCCGGGCCAGGGCGCTGCTCACCGAGCACGGCGGCGGGACGCTGTCGTTCATCACCACCTGGGACGGCAACCACTACTGGTTCGACGAGCAGGGCCGGGCGGGCGTCGCCTACCGGGTGGTCGGCACCGTCGCGCTGACCACCGGCGACCCGTTCGGTGCGCCGGAGGACCGGGCCCGGGCGGTGGCGGGCTTCGCCCGCTTCTGCGACGCGCGCGGCTGGACGCCCTGCTTCTACAGCGTCTGCGGGCAGACCAGGGACGCCGCCGCGCAGCTCGGCTGGCGCTCGGTGCAGGTCGCCGAGGACACCGTGGTCGCGCTGCCCGAGCTGGCCTTCACCGGCCGCAAGTGGCAGGACATCCGCACCGCCCTCAACAAGGCCGGCAAGCAGGGCATCAGCGCGGAGTGGTGGGCGTACCACGAGGCGCCGCTCGCGCTGCGGGACCAGATCCGGGCGATCTCCGAGGAGTGGGTCTCCGAGAAGGGCCTGCCGGAGATGGGCTTCACGCTCGGCGGGCTGGAGGAACTGGACGACCCGGACGTCCGGGTGCTGATCGCGGTGGACGAGCAGCGGGTCGTGCACGGCCTGACCAGCTGGATGCCGGTGTACGAGGACGGCGTGCCGGTCGGCTGGACGCTGGACTTCATGCGCCGGCGTTCGGACGGCTTCCGCGGCGTCAACGAGTTCCTGATCGCCTCGGCCGCGCTCGGCTTCAAGGAGGAGGGCGCCCGCTTCCTGTCGCTGTCGGGCGCGCCGCTGGCCCGCACCGGGCAGGACGAGGAGCCCACCGGGCTGCAGCGGATGCTGGACTGGATGGGCAAGGTGCTGGAGCCGGTGTACGGCTTCCGCTCGCTGCTCGCGTTCAAGGCGAAGTTCCAGCCGGAGTACCGGCCGATGTACATGGCGTACCCCGACCCGGCCGCGCTGCCCGGCATCACCCGGGCGATCGGCAAGGCGTACCTGCCGCACCTGACGGCCGCGCAGGGCGTCCGGCTGATGCGCAAGCTGTCGGGCTGAGGGCGGGGCGGGGCGGGCCGCTCGTGCCGCCCGGGACGGCCGCCGCGCCGACCGGGTGGCCGCGCGGCGACCATGTCTGCCGTGGCCGCCGTGCCGACCGGGCCGCCGCTCAGCCGAGCAGCTGGGCGAGGGCCCGGTCGGCGTCCAGGTGCAGGTGCTCGTCGCCCTCGGGGACGAGCAACCGGCTGCGCCACAGGAAGCGGCGCAGGTCGGCGGTGTCGAACCGGAGCTGCGCGGTGCCCTCCGGGGCCCGCAGCTCGACGGTGGTGCGCCGGGCGGGCGCCGGCCGGACGAGGACGTCGCCGACGCCGGCCGGCAGCTCGATGCCGGCCGAGAGCAGCTGACGCGCGAAGACCCAGACGATGTCCTCGCCGCCCTCGCCCTCCGCGTCGTCGTCGAGCGAGAACTCGGCGGGGAAGGTCATCCGGACGGCCAGCGGGTCCTCGGGCAGGTAGGACAGGACGACCCGCAGCCGGACGGAGCGGTGGGGGGAGAGGATCAGGCGGGCCTGGACGGTCTCTTCGACGGTGCGCACGGGCGGTCCCTTCGGTTCGGTGCGGGCCGCGCCAGGGCAGGGGTGGTCGCTGCGGCCTCACCCCGGTGAGAGTCGTGCCGACCGCTGTGATTACCCGGTTCCGCGAGCGATCCGGAGTGATCCGCGTCACATCGATTTCCGGCCGTGCGGGCCCGCCGCGGAGGCCCGCCTGGAGGCCCGAACGGCGCCGGGCCGGTAGGCTGGGCGGGTTGTCCGATCGCCGCCCGACCGCGGGGCGGGGCCGCAAAACCGCCCCTGACCTGCGATGATCCCCCTCGGAGACCGTGAGTACTGCCGCCGCCTCCTCGATGCCGCTGTTCTCCGACACCCCGGAGACCCAGGCGCCCGCCCGGTCCGTCGGCCACGCCGCGCCCGCCGGCTCGCACCACCTCTCCCCGGCCTTCCCCGGCCGCGCCCCCTGGGGCACCGCGGGCAAGCTGCGGGCCTGGCAGCAGGGTGCGCTGGACAAGTACATCGAGACGCAGCCGCGCGACTTCCTCGCGGTCGCCACCCCGGGCGCAGGGAAGACCACCTTTGCCCTCACCCTGGCCTCGTACCTGCTGCACAACCACCTGGTGCAGCAGGTGACCGTGATCGCGCCGACCGAGCACCTGAAGAAGCAGTGGGCCGAGGCCGCCGCCCGGATAGGCATCAAGCTGGACCCGGGGTACTCCTCCGGGCCGCTGTCCCGGGAGTACCACGGCATCGCGATCACCTATGCGGGCGTCGGGGTCAACCCGATGCTGCACCGCAACCGGACCGAGGCCCGCAAGACCCTCGTGATCATGGACGAGATCCACCACGCCGGTGACTCGAAGTCCTGGGGTGAGGCCTGCTTCGAGGCCTTCGAGCCGGCCGCCCGCCGACTGGCGCTGACCGGTACGCCGTTCCGCTCGGACACCAACCCGATCCCGTTCGTCCAGTACGAGGCGGGCAGCGACGGCATCCGCAAGTCCGTGGCCGACTACACCTACGGCTATGGCAACGCGCTCGCCGACCACGTCGTCCGCCCGGTGATCTTCCTCAGCTACAGCGGCAACATGCGCTGGCGCACCAAGGCCGGCGACGAGCTGGAGGCCCGGCTCGGCGAGCCGATGACCAAGGACCTGATCGCCCAGGCCTGGCGCACCGCGCTGTCCCCGCAGGGCGAGTGGATCCCGGCCGTGCTGCAGGCCGCCGACCGGCGGCTGAGCGAGGTCCGCAAGGCGATCCCGGACGCCGGCGGGCTGGTGATCGCCACCGACCAGACCGTGGCCCGCTCGTACGCCAAGATGCTGCGCGAGATCAGCGGCGAGAAGGTCACCCTGGTGCTCTCCGACGAGGCCGAGGCGTCCAAGCGGATCTCCGACTACTCGGCCGGGACCTCCCGCTGGATGGTCGCGGTCCGCATGGTGTCCGAGGGCGTCGACGTGCCCCGGCTGGCCGTCGGGGTGTACGCGACCTCGATCTCCACCCCGCTGTTCTTCGCCCAGGCCGTCGGCCGCTTCGTGCGCGCCCGCAAGCGCGGCGAGACCGCCTCGGTGTTCCTGCCGACCATCCCGATGCTGCTGAGCTTCGCCAACGAGATGGAGGTCCAGCGCGACCACGTGCTGGACCGGCCGAAGAAGGAGGGCGACGGCCTCTTCGACGAGGAGGACCGCCTGCTCGCCGAGGCCGAGCGGGCCAACGACGGGCCGGACGGCGCGGGCGGCGAGGAGTTCTCCTACGAGGCGCTGGGCTCCGACGCGGTCTTCGACCGGGTGCTGTACAACGCCATGGAGTTCGGCATGCAGGCCCACCCGGGGAGCGAGGAGGAGGAGGACTACCTCGGCATCCCGGGCCTGCTGGAGCCGGACCAGGTGCAGATGCTGCTGCAGAAGCGCCAGCACCGCCAGATCCAGCGCTCCAAGGCCAAGCCGGCCGAGGAGGCCGACCTGCTGGAGCTGCCCGCCGAGGAGCGGCCGGTCGTCACCCACCAGGAGCTGCGGGAGCTGCGCAAGGAGCTGAACGCGCTGGTGGCCGCCTGGCACCACCGCACCAGCCAGCCGCACGGCACCATCCACAACGAGCTGCGCCGCCAGTGCGGCGGGCCGCTCACCGCGCAGGCCACCGCCAACCAGCTCAAGGCGCGGATCGCCCGGATCCGGGAGTGGGCGAAGTAACGGTCCGGCGGGCGATCCCGCGCCGCCCTCCCTCGCCCTGCCTTCCCCCGCCCTGCCCGACTCCGGGCAGGGCGCTGCGGCCCGTGGTGTCCGGACATCGGACCGGGGTCGAACCCGTGCGCTGATGCGCCCGGCGATTTGGGGGCTTTCGTCCGGAATTCGCAGCGGTGTTGAAGTCGATCACGCCCGAATTTTGGACAACCACTTCCGCCGCGACATTTACTTCACTACCTTTCCCCCACGCTCTTCCGTCGGGCAACCCCCCGCGGGACGGCGCCGCAGGGCCGTACGGGCGTCAAGGAGGACGTCTCGCACGGCCCGAGCGCGGCCACCCCCACCTGCGCGACACCGACCTTGGACCGGCGCCGCACGCCCCGCGAGCGCCGCGGAAAGGATTGCCCGTCGTGACAGCCGAGACCTCCCAGACCCTGGACCGCGGCGTCCGGGTCCTCAAGCTCCTCGCCGACTCCGAGCGGGGGCTGACCGTCACCGAACTGGCCGCCCGGCTGGCCGTCAACCGCACCGTCGTCTACCGGCTGCTGGCCACCCTGGAGCAGCACGGCCTCGTCCGCCGGGACATCGGCGGCCGCGCCCGGGTGGGCCTGGGCGTGCTGCGGCTCGCGCACCGGGTGCACCCGCTGCTGCGCGAGGCCGCGCTGCCCGCCCTGCGCAGCCTCGCCGAGGACCTCGGCGCCACCGCCCACCTCACCCTGGTGGACGGCAGCGAGGCGCTGGCCGTCGCCGTGGTCGAGCCGAGCTGGACCGACTTCCACGTCGCCTACCGGACCGGCCTGCGCCACCCGCTCACCGAGAGCGCGGCCGGGCGGGCGATCCTGGAGGCACGCACCTTCCCCAGCCAGCGGCGGCCCGAACAGGGCTTCGTCATCACCCGTGCGGAGGAGCAGTCCGGGGCGTGCGGGGCGGCCGCCGCGCTGCTCGGGCTGAGCGGCATCGAGGGCAGCGTCGGCGTGGTGATGCTCAACGGCATGGTGCCCGAGCGGGTCGGCCCCCGGGTGGTGGAGGCGGCGACCGAGGTCGCCGACGCCCTGAGGTAGCGCCCGCGCGGGGCGTCGGGTGTGTTTGGATTCCCCTGTGTCCGACACCAAGCTCTCCAAGGCCCTCACCTCCCCGCGCACCCGCGCGCTCGCGCTGTGCGGGGCGCTGGTCGCCGCGCTGTTCGGCGTGGCCGCCTTCGTCCCGCTGCCGTACACCATCACCTGGCCGGGCCTGACCGCGGACACCCTGGGCACCTACCAGGACAAGCCGGTGCTCACCATCACCGGGGCCCCGCTGCGCACCACCGAGGGCCAGCTGCGGATGGTCACCATCACGGCGACCAACCCGGACCAGCGCAACACCTTCCTGCGGTCGATGCAGTCCTGGTTCGACCCCGAGGAGGCGGTCCGCCCGACCGAGACCGTGTACCCGCAGGGCAACCCGGCCAAGGCCGAGGAGGTCACCGCCCAGCAGATGGCCGAGTCGCAGGACAGCGCCACCGCGGCCGCGCTGAGCTACCTCAAACTGTCGCCGGACCAGGTGAAGGTCAAGGTCGACCTGGGCGACATCGGCGGCCCGAGCGCCGGCCAGATGCTGGCGCTGGGCATCGTCGACAAGCTCGCCGGCGACGGCAAGGGCGGCGACCTCACCGGCGGGCTCAACGTCGCGGGCACCGGCACCATCGACAAGGACGGCACGGTCGGCCCGGTGGGCGGTGTCCCGCTGAAGACGCAGGCGGCCGCCCGGGACGGCGCGACGGTGTTCCTGCTGCCCCGGGACGAGTGCACGGACGCCAAGGTGAACACGCCGAAGTCGCTGCGGCTGGTGCCGGTCGGCACGCTCGACGAGGCGGTCTCGGCGCTGAACGCGCTCAAGAGCGGCGGCAGCGTCCCGTCCTGCTGATCCGGGGGCGCGTCGGGCGTGCCGGGCGCGTCGGTCCGGTCCGGCGCGTGCTCCGCTCCGCGGACTACTCGGCGGCGGCCTGGTCGACCAGGGGCAGGATCCGGTACGGCACCGGGTTCTCCAGCACGATCGCGGTGGACGAGCGGACGATCCCGTCGAAGCCGACCACCCGGTCGATCACCCGCTGCAGATCGGCGTTGGAACGGGCCACGATCCGCACCATCATGTCCCCGATCCCGGTGATGGTGTGCAGCTCCAGCACCTCCGGCACGCTCGCCAGGTGGGCCCGCACGTCCGTGCCCTGGCCCTGGGAGATCTCCAGGGTCGCGAAGGCCGTCACCGGGTAGCCGATCGCCGCCGGGTCCACCTCAGGGCCGAAGCCGCCGATCACCCCCTTGGCCTGGAGCCGGTCCAGACGCGCCTGCACGGTGCCCCGGGCGACCTGCAGCCGGCGCGAGCACTCCAGCACCCCGATCCGGGGCTCCTCGGCGAGCAGCCGGATCAGCCGCCCGTCCAGGGCGTCGATGGTGTCGTTCGTGCTGCCCACGATGGAACTACCGTGCGGGGCGGCGGGGTTGGGCGAGTCGGGGGAGCTCGGGGAGTGGGTGGGGGGCATCGCGGCACCGTCCTCCGGTGGGCATTCTGTACAGCTGCGCGGCCGATTCTCCCGCCCCGGGGCACAGCTTGACCAGGAGGAAACGGAACAGTTGCGCGCAGGTCGGCTCGGCGCCACCCTCCAGCCACCACCCCCTGCCCCGGGCCCCCCACCCCGGCGCCGGGACCCCAGCGTGGTCCGTACGCCTACCGGGAGGGCCGTCATGACCGACACCGCCGCCGAACCCGTCCTGCTCCGGGCAGGCGTCACACCGGACGCGGGCGAACCGGGGCCGCTGCCGGCGGGCCGCGCCGACGCGGTGGTCTTCGCGGTCGGCGACGCCGAGCGGGCGGCCCGTCGCTACTGCGCCGCGCTCGGGCTGCGGTGCACCGCGTACGCCGGGCCGGAGACCGGCGAGCCGGAGACCGCCTCGTACGTGCTCGCCGCGCCGGGGACGCGGATCGTGCTGACCTCGCTGGTGCAGGCGATCGGCCCGCGGGGCCGGGAGCTGGCCGCGTACCTGGAGCGGTACGGGGACGGGGTGCTGGACGTCGCGGTGAGCGTGCCGGACGTCTACTACGCCTACGACTACGCGGTCGACCGCGGCGCGCTGTCGCTGGCCGAGCCGTACGAGACGCGGGACGCGTACGGCGCGGTGGTGCTGGCCACCATCGGGGTGCCCGGCGGGACCAGTCACACCCTGGTCGACCGGGCCGGGTACGCGGGGCCGTACCTGCCGGGGTTCGTGCCGTACGACGGGTTCTGACGGAGCGGTGCCGGGCGGGGAGACCCCCGGGCGCGGCCCGTCAGCGGACGGCCGTCTCCACGATCGGCGGGTGCCCGTTCCAGTAGACGAAGACCGAGTTGGCCTGGTCGTCCTTGGTGAAGTCGATCCGCATCCACTGGGGGCCGTTCCACACCTGCATCTGCCAGCCCGGGTCCGGGGTGGCGGAGACCAGCGAGGCCCGGTCGGGCTGCAGGTCCAGCGCGACCTTGCCGCCCGGGATCGGGTAGCTCTTGACCGTGGACGTCGCCGTGGGCGTCGGCGTGGGCCGCCGGGTGGGCGGGGCGGTCGCCGCGGGGGTCGTGCCGTGCGTCGCGGTGGCGGGCGGGGACGTCGGCTGGGTCGGCGTCGGGGCCGCGGACTGCTCGGCCGAGGACGGTTGTCCGGGCGTGGCGGTGGGGGAGTACGGCGTTCCGTCGGCCTTCGCCGAGGGCAGCGGCAGCGCCGCGGGCTGCTCGAACGCGGCGCCGGTCAGCACCGCGTGCACGCCGAGCCAGGACAGCGCCACCGCCGCCCCGGTGGCCGCCGCCCAGGCGCCGAGCTGTACCAGTCCGTTCCGCATCGTGCGCACATCCTGCCGTACTTCCGGCCTGCCGAGACCGGCACCCCCGCCATTCCCCGGGGCAGTTCCACCATGTCCGGACCGGGCCCCGCGGTACAGACCACTGCCCCCCGATGGCGTACCGTGCAGGCCCATGGCAACAGTGCTCGTGGTCGAGGACGACCCCTTCGTACGTTCCGCCCTCATCCGCCATCTGACCGACACCGGTCACGCGGTCCGCAGTGTGGGCACCGCGCTGGAGGCGCTGCGGGAGGTGGCCCAGGTCGGCTGCGACCTGGTGATCCTCGACCTCGGCCTGCCGGACCTGGACGGCAGCGAGGCGCTCAAGATGATCCGGGGCCTGACCAACGTGCCGGTGATCATCTCCACCGCCCGGGACGACGAGGCCGAGATCGTCCGGCTGCTCAACGACGGTGCCGACGACTACCTGGTGAAACCTTTCTCCGGAGAGCACCTCAGCGCCCGGATGGCCGCCGTGCTGCGCCGACTCGGCAGCGGCGCCGCGCCCGTCGCCCAGGTGCTGCGGGTCGGCGGACTGGCCATCGACCTCCAGCGGCGCGAAGCATCCCTGGACGGCCGGCTGCTCGACCTGACCCGCCGTGAATTCGACCTGCTGGCCTTCCTGGCCGCCCGGCCCGGCGTGGTCGTGCCGCGCAAGGAGATCCTCGCCGAGGTCTGGCAACAGACCTACGGCGGCGACCAGACCATCGACGTCCACCTCTCCTGGCTGCGCCGCAAGCTCGGCGAGACCGCCTCCAACCCCCGCTACCTGCACACCGTCCGGGGCGTAGGGGTGCGGCTGGAAGCCGCCGGGGGCCATGCGGGGCACCGGACATGAGGAGGTTCGGGCACTCGCTGCGCTGGGCCCTGATCAAGGCCGCCGTGGCGGGCACCACCATGGTCGCGCTGGCCTTCCTCATCCCGCTCGGCCTGATGGTCCAGCAGACCGCCCGGGACCGGGCGTTCACCGCCGCGGAGCGGCAGGCGGCGGCGCTCGGGCCGGCCCTGGCGATCACCACCGAGCAGGACGCCGTCACCCGAGCCCTGGCCAGTACGGACGCGGGCGGGCAGGGGCGGATGGCGGTCCACCTGCCCGCCGCGGGCCGGCCCGAAGCCCCCGGGACGGGCGGGCCCGGCGGACCGACGCTGGGGGAGGGCCGGGCCGCCGACGGCGACGTGGCCACCGCCGGCGGGCAGGGCCGCTCCTTCACCGTGCAGGTGCCCGGCGGCTACGCCCTGCTCCAACCGGTCGCGGTGGACACCGGGCGGACGGCCGTGGTCGAGGTGTTCGTGGCCGAGAGCGACCTCACCCGGGGCGTCTCCACCGCCTGGCTGGTGCTCTCCGCCGTCGCACTCGGCCTGGTCGCCATCTCGGTGCTGGTCGCCGACCGGATGGGCAACCGGATCGTCGCCTCCGCCCGGCGGCTCGCCCGCGCCGCCCGCTCACTGGGCGCCGGCAACCTGGCGGTCCGGGTCCCGGTGACGGGCAAGCAGGTCGACGGCAGCCCCGAGGAACTGCGCGAAGCCGCCCACGCGTTCAACACCATGGCCGACCGGGTGGTCCAACTCCTCGCCGCCGAAAGGGAACTGGCCGCCGACCTGTCCCACCGGCTGCGCACCCCGCTGACCGTGCTGCGACTCAACGCCGCCTCGCTCGGCGACGGCGACGCGGCCCACGCCACCCGGCACGCGGTCGCCCAACTGGAGCGCGAGGTCGACCAGATCATCCGCTCGGCCCGCCGCGCACCCGAGGACGCGCCCGCCGTCGCGGTCGGCTGCGACGCCGCCGAGGTGATCCGCGAGCGGGTCGCCTTCTGGTCGGCACTGGCCGAGGACGAGGGGCGTCGCTGGCAACTGGCCGGCGCCGAGCGGGCGGCACCCGTACCCGTCCAGCGCGGCGACCTGGCGGCCGCCGTCGACGCGCTGCTCGGCAACGTCTTCCGGCACACCGCCATCGGCACCGCCTTCTCGGTGGACGTGCTGGCCACCGACTCCTCGGTGATCGTGCTGGTCGGCGACGCCGGCCCCGGGTACAGCGACCCGGCCGCCGCCCTCAAACGCGGCGAGGGCCACGGCGGGGAGGGCTCGACCGGCCTCGGCCTGGACATCGTCCGCAAGCTCGCCGAGACCACCGGCGGGGACCTCGCGCTCGGCCGCTCCGCCGTCCTCGGCGGCGCCGAGACCAGGCTGCGGGTGCGCACCCGGCCGCAGGAGGCGTCGCCCGCGCGGACCGGACGGCGGCGGAGCCGGGGAGCGCTCTTCCAGCGGTGACGGTTTCCGGTGACGCCGCCGGCGGCGGTTCCGTGGTGACGGTTTCCGGTGGTTCCGGCTGCGGTGGTTTCGTGGTGACGGTTTCCGGTGGTTCCGGCTGCGGCGGTTTCGTGGTGACGGGGCGGGTGGTTCCGGTGGTTCCTGTGGTGACGGCGGGTCAGCGACGGGGTCTTCCTTAACTGCGGCCTAAGGGAGTTCTACCCCTCGCTCAGCAAGCCGTTCCGGCCCCCGGCCCGCCGCTAGCGTCGGTCGCGCCGGTCACCCGACCGAGCCGGGCCGGCCGCCCGACGTCCGCAGGCACCCCGCGCCCGGACGGCGGCCGACCGAAGGCACCCGCGGAGGTAACGCGCCATGACCACCCAGCCCACCCGCCGCTCCGGCCGTCGCAGGCGCAGCCGCAAGGGCGCGATCGCCGGGGCCGCCGCGGTCGCCGCCGCCCTGGTCGCAGGCGGGACGGTCGTCCTGGCCTCCTCGGCCAGCGCCGCCTCGCTCGGCGCCGTCTACAGCCGCACCAGTACCTGGGACGCCGGCTACACCGGCCAGTACCTGGTCACCAACCCGGAGAGCAGCCCGATCGAGGACTGGACGCTCAGCTTCGACCTGCCGGCCGGCGCGAAGATCGACTCGCTGTGGAACGCCACCTTCACCACCCAGGGGCAGCACGTCACCGTGAAGCCGGAGTCCTGGAGCAAGCGGCTGGAGCCCGGCAAGAGCGTGGTGGTCGGCTTCGTCGCGCAGGGCACCGGCGCGGCACAGGCCGAACCGGGGAACTGCCTGATCAACAACGCTTCCTGCAAGGCGGGCGGCGGGACGCCGCCCACCCCCTCCGGGCGTCCGACCGCCACCGCCACGGCCACGGCCTCCCCGAGCGCCTCCCCGACCGCCACGGCGAGTGCCACCCCCACCGCCAAGCCCAGCCCCACCGCCACGGCGAAGCCGACCACCCCGGCGCCGACCCCCACCCCGACCGTCACCCCCACGGCGACCGGTGTGCCCGTTCCCCCGGTCGGCGCCGGGGCCGGCTTCGCCCCGTACGTGGACACCTCGCTCTACCCGCCGTACGACCTCGTCGCCACCGCCAAGGCGAGCGGCGTGAAGAACTTCAACCTCGCCTTCGTGGTGTCCGGCGGAGGCTGCGTGCCCAAGTGGGGCGGCGTCAGCGACCTGTCCGCCGACGCGGTGGCCGCCCAGATCGGCGCGCTGCGGGCGATCGGCGGCGACGTCCGGATCTCCTTCGGCGGCGCCAACGGCAGCGAACTGGCCCTGGCCTGCTCCTCCACCGCAGACCTCACGGCCGCGTACCAGAAGGTCGTGGACGCGTACGGCGCCACCAGGCTGGACTTCGACGTCGAGGGCGGCGCGATCGCCAACGCCGCCGCCAACACCCGGCGCGCCCAAGCCGTCGCCCAGCTGCAGAAGAACGCCGCCGCCAAGGGCAAGACCCTCGACGTCTCCTTCACCCTGCCCGCGCTGCCCTCCGGCCTGACCCAGGAGGGCGTCAACCTGGTCGCCGACGCCAAGGCCAACGGCGTCGCGATCGGCGCCGTCAACATCATGGCCATGGACTTCGGCGACGGCGTCGCCCCCAACCCGCAGGGCCAGATGGGCAAGTACGCGATCGCCGCGGCCACCGCCACCCAGGCCCAGGTCAAGAGCGTGCTGGGGTTGGACGACGCGGCCGCCTGGCGCAAGGTCGCGGTCACCCCGATGATCGGCGTCAACGACGTGGCCAGCGAGGTCTTCACCGTGGCCGACGCCAAGCAGCTCGCCGACTTCGCCAAGACCAAGCACCTCGCCTGGCTGGCCATGTGGTCCGGCACCCGGGACAAGGCCTGCGACGGCGGTGCCAAGGGCTACGCCGACGCCACCTGCAGCAGCATCGTCCAGCAGCCGCTCGACTTCAGCCGGGCCATGGGGGCGTACACGGGCTGACGCCCGCCGGGCTCTCCCCTGCCCTCCCGGGCCTTCCCGGCCCCGGTTCCCCGTAGCCCGTTGCGGCCCGTTGCGGCCGTTGCGGCCCCTCCTGGCCCCGGCCGTCCGTGCGCTGTGCTCCCTCCCGAGCCACTGCGCGGCCGGTCGGGGCCGTTGTCACGTTCCGTAGTCGAACGTGTCCCGTGCCGTGCGGGTGGCATCCGGTATCGTCGCTGGTTGGCCGAGCGGTGGACGGAGTGAACAGTGACAGCGGTGCAAGACGAGCGCAGCCCGGTACGGACCGCGCCCGACCCCTCGCCCGTCCCGCTGTCGGACCGGCTTCGCCGGGCGACCGGCGCTCCCGTCCGGGCCCTGCGCGAGGCCCCCCGCCGTCCGCTGCTGGCCGCCTCCGCGCTGGCACTGCTGTCCCTGGTCGTGTACGCCGTGGTGCGCCACTTCGTCCACACCTCGATGGTGGACATGATCGTCTACCGGGCGGAGGGCGCCGCCGTCGCCGACGGCGCCGACCTGTACGGGCTGCGCGTCACCGAGTGGAACCTGCCCGCGACGTACCCCCCGTTCGCGGCGATGCTGTTCGTCCCGACCACCTGGTTCCCGGTCCCCCTCCTGCGGATCGTGATCACTCTCGGCAACCTCGGGCTGCTCGCCCTGCTGACCCACCTGTCGTTCAAGCTGGTCGGCTGGCCGCGCCGCGAGCTGCGGCCGATCGGCGTGATCCTGGTGACCGGCCTCGGGGTCTGGCTGGAGCCCGTCTTCACCACGCTCCGCTACGGCCAGATCAACCTCGCGCTCGCCTGCCTGATCCTCTGGGACCTCACCCGCCCGGACGGGCGCCGCAGCAAGGGCGTGGCGATCGGCATCGCCGCCGGCATCAAGCTCACCCCCGGCCTGTTCGCCGTCTACCTGCTGATCACCGGCCGGATCCGGGCCGCCTTCGTCGCGGGCCTCACCTTCCTCGGCACCTTCCTGCTCGGCGCCCTCGTCCTGCCCGACGCCACCTGGGGCTTCTGGACCAAGTACCTCTACGACTCCTCCCGGGTCGGCAAGACCTGGATCGTCGACAACCAGTCGCTGCGCGGCGCCTTCGCCCGCCTGCTGCACAGTGCCGACCCCGGCACCGTCGCCACCCTCGGGGCCGGCCTGGTCGCGGTGGCCGGTCTCGCCGTCGCCGCCTGGGCCGCCCGCAGCGGCCGCTGGCTGCCCCGGGCCGAGGCCTGGGGCGTCTGCTGCGCGGCCGTCACGGCCGTGCTGATCTCCCCGATCAGCTGGACCCACCACTGGGTCTGGTGCGTGCCGCTGCTCGTCCTGCTCGCCGCCGAGGCCTCCGTCGAGCACGCCCGCCCGGCCGGCGTCCGCCGACTGCGCTGGCGGGCGGTCTTCTGGGCCACGCTGGTCGCGTTCCTCTCCTTCGCGATGTGGGCGGCGAAGCCGGTCGGCACGGCCGTCCTCCACATGTCACCGTGGCGCCAGCTGCCGACCTCGGTCTACCCCTGGGTCGGACTCTGCTTCCTGCTCGCCGCCGCGATCCGGATAAGGGCACGGCGGCGCTCCGCCGGCGCGCCGGCGGTCCGGCTGCCCGGACAGCGCGACGTCGACGGCCCGGACGCCGCCCGCGGTCGTCAGCAGGCCCCCGCGGCCCGCTGAGCCGACGGGGGCGCCGCTCCTGCTTCCCCGCTCCGGTGCGTAGCGCTGCACGCTGCGGCGCACGCCTAGGCGAGCAGCTCGGCGAGCGAGCCGTCCAGGTCCAGCGCGGCCAGCTCGCTGCCCGGCGGCACCAGCCGGTGCGCCCGCTCCAGCCAGGCCGCGACGGCCGGCAGCGGCGCCTCCAGCAGCGCGTCGCCGGCGGGCGAGCTCAGCGCCAGGCAGAGCACGCTGCGCCGGCCCGACCGCGTCGGCCAGATCCGCACGTCGCCCTGGCCACACGGGCGGAAGGTGCCCTCGACCAGCAGCTCGCGGGCGAACACCCAGGTCACCGGGGAGCCGGTGTCCAGGTGGAAGGTGATGTAGACCGCGTACGGGTCGTGGCTGCCGTAGGACAGCCGGGCCGGGACGGGGACGCTGTGCTCCGGCGAGAGCACCAGGTTGAGCTCCAGCTCGTGCTCCACGACGCTGACGGGGCGTTCCATGATCGTCTTCCTCTCTGTCTGCGGGGTGTGCCCGGTTCCGGGCCCTGTGACCTTTGAGAGGGCGGTCCGCACCGGCTCTTACACACGTTTCCGGGATTTCTTCGGGAAGTTCGGCGGGGGGTGGTGAAGGGGCGGTTGCGCGGCGTGCGAGCGCTCGCCACGCGCCTGGTTCCTTATCGTGAGCGGCCCATCGCTGTCCGGGGATTCGCGAACTTCCCGTCAGGGCTCCGGCGAGGTACTACCCTTTGTGACTGCCTGGCGACTGTCCGCCCATCGGTGGCGCCCCCACGCGCGCCGAGCGCCGGGCGCGCCGGGTTGTGCGCGCGGGCGGACGCGGCGCACGTCGACTCACGGCTCCACCCGGCTTCGTCGGACCCATCGGCTCGGCGGGACGTGTCGGACTCGCCGGTTCCACTGGTTTGTCGGTTCCACTGGCTCCACCGGTTTCCACTGGCTCCACCGGCTTCGCCGGTCCCGGGCAGCCCTCATCCGGCTCTCCCGTGGACCTCGTCGCCCTCCACCGTCCTTCCTTGCCCTCGTCAGGACCTGCCAGGAAAGAAGACCCCCATGACGGACCGCTCCTTCGCCGACGGAGGCGACCTGGCCGTCGCACCCCAGCCGGGCTACTACCCCGACCCCTCCATCCCCGGCTTCGTCCGGTACTGGGGCGGCTCGGCCTGGGTGCCCGGTACCAGCCGGCCCGCGCCCGCCGAGGGCGAGCTGCTGGAGCCGCCCCGGTACGCGGCCCGGCGGCCCGCCCCGGGCGGACCGCCGGCGCGGCCGGTGCCGCCACCGGTGGTTCCGGCGGCCGCCGTGCCGGCGCCTGCGCCGACGCCGGTGCCGGAGCGGCGGCCGCCTGCGGGTGGCGGCGATACCGGGCCGGTGTACTTCGACCAGACCTCGGGCGGGGCGTCCTTCGTGATCGGGTCGCGGGTGGCGGAGGTGATCGGCGGGCCGGTGTTCCGGACGGTCGGGCCGTCGTCGCCGGCGGTGGGTGCGGGGGCCTCCGCGGTGTCGGACGTGTCGTCCGGCGAGGGGGGCCCGGCGGGTGTGGCGGGCCCGGCCGGGGGCTTCGAGGGGTCGGCGGCGGATACGACGTCCGGGCCGGGATCGGGGCCGGGGTCGTCGTCGGGGTCGTTGCCGGGGGCCGAGGCGGCCCCGGGGGAGTCGGGATGGCAGGCCGATCCGCGGGCGCAGCGAGGGCTGATGGAGACGGGCGGTGCGGCGCGCTGGGTCTCCTGGGGGGTGCTTCCGGGGGCGCCCGAGGAGGAGGGGCGCGCGGAGCCGGAGTGCGCTGCGGTTGCCGTGGAGCCGGCTGCCGCCGTCGCACCCGCCAGGGCGGTGGCCGTGCGGGAGGCCCCGGCCCCGTCCGTCGGCGTCCTGCCGGTGGAAGTCCCGCTCGTCGACGTCCCACCCGTCGAGGCCTCGGGCGCGCTGCCGGTGGTGGCGGAAGCGGAGGTCGGGGATGCGGCGGTCGAGGGGGCGGGCCCTGCTGCGTCCGCCGTGTCCGCCACGTCTGCTGTGTCCGCCGCGTCCGCTGTGTCCGCTGTGTCCGCTGTGTCCGCTGCGTCTGCGAGGACCGGCGCACCCGCCTCCGTCGCCCCCACCGCTCCGCTGCCCGCCGTACGGCCTGCCCGGAAGGCTGCCGCCCGTCGCCGCTCCGCCGTCCCCGCCGCGGTGCCGGCCGGGCTGGGGCGCCGGCTGGCGGCCCGGGCAGTGGACACCGTCGTGTTGCTGGTGGTCGCCGTCGCCGCCGGCATCCCGCTCGGGAGCTCGGTCTCCGACCACCTCCGGCTGAAGCTCGATCAGGCTCGGATGGCCAGTGCCCTCACCCGCCGTCAGGTCCAGGTCTGGCTGGTGGACGACGTGGTGCTGGGCAAGATCGCCGTGCTGATCGGCATCCTGCTCCTCGCCGGCCTGCTCTACGAGGTGCTGCCGATCGCCCGCACCGGCCAGACCTTCGGAAAGCGGCTGGCCCGGATCCGCGTCGTGGACGCCGCAGCCCC
This sequence comes from Kitasatospora sp. NPDC097691, assembly GCF_040302665.1. Taxonomy (NCBI): domain Bacteria; kingdom Bacillati; phylum Actinomycetota; class Actinomycetes; order Kitasatosporales; family Streptomycetaceae; genus Kitasatospora; species Kitasatospora sp. NPDC097691. Next base: position 5,883 of record NZ_JBEORY010000091.1, on the reverse strand, counting down.
CGCCCGCACCCGGCTGAGCCTCGGCCGGTCGCTGCTCCGGTGGGCCGTGCGGCAGGTGGGTGTGGTGCTGCTGCTCGGCCTGGTCTGGCCGGTGTTCGACCGCCCGGCGAGGCGCGGCTGGCAGGACCGCGCGGCCCGGACCCGGGTGGTGCGGGCCTGAGACGGCGGGCCCCGCGGCCCCCTCGGCCCTTTCCGTGGCGGCGGCAGCAAAACGGGCGAAATATCCCGAACCTTGAGAATGTGTGATGTTCTACTCGGGGCATGAGCACCCACGACCCCTCAGGCTCCCAGCCGGAGGGGGGCGGCAAGCCCTCCTTCGACAAGCAGTCCCCGCAGCCGGGCGGCGGCGCGCCGGAAGGCGAGCCGTCGGGCCCGACCCCGTCCGAAGAGCCGCCGGAAGGCCCGCCCGGCGGTGCGCCCGGCGGCCCCGGCGCCTACCAGGGCACCTACGGCGGGACCGCGCAGGGCGGGCCGGCCCACGGCCGGAACCCGTACGACCGCGATCCGTACGACCAGCCCCCGCCCGGCTACGGCACCGGCTACGGTCCCGGCGCGTACGGGACCCCCGGCGCCGGACCCGTCCCCGGCATGCCGCCGCTCGGCACCTGGCCCAAACGGATCCTCGCCCGGCTGATCGACTACCTCCTCGTGCAGGCCGTCGCCCTGATCGTGGTGGGCCCCTTCGTCGACCTCGGCGAGCGCAACGGCTCGGCCGAGGCCTTCTGGCTCGCCTGCCTCATCTACCTCGTCTACGACGCCCTGATGCTCAGCCGGGACGGCCAGACCCTCGGCAAGAAGGCGACCAAGGTCCGCGTCGCCATGCTCATCGACGGCAACATCCCCACCCAGTCCGCCGCCTGGACCCGCTCGGCGGTCTTCATCCTCCCGGCCCTGCTCTGCTGCGCCGTACTCTGGTGGGTCATCGACGGGCTCTTCGGCGTCTTCGACAAGCCGTACCGGCAGTGCATCCACGACAAGGCCGCGAAGACCGTGGTGGTCACCACGGAAGTCTGAGCGGCGGCGCGGAACGCTCCTGCGCCCGGCGGCGGATCAGCGCTGCCGGGCGTACGCGCGCTCGGGGGCTGTCGGGGTGGCCGGGGTGGCCGGGGCGGCCGTCGGGTCGGCCGGGGTGGCGGTGGTGGTGGCGGCCGCCGAGCCGGACAGCGACAGCACCGTCACCGCGGTGCCGAGCACCAGCGCGAAGACCACCACCACCGCGACCGCCAGGACGCCCGAGGCGCTCGAAACGGCCAGCAGCGCCACCGTGGCGGCGACGACGGTGAACGAGCCGAGGCAGGCCTGGGCAGTGGAGGGACGCGGCATGGCGGGGGTCCTTCGCACGTCGGGGGAAACGGGCGGGAATGGTGCCGGTTCCAGGAGTCCTACCCGGCAAGGCAGTTCGATACGTCCAGGCTAGTCCCCCCGTCCGGGGGCACAGGGGGCGCACGGGCTCACCCCGGGGTCGTCCGCCCCGGTCTGTACGGTGAACCGCAGCGCGTCGACGACACGCACCACCACGAACCACTGCGCCCACCGCGCAGCGTCACCACTCTCCGGGGGAACCGACCGTGCCCGTGCCCGCCGACTGGCCCACCACCGAGGCCGCAGCACTCGCCGAACAGCAGCGGCTGCGCCCGCTCGTCCGGGCCCACGACGACGAGGACGCCCCCGGCGACCTGATCGCCGGCGTGGACGTCGCCTACGACGACGACCGCGACCTCGTCGTCGCAGCGGCCGTCCTGCTCGACCGGGACACCCTGGACGTCGTCGAACAGGCCACCGCCGTCGGCCGGATCGCCTTCCCCTACCTCCCCGGACTCCTCGCCTTCCGCGAACTCCCCGCCGTGCTCGACGCCCTGGCCGCCCTCACCCGCACCCCCGACACCGTCGTCTGCGACGGCTACGGCCTCGCCCACCCCCGCCGCCTCGGCCTCGCCAGCCACCTCGGCGTCCTCACCGGCCTGCGCACCCTCGGCGTCGCCAAGACCCCCTTCACCTTCGACCACCACGAACCCGACGCGCCCCGCGGCTCCTGGACCCCGCTCACCGACCCCGCCACCGGCGAAGAAGTCGGCCGCGCCGTCCGCACCCGGCCCGGCGTCAAACCCGTCTTCGTCTCCGTCGGCCACCGGATCGGCCTCGACACCGCCGTCCGCACCACCCTCGACCTCGCCCGCCGCTACCGCCTCCCCGAGACCACCCGGCACGCCGACTCCCTGTGCCGCCGCGCCCTCGCCGAAGCCCTGCGCGACGGGACGACCGCGAACTGACCAAGCCCGGGGCAGGATTCGGGCCCGTGTGTTAGACATGAGGCACCGGGGCCCGGCCCCGACCGCCAAGGACGGACGCACGGGGGAGGCGCCGAAATGGGATCAGGCACGGGTACCGGCTCGACCGGCGGGGCCGGCCAGGGCTACCGCGTCGAGATCGAACAACTCCGCACCTTCGCCGGCCAAGTACGGCTGCTGCTCGCCGACTTCCAGAAGCACGCCGACGGCACCGACACCCACGGGCGCAGCGGCGTCGGCAAGAACGCCTTCGGCGAGTTCGCCGAAGCCACCGAGATCCACGGCCGCTACAGCGCCATGCGGGACGCGCTGCGCGACGTCCTCAACCAGCTCCAGGAAGCCGTGAACGAGGCCCAGCTGAACGCCGACCTCACGGCCACCAACTACGAGGAACACGACCAGCACACCGCGAAGACGCTCAAGCCCAAGCTCAACGGTGACGGCTGGTCCGTCGCACAGCCCTCCGCCACCAGCCAGGCCGCGTACGAGAAGAACCTCGCCCCGTCCAACCGCGGCAACGCCACCATCTAGCCGCCGCCCGCCCGGACCAGATCGGAGGCGAACCGCCCGTGGTCTACACCGACTTCACCAAGTACAGCCACGCCCAACTCCGCACCATCGCGCAGGCCCTCGACCCCGGCGCGGTCATGGCCGCCGGCGACCCCTGGCGCACCGCCGCCGACACCCTCAAGCAGATCCGCCTCACCCTCACCAAGGCCAGCACCGAAGCCGCCACCACCTGGGAAGGCACCACCAGCGACGCCTTCCACACCCGCATGCTCAACCTGGCCGCGAGCATCAACAACGCCGCCGCCTACGCCAACGACGCGGCCAACATCCTCCACAACGTCTCCGAGGCCATGGCCAAGGCCAAGCGCGAGATGCCCGAGGAACCCGGCAACTGGGACACGGTCAAGGACACCGTCGGCGACGGCCTCGCCTCCGTCTTCGGCGGTGGCGACGACGAACACATCCCCATCGCCGACCGCAAGAAGACCGAAGCGGCCACCATCATGCAGACCCTCGCCATGCACTACCGCATCGCGACCCCGGCGCTGAAGGCTCCGCCGCCCTACGACCCGAAGAAGCCGCCGACGCCGAAGGATGACCGTGCGGACGGACCGCAGGACGATCCGATCGGAGCTGCGGCGACGGCCGCCGCGATGATGTCTGGCACGTCGATTGGCGCGGCGGGGGCATCGACAAGGGGGACGAGCGTTCCGCCGCCGCAGCGTTCGAGGAACTCCCAACCTCCGGCGCAGGCACGCTCCGCATCGAGGAGTAGTTCTGTTCCGACGGACTCGGGGGTCAAGGGCGGTACGGCGCAGGCTCCGGCGAAGTCGTCGGGCTCCCCGGGTCGTGGCCCGGGCGAGGGGATCTCCGGCAGGCCGGTGCCCGTTCCGAGCGGGAGCGTGCCGAGCCCTGTGCTCGCTGGGACACAGCCCTCCGGACTGGACACTGCCCAAGCCGGGAAGCCTGCCAGCCCGCCGTTCGGGGATGGTGGCGGGCATGAGACCGTCCGACCTGCGGCACCCAACCCGGCGCCCTCGCCGCTCGGGCCGGTTGTCGGCCCGGGCAAGGTCGGCCCCGGCGACAGGGGGATGTCCGTTGGTGTGACGCCGGTGGGGGGCTCCGCGCCGCGCAACGGGCGGGTCGGCGGTGGCGGTGAGGTCAATGCGGGTGCCGGAGGCCGTGGATTGCCCGGAGGCAAGCAGACGACGGGGTCTCCGGTACGGCCGATCGGGGCTGCTGGGGAGACGGCGAAACCGGGAGCGGGGGCACCGGGCAAGCAGGCCTTCACGGAGGGCGGATCCGGGTTGGGAGCGCGGAACCGGGTCAGGAGCGAGTCGGGTGTCGCGAGCTCGAACGGCATGTCGCCGGGTGTTCCGCTGAGCGGGGCGCAAGGACGCAGGAAGGATCGGGAGAAGGACGGCAAGCGGCCGGACTACCTCGTCGAGGACGAGGAGACCTGGGCGTCGGACGAGCCGACCAACCCGAACGTGGTGGAATGAGGCCGGTCCGTGGACGGACGGGTGATCTGATCGCATCCCGCAGGCTGGTGATCTGCGGGATGCCTCGCTGAGTGAGGTGACCAGGTTTGACGAGCCGCCGGGTGGCGCGTGGTGCGGCGGCTCTGGCCGCCGCCGTACTGATGGTGGGTCTCTCCGTACCTCCGGCATCGGCCGATCAGATCAGGGACCAGCAATGGGCTCTGAAGACGTTCGAGGCTGACGCGAAGGTCTGGCCGGTCAGCCAAGGCGACGGCGTGGTCGTAGGCGTGATTGACACCGGGGTGAGCCAGGACCAGCCGGATCTGACTGGGCAGGTACTTCCAGGAGCTGACTTCTCCGGCGGCAACTCGGACGGCCGCGTGGATACCGACGGCCATGGTACTGGGATGGCCAGCCTGATCGCGGGGCACGGACATGGGTCCCAGGCGGGGGTTATGGGCCTGGCCCCGAAGGCGAAGATTCTTCCGGTGAAGGTGATAACCGGTGGCGGATTCGATCCTGAGCCGACTCTCGATCCCCAGCAGAACGATTTCGCGGAGGCGATTCGCTTTGCAACGGATCACGGCGCGAAGGTCGTCAATATTTCCCTGGGGGGGAATTATCGGTTCGATTCGAAGTTGCGGAAGGCTGTCAATTACGCGGTGTCGAAGGACGTCGTCCTTGTGGCCAGTACCGGCAACAGTGGATCTGGCCTCGGCGCAGAGTATCCTGCCGCATTCCCCGGAGTTGTCGCCGTGGGGGCTGTGGACTCCAACGGAGCAGTCTGGGACCGCTCCACGTCGGGGGTCGAGACGACACTCACCGCACCTGGCGTGGGAATCTATCGTTCCGCGCTGACGTCGCCGACGGGTTATGAGCGTCGGAGTGGCACCTCGGACTCCACTGCGTATGTCGCTGCGACTGCGGCACTCATTCGGTCCAAGTACCCGAACCTGTCCGCCGGCCAAGTGATCAATCGGATGATCAAGTCGGCCACGCCGCCGGCCGGCGGGTCTGCGGTGCCGAACAACCAGTACGGCTACGGGCTCGTTTCACCGGCCAAGGCCCTGGAAGCCAATCCGGCCGTGGACAACGGTCCTCGGGACAACCCCCTGGTAGGACGTAAGGAATCGCGAGGTACGCCTCCCCCGATGGACGAGGCAACGGACGAGCCCTCCGTGAATGTCATGGTCCCTGAAGGCGACGGTGGCAGCAACAGCAGCGGAATCGGCTTTGGCATTGGGGTGACGATCGGCCTGGCGGTGTGGGCTGTGCTTATCGGTGGTGCGGTGTTCGTGGTCGTACTCGTCGTCCGCGCGCGGCGGCGGCGGAGGCGGGCGGCGGCTGGGGGGTCCCAGCCGCCCTACCAGCAGCCGCCGTACGGCGGGACGTATCAGTGAGTGCTCAGCCGTTCCTCCCGTAGGGCGTCCCTGTAGCGGCCGTCGCGGGTGATGTGCGCCGCGCCTTCGGGACCGTCCGCCTGTACCGCACTTTCGTCGGGGTGGCCCGGGTGGTCATTCGGCGACGGCGATCTGCTGCCGGTGGTGCGCGGGGGCGGTGAGTTCGTCGACGACGGCGACGGCGAGGTCGGCTTGGGCGATGCG
>NZ_JBEORY010000090.1:0-24335 GCF_040302665.1 Kitasatospora sp. NPDC097691 | reverse complement strand
CGGCCGCGGGTCTCCTACTCAGCGCCGTATCCCGTTCGGGGAAGTCGGCCCGGCCGACTTCCCACTCCCGCGCCGAACCCGCCCTCCCCGCCCGCCCCGCCCGCAACCGCTGACGGCCACAGCCACGACCGAGGCCGCACACTGGCGCGGCAGCACCCGGGGCACCACCGGGGCCGGCCGCACGACCGTGCGGACGGAAAACCGGTGGGGCCGGACGGGGTGGGGCTGGCACGATCGGCGGATGGGTGTGTTGGATGCGGTGGCGGCCAGGGTCGCCGGCGGGGTGACGGTGGAGTTCCGGCCGAGTGGTTCCTCGATGGTCCCCCTGATCCGCAGCCGGCAGCCGGTGCGTGTCACGCCGGTGGATCCGGCGAAGCTGGAGGTCGGGGACATCGTGCTCGCCCGGGTCGCCGGGACGGTCTACCTGCACCTGGTGTCGGCCGTCGACCCGGCCCGCAAGCGCGTGCAGATCAGCAACAACCGGGGCCGCGTCAACGGCTGGACGAGCCACGCCCGCGTCTTCGGCATCTGCGTCGCGGTCGACGGCGCACCCCGGGCCGGCGCCGAGGCCAAGACCGTCCAGGGCAGGACCGGCCGGGCCGAGACCGGCCAGGGCGAGACCGGCTGAGGCCGCCGCGCCGTGAGTATCCGCGAGTAGCCGTGAGCCCCCGTCACCCCGCCGTGGCGGGCCCCTCCCGTTCGCGGCGGCGCCGCTCGTAGCGGGCGGGCGCGTCCAGGACCCAGGCCACGGCCGCGCGGTCCGCCACGGGCCCCACCTTCCCGGCGCCCGCCACGCAGCGCGGATCGTCGCGCTCGGCCAGCCCGAACACCGCCCAGATGCGGACGCCCTGCTCCTCGTCGTCCAGGGCGGCGGCCAGCGCCTCCCCGACCGCGGGCGACGGATCCTTGCGGTCGGCGAGCTGGTAGACGGCGTCCTCGCGCACGGTGGCGTCGGGGTCACGAGCCAGGCGCAGCATGGCGTCCAGCCCTTCGGGCGTGTACGTCCACCGCTCCAGGCCGCGCGACGGCGCGCTCTCCAGGAGACCGGCCACCCGGGCGCGCACCTGCGCCGCGGGGTGCTGCAGGTGGGCGAGGCCCAGCGGCTGGATCCGGGGGTCCGTGAAGGGGTGCAGCCCGGCCAGGACCTCGGCCAGCACGTCCGGGTGCCGCTCGTCGGCCCCCCAGCCGAGGAAGAGCTCCAGCGCCCGCTCCAGGAACGGGCTCCGGACGCCGCAGTAGCCGCCGACGTGCAGGGAGGCCAGCACCTGCGCACCGAAGCGGCGGCGCAGCGGATCCGGGTGCGCGCGCAGCGCCGCCACGGCGTCCCACGTCGCGTCGTCCCGGCGCCCCGCGAGGGTGGCGACGAGCTGCGCCCAGGAGGCGTGCTCCCCGTCCGGATGCTCCAGCGCGCCCGCCCGGCCGGCCAACTCCCCGACGCCCGGCCGCAGTCCGAGGCGCTCCTCCAGCAGGGTCAGGACACCCGTGTGGCCGTCGTGGACGCTCGACCCGCCGAGCCGCACCTCGTGGCACCAGCGCGTCCCGTCCCGGTCCCGCACCCGGGTGAACTCCACCGGGCCCGACGAACCGGTCCGCTCCCGCAGCACGGCGACCGCCCCACGCTCGTGCCACAGCCGGGCACGCGCCAGCAGCTCGGCACGGTCGGCCCCGTCGGGCAGCGGCCCACCGCCCAGCACCTCGTTCACGAGAGCGACCGAGCCGCTGTCGACCGCCCGCAGCAACGGCGTTCCCCCGTCCGGCAGCCGGCGCAGCGCATCCGCCCCGCCGTCCACCAGATAGCCGGCGACGTTGCCGTCGAACGCCGCGATCGCCAGACAGAGCGCGGACACCCCCCGCCCGTCGACGGCCTCCGGATCCGCCCCGCCCGCCAACAGGACCCTGACCGCGTCGTCGTCGCCGCCCCGCACGGCCGTGATCACCGGATCCTCACCCATGCCCTGCCGCCCCCCGCCGACGCCACCTGCCACGGCCCGCCAGCCTACGACCCGCCCGCATCCGACCGCGCCGCCCGGCCGCGCGTCATCCACGGCGCCGGAAACCGGTTGCGCACGCGCCACACCACCTGACACCGTGCCGGTTCCCCGCGACCGCCACGAGGCCAGGATGACCATCTACTTCTACGGAGCCGACGAAGCCCCCTACGGCTGCTTCTCCAACTTCTCCGCACACGGCTTCGAACTCGACGGCCACACCTGGCCGACCTCCGAACACTACTTCCAGGCCCAGAAGTTCACCGGCACCCGGCACGCCGACCTGATCCGCCGCGCCCGCACACCGCTGCGCGCCGCCGAGCTGGGCCGCGATCCCGCAAAGCCACTGCGGCGGGACTGGGAGCGCGTCAAGGACGACGTGATGCGCCGCGCCGTCACCGCCAAGTTCCGTACCCACGCCGACATCCGCGCGATCCTGCTGTCCACCGCCGACGAGGAGATCGTCGAGGACACCACCACCGACCACTACTGGGGGCGCGGCAGGACCGGCACCGGAAAGAACATGCTCGGCCGGATCCTGATGCGCACCCGCAGCCGACTGCGCGCCGAAGCCTGACACGATGCGCCCTCCGGCCCTTGCGAACGATCTTGAACTGAGTAGGGTGAACCCACGGACGACGGGCGGCCGTTCGCACACACCGCCCGGGTGACTCCGCGCTCGACCGCTGACGCTATGCCAGGCCCGAAAGACGTCCCTGCGGCGGGCCGGGGGCGAGCGTGCCGCGCGCGCCGCCGGCGCCGCAGCGGACCGGAAAGTGAGTTGTGGACAGATGCCACCGACGTTCGTACTGCTGCACGGAGCCTTCGCGAACTCCTTCTCCTTCGCACCCCTCCAGGCCGAACTCGGCCTCCTCGGACACCGATCGGTCGCCGTCGACCTCCCGGGACACGGGTTCGCCGCCACCTACCCGCACGCCTACCAGGCGCCGCAGGACCTCGACACCCTCGCCACCACACCCGGAGTCATCAAGGGCGTCACCCTCGCCGACAACGCCGCACACCTCATCGCGATACTGGAGCGGGCCAAGCGCAACGGGCCCGTCATCCTCGTCTCCCACAGCCGCGGCGGCATGACGGCCACCGTCGCCGCCAACCAGCGGCCCGACCTGATCGACCGCATCGTCTACGTCTCCTCCTGGTGCCCCGTCGACCTCGACGTCAGCGCCTACTACGCCGAACCCGAGATGGCCACCGTCGACGCCGCCGCCCTGGCATCCGCGATCGTCGGCAACCCCGCCGAACTCGGCCTGCTGCGCTCCAACTTCCGCACCGCCGACCCCGGCGCCCTGGCGGCCTTCAAGGCGGCCTTCCTCGCCGACGGCACGGACGAGGAGTTCCTGGTCTTCCTCAACACCCTGCAGCCCGACGAGAACCTCGACGTCGGCACCCCCGACGACCGGGCGCAGGCCGACAGCTGGGGCCGCATCCCCAGGACGTACGTCCGGCTGACCGAGGACACCAGCGTGCCGCTCGCCATGCAGGACCGGATGATCCGCGAAGGCGACGCGCTGACGCCGGACAACCCCTACGACGTCCGCACGCTCACCAGCAGCCACCTCAAGTGGCTGGTCGACCCGGCACCGGCGGCCCGCATCCTGGGGGACCTCGCCGCGCTCCTGCACGCATCCTGACCGGCGCCCGATGAGGGGAGCAGGAAGTCGGCCCGGCCGACTTCCTGCTCAGGCGAGGCGGAGAGGCCGGTAGCCGCCGTCAGCGGGCGTCGAACTCGCCGGAGCGGACGGCGGTGACGAAGGACTGCCAGGCGGGGGAGGAGAAGACGAGCGCGGGGCCGGAGGGGTCCTTGGAGTCGCGCACGGGCATGAGGCCGGAGTAGCCATCGGCGACTTCGATGCACTGGCCGCCGTTGGGGCCGCTGTATGAGCTCTTGCGCCAGGCGGTGATGTGGGTGGTTTCCATCGTGGCCTTCCTTCTGTTAGGCGGTGCCGAACTCGCCGCTGCGGACGGCGGTGACGAAGGACTGCCAGGCGGAGGAGGAGAACAGGAGAGCCGGGCCGGAGGGGTCCTTGGAGTCGCGCACGGGCATGACGGCGTCGAAGCCGTCAGCGACCTCGATGCACTGACCGCCGCCCCCGCCGCTGTACGAACTCTTCCGCCAGGAAGCGTTCGTCAGGTCGACATCCATTCCAGGTCCCTCCTCGCCGCGCGGATGAAAGCTCGCGATTCGGCCTGGCCAAGGGCCTCAATCGCAAGCCGATCGTAGCTCCTGGCCAGTGCGGCGACCGACTTGGTATCGCGGTCGATATAGCCGCGCTGCTCAATCTCTCCGTAAGCGAGAACCTTGCGGTTTGGCATGGTAAGGAGGGTTGCCATGTGTGTGAACGGCCGGTCCTCGCCCAGGGAGAACGGCACCACCTGGATAACCACGTTGCGGCGAGTAGTCATCTGCTCAAGGTGGAGCAGCTGTTCGACCATGACGTCTCGCCCGCCGACGATCCTCCTCAGGCAGCTCTCGTCCAGCACCACGTGCAGGAGAGGGGGAGAAGTCCGGTCCAGAATCTTCTGACGGGCAAGCCTGAACTCAATGCGCTCCTCGGCCAGCCTCTCGCTCGCATCGGTTTGCCTGACATAGCCCATTTCGATGGCTGTTGCATACGCCCTGGTCTGCAGAAGCCCGTTGACGACGTCGACCTCGAAGATCCTGATCTGCTCCGCAAGCCCCTCGTACCGCGCGTACTCCGGGAAGCCCTCCAGGATCGCGGCGTTCTTCAGCTGATACCACATCAGCAGGAGCGTGCCGCCGGTGCCGAGCGCTTCGTCCGCCAGTTCGGCGAGCTTGCGACTCGGGGGCCGGTGCGCAAGTTCGATGTACGACAGGTGCGAGGGGGAGCACTCAAGGAGCGGAGCCAGCTGCTCCAGCTTGAGGCCTCTGGCCTCTCGAAAGTTGCGAAGTTGGATTCCGAAGGGCGCCCAGGGGCTGGACTCCGGGTCAATCTTCTTCTTGTTCATGGCAGTCCTCAACTTCCGGCGACCCCGTAGGCAAGTCGCATGCCACTTCCGATGCTAGGCGACGCAGGGCCACCATATGCACAGAACGTGAAACTCCGATCGCAGAGGGTTCCCATTCCATGTCCGACGACAAGGCGCCCCGCCGCCTCCACGGCTACGGCGTCCGCTTCGATCCCGACGCCCAGTGCTACCGGGTCCGCAACGAGATCACCGGCGAGTGGCTGCGCCAACCGACCGGTGAGCTGACCGGGTTCACCTTCTTCTCCGACGCCTACAGCGCCTGGCGCGTCTTCGAGGTCCACAAGCGCCCGGGGGAGCAGTGATGGACTCCGTCCTCTCCCGTGCGACCGCCGAGCAGCGCCGGCAGGCCGCCTCCGTCCTGGACGACCTGATCACCGTCCTCGCCCTCGGCGGCGTCAAGCTGCCCTCCGTCGAGGTGGATTGGGAGTACGGCCGCCTCACTGGCACCTACCTGATCGACCTCGGCCCGGCCCGTCCGCCGGACCTGCTGCGGGTGGTCGACCTGCTGCGCAAGGGCCTGCGCTACGAGCGCCTCACGTATGACGACTGAGCTTCTCGCCCGTTCCCTGTGGTGGGCCTGCTTCGCCGTCGTTCTCCTCGTCGCCTTGAGAAAGTGAACCCTCCCCGATGCGTGACCCCCGTCTGCTCGCCAAGCCGCCGGTGTGCCGGCTCGGTTGCCTCGTCCTCGTGCGCAACCGGCGCGGTGACGTCCTGCTGGTGGACCCGGACTACATGGACGGCATGATCCTGCCGGGCGGTGCCGCCCGCCCCAACGAGCCCCCGCACCTGGCGGCCGCCCGGCACCTGCGCGCCGACACCGGCCTGCACCTGCGTCTGACCGCCTACGCCGCCGTCGACTTCACCCCCGCCGACCGCTACCTGGAACGCCTCAACCTGGTCTTCCACGGCGGCACCGTCCGCGACGACGTCTGTCTCACCGTCTCCCCGCGGCGCAAGAGCGGCCTGCTCGGCGCCCGCTTCGTCCCCGAGAACGACATCCCGAGCCACATGGCTCCCGCTCAGGCCGCCCGCGTCCTGGAGGCGCTGGCCGGCGGCTCCCTTCCCGTCCTCCTCCACGGCCAACGCACCACCTGACACCGGCAGGAGCGGCCGCCTGGCACCCACGCCGCCCGCATGCCCGGCGGCCCCGCCCGATCGGGTGACCCGGCGCCGGTGCCCGCGCGGATGTCCGGGCCCCCGGGAAGCGGGCGGATAGGTTCGGCGGGATCCGGCCCGCCGCCGACAGCGGTATCCGCACCAGGGAGCGCCACCACCGGCATGGACGTCCTCTTCATCACCAGCGTGGCGGCGGTAGTCGCCGACCCGCCGCTGAGCCGCAAGCTGTTCATCGACGCCCTCGGCCTGCCCCTGGAGGGCGAGGGCGACGGCTACTACTCGAGTGGGGCCGTTCCCGGCAGCAAGCACTTCGGCCTGTGGCCGCTGTCGCAGGCCGCCGAGGCGTGCTTCGGCACGGACCGGTGGCCCGCCGGCCGCGTCGTCCCGCAGGCGTCGATCGAGTTCGAGGTGGCGAGCCCGGAAGCCGTCGCGGCCGCCGGTGCCGAACTGCAGCGTGCGGGCTTCGAGCTGCTGCACCGGGCCCACACCGAGCCGTGGGGCCAGACGGTGGCCCGGCTCCTCACCGCGGACGGCCTGATCGTCGGCATCTCCTACGCCCCCGCCCTGCACGACCCGCAGGACCGCCCCGCGTGACGAGGCTGCCCACGGCCCCTGCGGGCACCCGGTGTCTCCTGGGCCGGCGATCGACCACCTCCGGACAGGGAGGGAACCGTCGCGCACCCGCGCGGGGGCGTCCCGCAGCGCGGGAAGTCGGCCCGGCCGACTTCCCGCGTATTCCGTGGCCGGACTACTCCATCGGGGCCTTGCGGCAGGCGTTCGCCGCGACCACGGCGGGGACGTAGTCGCTGCGCAGGATGCGGTAACACGCCTCGAACGCCTCCTGGCCGCCGGCCCGACGCCGCGCCGACACCCGGCCACGATCACCCGAAGACGAGCGGCCCTACGCCCCCGCCCCCAGCACCGTCATCCGCCGCAGCGGCGACAGCGCGATCGGGACCCAGGCGCACGCCAGGCACCCGGCCGACACCCCCAGCGCCCCACGCAGCCCCACCACCTGCGCCAGCACGCCCGCCGACGCCGCACCCAGCGCCACCGCCCCGGCGAACAGCACCCGCATCGTGCCGTTGACCCGGCCCAGCAGCCCGGCGGGCGTCACCTGCTGGCGGAAGGTCAGCATCACCACCGAGTCGAACCCGACCTTCAGCACCACCAGCGCCCACCCCGCGGCCGCCACCGGCGCCGGCACCGGCGCGCACAGCAGCGGCAGACAGGCCGCCGCCGGCGCGACTCCGACGCCGACCAGCAGCGACGCCCGCCCCGCACCGAGCCGCCCGGCCAGCCGCACCGCCGACACCGCCCCGACCAGCCCGCCCACACCCCCGGCGCCGAGGAACGCCCCGAGCTGCCCCTCGCTCCACCCCAGCCCGGTCAGGGCCAGCACCGGCAGCAGCGTCGTTACCCCCGCCGTCCCGACGTTCACCAGACATCCGGCGGCCAGCACCGTGCGCAGCACCGGCTGACGGGCCACGAACGCGACGCCCTCGGCCATCTCGCGCCCCAGCCGCCGCCGGGGCCCGCCACCGGACGGGTGCTCGGGCGCGGTGAGCGTGGCGATCCGGGCCGCCGACCACAGGTACCCGCCGGCCGTGGCCAGCAGCACGGCGGGCGCGCTCAGCAGAGCGGCCGCCCACCCCGCCAGCGGCGGGCCCGCGATCAGCGCGCTCTGCGTGATCGTCGCCAGCCGGGCGTTGGTGTCCGCGAGCCGGGCGCCGGGCACCAGGTCCTTCAGATGGCTCTGGGCGCCCAGGTCGAAGAAGACCGTCGCGATCCCGAGGACCGTCACCACGGCCAGCAGATGGGCCGCCGTCAGGTGCCCGGACCACGCGGCCGCCGGGACGGTCAGCAGCGCGCCCGCCCGTACCAGGTCCGCGCCGATCATCACCGGGCGGCGCCGCACCCGGTCCAGCCACGCCCCGACGGGCAGCCCGAGCACCACGAACGGCAGCGTCAGCGCGGTCTTCAGCAGCGAGGTGCCGGACGCGCCCGCGTGCAGCACGGTGACCGCCGTCAACGGCAGTGCCACCTGGCCGACTTGGGCGCCCCACAGCGCCACCCCGGCTGCGGAGAGGTAGCGCCGGCGGTCCCGTGGCGGCGCCGCGCACGACAGTTCGGCGGTTTCCGTAGCACTCGTCATGGCGGGCAGCCTGCGGGAGGCCGGCCGCAGGCCTCAACGGATTCACGCTAGGGTGAATCCCCGTGCCGCCCCGGACCCCGCCCGCGCTCACCCTCGCCCTGGACGCCGCCGACCTGGGCGCACTGCGCTGGGCCGTCTCGCCCGCCTGGGAACTGCTCGCCTCCGTACGGACGTTGGCCCGCCCGGCCGCACACGCGATCCACCTGCCGTGGGTGTCGCAGCACCGCCGCGACCCGCTGCTCACCGCCCCCGGCCCGGCCGCGGCCCGCGACCTCACCGCCGCCCCGCAGCACCACCTGCCGGGGTTCCTGGCGCCCACCCCGCTCTCCCCGCTGACCGACCTCGACGAGGAACTCGACGAGGTGAGCCGCACCCCCGCTGCCGTCGTGCGCCGCGACCTGGCGGCCGTGTTCGGCGCCGAACTGCCGGACAGCCTCGCGCCGTTGCGGCGCGCGCCCCGGCGCGCCATGGCGGCGGTCGTCGCCGACCTGCACGGCTACTGGCAGCGCACCCTCGCCCCGGCCTGGCCCCGGATCCGCGCCCTGCTGGAGTCCGACATCCACTACCGGGCGCGCACCCTCACCGAGCGCGGGCCCGCCGCGATGTTCGCCGACATCCACCCCGACCTGTCCTACGACCAGGCCCGCGCCACGCTGCGGATCGCCCACCGGGCCGCCGGCCCGCCCGGCGCCCGGCGCTCACTGGACGGGCGCGGGCTGGTCCTGGTGCCGTCGGCGTTCGCCTGGCCCCGGCTGTACGTGAAGACCGCCGAGCCGTGGGTGCCCGTGATCCGCTACCCCGTGCGGGGCATCGGCACCCTGTGGGAGCAGGGCCCCGACACCGCCGACCTCGCCCCCGCCCTCGGCGCCACCCGCGCCCTGCTCCTCGGCCTGTTGGAGACCCCGGCGAGCACCCTCGAACTCGCCCACCGCACCGGCCTGGCCGCCGGCGGCGTCTCCGCCCAGCTGCACAGGCTCGCCGCCGCCGGCCTCGTCGCACCCCACCGCACCGGCCGCGTCGTCCTCTACGCCCGCACGAGCCGCGGCGAGGCGCTGTACCGCTGACGCGGGCGTCAGGTGGCTCCGGGCGGCCGGGGTCGAAGCCGCGCGCTGTTCTCAGACGAAGAAGGCGTTCATGCCGGGGACGTCGGACAGGTAGGTCTCGATCTCGGCGATCCTGCCGTCGCGCAGGCGGCAGACGGTGGTCAGGTGCTCGTCCAGGACCGCGTCCGGGCGCTGGGCGGTGTTGTGCAGGGACAGGGCCATGTTCTCGCGGCTGACCAGGACGTGCAGCAGCTCGAAGGAGACGCCGTAGGAGGCGATCTTCCGGGCACGCTCGATCACCGCGTCCCCACCGAGGACGGTGCCGCTGATGGTGTTGTCGCCCGGCAGGATCTGACCCGGCCCGGCGGCATCGCGTTCTTCCGGGCAGAGGTCTCACCCGACGTCGACGAGCGCCGCAGCGGCCTGCGGGAATGCCTGCAACGCGCCACGGCCGGCCTCGACACGGTCCTCGAAGCCTCCCGCGGCCGGGGCGAAACGCCGCCCCCACCCGGACGGCTGCTCGACCGGATCGTCGCCCCGCTCTACTTCCGCGTCGTCTTCTCCGTGCCGGACACCGACGAGGCCTACGCCCGCGCCCTGGTTGCCGACCTGTTCGGCGACCCCCGCCCACCGCAACGCTGACCGTCCGTCCGCCCGGTCGCCCGCCGACGCTGACGCGGGCGCGGGCGGGCCGGGGGCCGCTGCTCAGGACGTGCCCGGGCCCCCGACTCCCGCGCACAGGGCGTGCTCGACCAGGGCCCCGGCCGTGTGCTCCTGCTCCAGGACGTGCTCCTCGGAGTCGCCGCGCGCCTCCGACATCGACACCACCACGCTGCGCCGGCCGTCGGCGGTGACGCCGTTGAGGGTGATGTAGCCGCCGTCTCCGCCCTCGTGGCTCCAGTACGTCCCCCCGCAGCCCAGCGGGATCCC
Organism: Kitasatospora sp. NPDC097691; assembly: GCF_040302665.1. Taxonomy (NCBI): domain Bacteria; kingdom Bacillati; phylum Actinomycetota; class Actinomycetes; order Kitasatosporales; family Streptomycetaceae; genus Kitasatospora; species Kitasatospora sp. NPDC097691. The sequence goes on along the minus strand of NZ_JBEORY010000090.1, from coordinate 14,094 downwards.
GACCAGGCCCAGCCCGTACCCGGTGCCCTTGGGCCAGATCTTCGCGGCCTGCGGGTTCCCGGAGACGCCCATGGTCCGCTGCATCTCGGCGAGTTGGCGCTCCGGCAGCAGGCGGCCCGAGACCAGCGCGCGGAGGAAGGTGTTCTCGTCCCGCGTGGTGGTGGCCCACGCGAGGGCGTAGCCCACGGGGATCTGCCGGGTGACGTCCACCCGGGAGGCGGGCCCGTAGTACTGGTAGGCGCGGGCGTGCGGCTGGGGAAGGGTGCGCGTGGTGCCCGTCCACCGGGTCCGGTCGAGGCCCAGCGGGCGCAGGATGCGGTCCTCGATCTCCTGGTGGGAGGGCCGGCCGGTGACCCGCTGGATGATCATGTCGAGCAGGAGGTAGTTGGTGTTGGCGTAGTTCCACTCCAGCGGGGTGGTCTTGTGGGCCATGGCGCGGGCGACCAGCTCCTCGGAGCTGTAGACCGCGTAGCGCTGCTCCTTGTACTCCTCCTCGGTGGTGTAGCCGGGCAGGCCCTCGTCGGTGAGGTGGCTGGTGTGCTGCAGCAGCTGGCGGACGGTGATCGTGCTGCCGTCGGCGCCGTTGCCCTCGGCGTCGAGGCGGACCACCCCCGGCAGCCGGCGCTCGACCGTGTCGTCCAGGGACAGCCTGCCCTCGGCCTCCAACTGCAGGACCACGGTGGCGATCAGCGTCTTGGACGTGCTGGCCATCCGGAAGTAGCCGTCGGGGTCGACCGGGCGCCCGGTGTGCAGGTCGGCGGTGCCGCTGGTGGCGACCGACTGCCGTCCGTCCGGCCCGACCGCGCGGGCCTGCACGCCGCTGATGCCCAGGGCGTGGAGCGCCTCGACGTCCCGGCGCAACTGCTGTGCGGAGGACTGGGCGGCGGACGGATCGGGCGCGGGCCGGGCGACGGCGGGGGCCGCGTCGACGGCGAGCAGGACGGCGGCAACGGCCGCCACGGAAAGGTGCCTTCGCAGATTCGACGTCATGATCGGACGCTAACCAGTTCCGGCGCCCGCCGGGGCGTACTGCGGTCCACCTCAGGGAGGATTGGGGGGACGGCCCCATGGCGCAGCCCCAAGTGCCGTGCCCCGTAGGGGACATGAGGGTTCTTTGGGGGATTCCCCTCAGGGTTGGCCCGGATGCCGGCCCCCGCAGCCGCCACCACACTCGGGGCATGCGCATCACGCGGGCCGGTTGGGCCATCATGACGGTGCTGTCCACCTTGATCGTCCTGCTGGCGGCGAGGTACGCCGGCCTCGACCCGGACGACTTCTTCAGCGAGCAGCGCGCCACCTACCTGGCGCACGAACTCCCGCTCGCCGTCCACATATCCGGCGCGGCCGTGGCGCTCGCGGTCGGGCCCTGGCAGTTCGCGGCCCGCCTGCGGCGGAGGTGGCCGCGCCTGCACCGCGTCCTCGGGGTCATCTATCTGCTGGGCTGCCTGGTCGGCGGGGCGGGCGCCCTGCTGCTGGCGCCGGTGGCCTACGGCGGTGCGGTCGCCCGGCTCGGCTTCGCCTGCCTGGGGGCGGCCTGGCTGGTGACCGGCGGCATCGGCCTGCGGATGATCCTGCGGCGCCGGGTGGAGGACCACCGCCGCTGGATGGTGCGCAGCTTCGCGCTCACCTTCGCCGCCGTGACGCTGCGGCTCATGCTGGGCGCCGCCAAGGCGGCGGACCTGGACTTCCGTACCTCGTACCTGGTGATCGCGTGGCTGTGCTGGGTCCCCAACCTCGTGCTGGCCTGCTGGTTCACCCGACCGCGCCCCGGCCGTGCGTGAGCGCCGTCCGGGGCGCGTCGTCGGCCGTTCGGGACTACGGCTTCGGCGTGAACCAGCTGAATTCGAGGACGGTGTCGTTGTAGTCGGCGTCGTCGCCGTTCTCGGCGACGACCACCAGGATGTTGTAGTTGCCGATGGCATACGGGCCGCCGGAGTTGAGCCTGCTGGGCATGAAGACGCCGTCGGCGGGGGCGAACTCGAAGGTGGCGAAGTAGAGGTCCTGTCCGGTGATCCGGGAGTCCCCGATGACGGTGTTGCGCTCGCCGGAGCCGGTGAACGAACGGTCGACGCTGCCGTCCTTGCTGGTGAGCTGCACCTTCTGGGTGTGCGGCGAGTTGGTCTTGACCTTGACGGTGACCTCCACGTCGGCGGGGAGCCTGATCTCGGCCTTGTTGCCGTTGACGAGGACGTAGGTGTCGGACACGGGAGCTCCTTCGTTCCGAGGATCATCGGTCGTGATCGACGCTCAAGTTAGCCGCGCCGTGGCCGAGTTCGGCGGTATCCGAACCCGTGATCACCCGTACGGGTGACCGCTCCCGCCGCAGGCGGCAGAGCGCCCCGGGCCCGGGATCCGGGACCGGGGCGCTCGGGTCCGAGGGTCAGGGGGTGGTGCAGACGACGGTCGCGCGGATGGACTCGTCCACGGTGTTGGTGTTGGTGCCGCGCACGATCCAGGCGCTGCCGCTCGCGTAGGAGTCGGTGATGAAGGTCTTGTAGGCGCTGGTCTGGCCGCCGCCGCCGGTGGGCACCTGGCCGGACGGACAGAGGACGACGGCCACGTCGTTCCCGCCCGGGTGCACGACGACCCAGTCGCCGAAGAGCTGCGCGTGCGCGGCCAGCATCGAGGCGTCGGTGGCGGCCGGGTTGCCGGGGACGGTGACGGCCGGCTTCATGGCGGGCTTGTCGTCGGCGACGGCGCTCGCGGCGCTGCCGGCCAGGAGGCCGACGACGGCGAGGGCGGTCAGGGCGAGGGGCTTCATGCGGGGCTCCTGAGGTGTCGGGTTCCGGTTCCGGTCGACGGAGGGAGGGCTCCCCGCGTCGCGCCCGATCCGTACCCGAACGGTCGTGTCGGCCGCCGGAGGACACGGCCGGCTACTCGGGCGGAGGAACACCGGCGCCCGGCCGGGCTAGCGGGGTGCCGGGGTCCTTCGTCCGGCGGTCTTCGGCGGCCCATCGTGTCTCCTCGACGGGCCGCGGCCGGTCCCGGGCCGTCACCTGCCCGGCGCTGCGGCTTCGAGGTCCTCGACGGTGCCGGACATCACGGCGCGCAGGTGCCGCGTGAGGTGCTCGGTCGGCCAGTCCCACCAGGCCAGGGCGAGCAGCCGGGCGACGTCGGGTGCGCTGTAGCGGGTGCGGATGAGTCGGGCGGGGTTGCCGCCGACGATGCCGTAGTCGGGGACGTCGTCGACGACGACGGCGCCGGACGCGACGACGGCGCCGTGACCGATGCGGACTCCGGGCATCACCGTGGCGCCGTGGCCGATCCAGACGTCATGACCGACCACCGTGTCCCCGCGGCCGGGGAGACCGGTGATGAGGTCGACGTGCTCGGCCCAACTGCCGCCCATGATGGGGAACGGGAAGGTCGACGGGCCGTCCATGCGGTGGTTGGCGCCGTTCATGATGAACCGCACCCCGGTGCCCAGCGCGCAGAACCTCCCGATGACCAGCTTCTCCGGACCGTAGTGGTAGAGCACGTTGCGCGTCTCGAAACCCGTCGCCGCATCGGGATCGTCGTAGTAGGAGTACTCGCCGACCTCGATCAGGGGGGACGTCACCAGCGGCTTCAGGAGGACCACGCGCGGCTGCTCCGGCATCGGGTGGAGCACCGAAGGGTCCGGCGGGACGGAACTCACGGCGGCACCACTCCGATTCACGTGCGAAGGCGTGGACAGGGCGTTCGTGATCGTATCCCCGGCAGTGCGCCCCGGAGCCCGGTGACCCGGCGGGGAGCAGGAAGTCGGCCGGTCCGACGTCCCGCTCCCGCGCCTGCCCGCCCGTCCTACTTCTCCGGCAGCAGGCCGATGTCCGAGACCGGCCCGAGGTGGGCGAGCTTGTCCGGGTTGGACACCGAGTGCAGCGCGCGGACCGCGCCGTCGGCGATGTCGAGTTCGATGACACTGGCGACGCGCTGCCCGGCGTCCAGCAGGACGGCGCCGGGGCGGCCGTTGATCCGGGCGGGCCGCAGGGTGATGCCGAGCGTGCGGGTGCGGCCGAAGCCGAACAGCAGCAGCTGGGCGACGCGCCGCAGGCCGGTGACGGACCTGCCGACGGCGCGGGCCCTGCCGCCGCCGTCGCCGTGGAAGACGACGTCGGGCGCGAGCAGGTCCAGCAGCGCGTCCAGGTCGCCGCCCTCGGCGACCGCGAAGAAACGGCGGGCGAGTTCGTCACCCTCCGCGCGCCGCGCCGGGGCCGCCGGTACGGCGCCCGGCCCCGCCGCGGCAGGCCCTGCGCCTTCGGCCGGCGCCAGGTGCTTGCGGGCCCGGGCGAAGATCTGACGGCAGTTCGCCTCGGACTTGCCGGTCATCTCCGCCACCTCCGGATAGCCGTACCCGAGGGCCTCGCGCAGCAGGAACACCGCCCGCTCGGTGGGGGAGAGGGATTCCAGCATCAGCAGGAAGGCCATCGACAGCGCGTCGGCCAGCTCGGCGTGCTCGGCCGGGCCGCCGGGGCGGTCGGCGAAGGAGACCACCGGCTCGGGCAGCCACTCGCCGACGTAGGTCTCGCGCCGCACCCGGGCCGACTTCAGGTGGTTGATGCCCAGGCGGGTGACCGTGGTGGTCAGGTACGCCTTCGGGTCGGTGACGGCCGTGCCGGCCCGGTCGGCGCGGGTCAGGCCGACGAAGGTGTCCTGGACGAGGTCCTCGGCGTCGCCGACCGAACCCGTCATCCCGTAGGCGATGGAGAACAGCAGCGGACGGTACCTCGCAGCCTCTGCTACACCCGACCCTGCCGCACCCGCCGCACCCGCCGCACCCGCCGCACCCGCTGCGCCCGCTGCGCCCGCTGCGCCCGCCGACCCCGTCATGGAACCCCTCCTCCGCCACCGGCCCCGCCGTGCGGGGTGGCGCACGTCACATCCGGGCCTGTCACAGGCGCCCGGGGTGCCCTGTCTCAGAGGGCACCAGCGGACAACGTACCGAGGAGCACACCGTGGAACCCCGCCTGAACCCCTTCGCCGGCCCGGTCCTGGGCAAGGCCTTCAAACACCTCATCGCCGCGAGCAACCTGATCACCGAAGAGGTCCTGCCATACACCACCCAGGAGTTGGTGCGGCTGCGCGCCAGCCAGATCAACGGCTGCGGCGCCTGCGTCGACATGCACGTCAAGGAGGCCGTCCACGCCGGGGAGGACCCGGTGCGCCTCGGCCTGGTCGCGGTCTGGCGCGAGACCACCGTGTTCACCGACGCCGAGCGGGCCGCCCTGGAGCTGGCCGAGCAGGGCACCCGCATCGCCGACGCGGCCGGCGGGGTCAGCGACGAGGCGTGGGAGAACGCCGCGAAGTACTACGACGAGAACCAGCTCGCGGCGCTGGTGTGCGTGATCGCGATCATCAACGCCTTCAACCGCGGCAATGTGATGATCCGTCAGCCCGGCGGCGGCTACGAGGTCGGCAAGCACCACCTCTGAGCCGCGGTGTGACGCGGGTCACGCCGGCGGCTGTCACGGGGGGCGGGGCGCCGCGCTCTTAAGGGGAAACAGCGGACACCGCACAAGGAGCACGCCATGGAACCCCGACTGGACGCCCTCGCCAACCCCGTCATCGGCAAGGTCTTCAAACACCTCGTCGCCGCGGGCAGGCCCGTCGCGGAGTCGACCCTGCCGTACGTCACGCAGGAGCTGGTGAAGCTGCGCGCCAGCCAGATCAACGGCTGCGGCTTCTGCGTCGACATGCACACCAAGGACCTCGCCGCCGCCGGGCAGGACGCGACGCGCATCAACCTCGTCGCGGCCTGGCGGGAGGCGACGGTGTTCACCGACGCCGAGCGGGCCGCCCTGGAGCTGGCCGAGCAGGGCACCCGCATCGCCGACGCGGCCGGCGGGGTCGGCGACGAGGCGTGGGAGAACGCCGCCAAGCACTACGACGAGGACCAGCTCGCCGCGCTGGTGGCCACCATCGCCCTGATCAACGCCTTCAACCGGGGGAACGTCATGCTCCGCCAGCCCGGCGGCGACTACCGGCCCGGCCGGTTCGCCTCCTGAGGGCACCTCCCCCTGCCCTTCGCACCCCTGCCCTTCGCACCCCCGTCTGCCCGTCTCCCGTCTGTCTGTCGACCCGTCCACCCGTCTACCCGTCTACCCGTCTGCAAGGAGAGCGTCGTGAACCTCGCACTGTGGATCGTCACCGGACTGCTGGCCGCCGCCTACCTGGCGGGCGGTGCCTTCAAGCTGGCCGTGCCGAAGGAGAGGATTGCCGCCGCCGGGCAGAGCGGCAAGTGGGTCGAGGACTTCGGCGCGGGCGGGGTGAAGGCCATCGGCGCGGTGGAGGTGCTGGCGGCGGTGGGGCTGGTCCTGCCCGCCGTGCTGGACATCGCGCCGGTGTTCGTCCCGCTGGCGGCCCTCGGGCTGGTGCTGCTGATGGCCGGCGCGGCGGTGGTGCGGCTGCGCCGCCGGGAGTACAAGCTCGTGGCGGTGGACGTGGTGTACGTCCTGCTGGCCGCGTTCGTGGTGTGGGGGCGGCTCGGCCCGGAGTCGTTCCTCAACTGAGCGGGCGCGCGTGGCCGGGGGCGCGTGGCCGGGGGCGCGTGGCCCGGGGCGGGCGTGTGCGTCACCCCGGCGGGTGAACCTCACCGGCCCGAACCGGCCAACGGCAGGACGGCGCAGGGTGGTTGCGCGGGCCGGGCTGCCACGATCGGCGCTGGTACGTCCCGTGCGGCAACGGCCCGCGCGGGGGAGAGGGAGGAACCCCATGCCCGAGGAAATGCCGCGCCGGATCGTCCTGGTCCGCCACGCCAAGGCCGCCCGGCCCGACGTGGAGGACCACGAGCGCCCCCTCGCCGACCGGGGCCGCAAGGACGCCCCGGCGCTCGGCCGCCGGCTCGCCGGCGCCGGCCTCACCCCCGACCTCGCCCTCGTGTCGACCGCGACGCGGACCCGCGAGACCTGGCAGCTGATGGCCGCCGAACTCGCCCTCCGGCCGAAGACCGTCCATGAGGAGCGTCTGTACGGGGCGGGCCCCGGGGAGCTCCTCGCGGTCCTCGCCGAGGTCTCCGACGACGTCCAGGACGTGGTCGTCGTCGGCCACAACCCCGGCATCCAGGCCCTGGCCGCCGCCCTGGCCGGCGAGGCCGAGGGCGACCAGCTCGCCCGGATGGAAGCGGCCTTCCCGACGGCCGCCGCCGCGGTGCTCACCTTCCAGGGCGGCTGGAAGAGCATCGAGCCCGGCGTCGCCCGGCTGACCGCCTTCTGGACGCCCCGCGACGCCTGACCCCCGCCTCCCCGGCCCTCCGGGCCCGGCCTCCCCGGCCCTCCGGGCCCGGCCTCCCCGGCCCTCCGGGCCCGGCCTCCCCGGCCCTCCGGGCCCGGCCTCCCCGGCCCTCCGGGCTCGGATTCCTGAGCCTCCGTTGAGCTTTCACACCCCCCAACACGCCTTCGCTACACGGCTGTTGCCGATTGCTGACACTTCCTCCCGCCGGGTCGGGCATGATCCGGAAGCCGGGTGAGCCGGCCCAGGAGAGGCGGCGCGGGGGAGGCGTGATGAGGCGGACGGCACGAGGCGGGTGCGCGGCAGCGGCAGCGGTGGTGCTGGCACTGGGGGCGGCGGCCTGCACGGGGCAGGGCGGCGTCGGCCAGGCGCCGCCCACGGCGGGTGCGCCGTCCCCGACGGTGACGGTGCGCCCGGTGGTGCTGCCCGAGCCGGCCCCGGCGTCGGCGCAGTGGATCGTGGACGAGCTGGCAGCCCTGCACAAGGACACGCCCCGCTGCCCCGTCCCCACGCCGGCGAACCTGCTGGTGCTGGGCGACGACGGCGGGAACAACGCCGACGCGGTGTGGCTCGCGGACGACTCCTACGTGTGCCTCGCCTCGATCACGCGGGTCGACGGCGGGCTGTCCACGCAGGTCGTCGGCGACCGGATCGACGTCTACACGGCCGGCCGGGTGCCGAGGATGTTCGGCGCCCCGGAGCGGCTCTCCTTCTTCGCGGTCTTCCCCGGCGACGCGCGGCCGGTCGTCCTCAAGGGCAACGACCGGCCCCTCTACGGCGAGCTGCACCAGCGGGTGGTCGACCTCGGCGGCGGGCGGGCGGTGACCTTCGTCCAGTACGCCTACGTCCACGCGCTGCCGGTCTCGGGCAGCGGCGACGGCGAGCTGTGCCCGGCCGGCACCGATCCGTGCCGCGAGGCCCGCTGACCCGACGGCCCGCTGACCCGACGGCCCGCTGACCCCCGGGCCACCGATCCCGGGTCCCCCGTTCAGCCCAGCAGCGCCGCCACCGCCCCCGGCGTCCAGTGCCCGGCCGCGCCGGGGCGGGTGGCGAGGTAGCCGGCGGTGCGCCACGGCCCCCAGGCGTGGGACTCGGCCAACCCCGCGCCCAGGGTGCGCAGGTAGGGGGCGGCGGGGGCGTTGAGGTCGGCGCCGGCCACGCCCCAGGGGGCGGTGAAGGTGAGCAGCGGGTGGTCGTCCAGGTCGCCGACGTGCAGCAGGGTCTCGTAGCGGCCGGGGCCCAGGGCGGTGCGGCCGTCGGTGAGCACCCGGGTGAGGTCGAGGTCGGCGGCGGGGGAGCGGCGCATCTCCTGGGCGGCGATGTCGCTGAACTGTCCGACCGTCAGAAGATAGGCCCGGCAAGGTACTTCGCCGCGTACGGACGGGTCGTAGAAGGCCGATCCGCCGCCCCAGGTCGGTGACCGGTCGGCGAAGTACAGGGTGCCCGGCAGCGCGGTCGCGACCGCCCGGCGCGCGGGGCTGCGGTCGCGGCAGCCGGGGTAGGTGCGCGCTCCGCCGTTCGGGCGGCCTCCGCGCAGGTAGCAGGCGAGGCGGGCGGCGTGCAGGTTCGAGCCGTACGCCACGTACCAGACGAGGCCCGAGCCGGTGCGGCCGTCCCGGTCCCCGCTCCCGGCGCCGCTCCACGGCTCCCTCACGGGAAGGGCCCGCGGTGCGGGCGGCGGACGGTTTCCACACTGATGTGCGAACCGGGTGAACGGGACGATGATCCGACCAAAACCCCCCGATTCGGTGGTAACCCTCTCATCACCGGTACCGTGCCGGGCGCCATGGTGTTCATCACTCCGACCTCTCCAGCCCCGCCGCCGCATCATCCGGCGGCTACCCTTCACCAGCGAAAACGCCCAGGAAGCACCGAAGCGACATTCGATTCGTTCCCTGTCGGCCCCGTCCGGCATCGATGATGAGAATTTCCTTTGACCGCACCCTCGCTGCATCCAGCGGACTCCCGGCGGAGTCATGGTGAGTGGGCGCGCCCGCCGGTGAACCAAGTGTCACCCCCCTGTCACCCCCGACACAGCCCGTACGCGCCCCCACGACCCCGGAGCCGAGGAACAACCCCCCATGGACGCACGCCACGACTTGGCCGGCCCAGGCACGCTGCACCACCCCCACCCGGGCCCCCCGGCCGGCTGGCCGACGGCCCGGCCCGCGCACCCCCGCAGCCTGCTCGACGTCATCGCCGCCACCGCCGACGCCCACCCCCAGGCGCCCGCGCTCGACACCGGCGACACCGTCCTGGACTACCGCGCCCTGCTCCACGAGGTCGACACCCTCGCCGGACAGCTCGCCGCCCACGGCATCGGCCGCGGCGACCGGGTCGGCGTGCGCATCCCCTCCGGCACCGCCGACCTCTACATCGCCGTCCTCGCCGTCCTGCGCTGCGGCGCCGCCTACGTCCCCGTCGACGCCGACGACCCCGACGAACGCGCCGACATGATCTGGCAGGACGCCGCCGTCTGCGCCGTCATCGGCGCCGGACGCCTGCTGCACGCCGGGCCCGCCGCCCACCCCGGCGGCCACCCCGCCTGGCCCGCCCCCGCCGACGACGCCTGGATCATCTTCACCTCCGGCACCACCGGCCGCCCCAAGGGCGTCGCCGTCACCCACCGCTCCGCCGCCGCCTTCGTCGACGCCGAAGCCCGCCTCTTCCTGCGGCACCGGCCCCTCGGCCCCGGCGACCGCGTCCTCGCCGGACTGTCCGTCGCCTTCGACGCCTCCTGCGAGGAGATGTGGCTGGCCTGGCGCCACGGCGCCTGCCTCGTCCCCGCCCCCCGCTCCCTCGTCAAAGCCGGCACCGACCTCGGCCCCTGGCTCGTGGAACGCCGCATCACCGCCGTCTCCACCGTCCCCACCCTGCTCGCCCTGTGGCCCCAGGACTGCCTGGACGGCGTGCGCCTGATCATCGTCGGCGGCGAAGCCTGCCCCGCCGAACTCGTCGACCGCCTCGCCACCGAAGGCCGCGAGTTCTGGAACACCTACGGCCCCACCGAGACCACCGTCGTCGCCACCGCCGCCCGCCTGCAGCCCGGCCGGCCCGTCCGCATCGGCGCCCCCCTCGACGGCTGGGAGATCGCCGTCGTCGACCAGGCCGGCCACCCCGTCCCCTGGTACGCGAGCGGCGAACTGCTCATCACCGGCGTCGGCACCGCCCGCTACCTCGACCCCGCCAAGGACGCCGAGAAGTTCAGCGCCCACCCCGCCCTCGCCTCCCCGCGCGTCTACCGCAGCGGCGACCTCGTCCGCAACGACCCCGAAGGCCTCGTCTTCCTCGGCCGCGCCGACGACCAGGTCAAACTCGGCGGCCGCCGCATCGAACTCGGCGAGATCGACGCCGCCCTGCAAGCCCTGCCCGACGTGGCCGCCGCGGCCGCCGCCGTCCGCACGACCCCCGCCGGCGCCGACCTGCTCGTCGGCTACCTCGTCGCCCGCCCCGGCACCACCCCCGACCTCACCGCCGCCCGCCGGCACCTCCTCGGCCACCTGCCCGCCCCGCTCGTGCCCGTCCTCGCCCTCGTCGACTCCCTGCCCACCCGCACCTCCGGCAAGGTCGACCGGGGCGCCCTGCCCTGGCCCCTGGCCACCACCGCCACCGGCACCGCCCCCGGCACGCCCGCCGGGCAGGCCCTCGACGGCACCGCCGCCCGGCTCGCCACGCACTGGGAACGCCTGCTCGGCACCGCCCCCGGCCCCGACGACGACTTCTTCGCCCTCGGCGGCTCCAGCCTCACCGCCGCCCGCCTCGCCTCCGACCTGCGCACCCACCACAGCGGCGTCTCCGTCGCCGACCTGTACGCCCACCCCGTCCTGACCGACCTCGCCGCCTACCTCGACACCCTCACCCCCACCGCCCAGCCCGCCGCCACCACCGCCACCCCCGCCGCCGACGACCGCCGCACCGTACGCCGCACCCCCCGCAGCGCCGCCGCCTGGCAGACCCTCCTGCTCCTCGGCATGTTCACCCTCGCCGGACTGCGCTGGATCCTCGTCCTGGTCGCCCTCGACAACCTCACCGGCAACCACCTCACCTGGGCCCCGCACAGCCCCTGGTGGCCCGTCGCCGCCGGCCTCGCCCTCCTCTACAGCGCCCCCGGCCGCACCCTCCTCGCCGCCACCGGCGCCCGCCTCCTCACCACCGGCATCCGCCCCGGCAGCCACCCCCGCGGCGGCCACGTCCACCTCCGGCTGTGGGCCGCCGAACGCTACACCGCCATGCTCGGCACCGCCGCCCTCGCCGGCACCCCCTGGGCCACCCGCTACGCCCGCGCCCTCGGCTGCCGCGTCGGCCCCGGCGTACGACTGCACACCCTGCCCCCCGTCACCGGCCTCGCCCGCCTCGGCGCCCACAGCTCCCTCGAACCCGAAGCCGACCTCGCCGGCTGGTGGCTCGACGGCGACACCCTCCACCTCGGCCGCATCGACATCGGCGAAGGCGCCCGCGTCGGCCACCGCGCCACCCTCATGCCCGGCGCCCGCATCGGCGCCCGCGCCGAGATCGCCCCCGGCTCCTGCGTCACCGGCACCGTCCCACCCGGCGAACACTGGCACGGCTCCCCGGCCCGCCCCACCACCGAACCCCTCGCCGACTGGCCCGCCGCCCCCGCCCCCCGCGGCTGGAACCCCTGGAACCTCGCCTACGGCGCCGGCTCCGCCCTCCTCGGCCTCGTCCCGATCATCTCCGCCCTGCCCGCCCTGCTCGTCATCTACCCGATGATCGACACCGACCGCACCCTGGCCACCGCCCTCCTCCAACTCCTGCCCGCCACCATCCCCCTCGCCGCCCTCACCCTCCTGTGCCACGCCGCCCTCATAGCGCTGCTCGTCCGCCTGCTCTCCCGGCCACTGCGCCCCGGCTTCCACCCCGCCGACGGCCGCGTCGCCTTCTGCGCCTGGGCCGTCAGCCGCCTCAGCGACACCGCCCGGCGCACCCTCTTCCCCCTCTACGCCAGCCTCTTCACCCCCGTGTGGCTGCGCCTGCTCGGCGCCCGCGTCGGGCGCCGCGTCGAAGCCTCCACCGTGCTCGCCCTGCCCGGCCTGATGCGCGTCGACGACGGCGCCTTCCTCGCCGACGACACCCTCGTCGCCCCCTACGAACTGCGCGGCGGCTGGCTCCGCCTCGGCCCCTCCCGCGTCGGACGCCGCTCCTTCGTCGGCAACTCCGGCATCGTCGGCCCCGGCCGCCACCTGCCCGCGGGCTCCCTCGTCGGCGTCCTGTCCGACACCCCCGCCCACGCCCCCGAAGGCACCTCCTGGCTCGGCCGCCCCGCCTTCGCCCTGCCCCGCGTCGCCGACACCGGCGGCGAAGCCCGCACCTACGACCCGCCCCGGCGCCTGATGTGGGCCCGCGCCGGCGTCGAGGTCTGCCGGCTGCTGCCCGTCATCCTCGCCGCCCTGCTCGGCGACCTCGTCCTCGCCGTCCTGCAGGAACTGCGCGACGACTACGGACTGGTCACCGCCCTCGCCGGCGCCGGACTCGTCCTGGTCGGCGCCGCCGCCGTCGCCTGCGCCGTCACCACCGCCGCCAAGTGGCTGCTCGTCGGACGCTTCCGCGTCGCCGAACACCCCCTGTGGTCCTCCTTCGTGTGGCGCAACGAGCTCTACGACACCTTCGTCGAGGAACTCGCCATGCCCTTCGGCGGCTCCACCATCACCGGCACCCCCTACCTCAACGCCTGGCTGCGCAGCCTCGGCGCCCGCATCGGGCGCGGCGTGTGGTGTGAGACCCACTGGCTGCCCGAGAGCGACCTGGTCACCGTCGAAGCCGGCGCCAGCGTCAACCGCGGCACCGTCCTGCAGACCCACCTCTTCCACGACCGGGTCATGCGCCTGGGCCCCGTCCACCTCGGCGCCGGCTCCACCACCGGCCCGCACTCCGTCGTCCTGCTCAACTCCTCCCTCGGCGTGAACACCACCGTCGGGCCCGCCTCCCTCGTCATGCGCGGCGAGAACGTCCCCGGCGCCACCCGCTGGCTCGGCAACCCCGTCGCCGCGTGGAACGCCGACCCCACCCCGCCCGCCGGACGCAGGCGCCGGCGGGCCCACGCGGTCGTGTGACGCGGATCACCTCCGGGGGGCGATGAGTCGGCGGTGCGGTCACGGTCTTATCCGTGACCGCACCGCCGCGGCCTTGCCCGGCCTCGCCCGACCGAAGAGGAACCACGCTCATGACCGCCACCCCCGTGAAGAAGACCGCCGCCGCCGCGAAGGCCGGGGCCGCCACGGCGAAGACCCCCGCCGCGAAGGGCAACCCGGCCTCGTACTTCCCGTCGATCGAGAAGAAGCACGGCCGCCCCATCGAGGAGTGGAAGGACCTCATCCGCACCTCGCCGCTCACCAGGCACATGGAGCTCGTCGCCTGGCTCAAGGCCGACCACGGCCTCGGCCACGGCCACGCCAACGCCCTCGTCGCCCACACCCTCGCCGAACGCGCCGCCTGACGCGCCGCCCGGCCACCCCCCGACGCGCCGCCCGGCCGCCGGGAGCCCTGTGGGAGAGTACGGGGCGATCTTGAACCCTGGGGGTGGATAGTTGCGTACGCGTCATTCCGTGACGGCCGGGCTCGTCCTGGCGGTCCTCGCCGTCCCGGCCTGCTCCGCCGACCCGCAGGCCCGGCCGGCGCCCGCCCCGACCGCCGCGCCCGCCCCGGCCTCCGCCCCCGGCCCGCTGCGCGCGGGCCTGCTGACCGCGGACCGGCTCCCCCCGGGCTTCCGGCTCGACACGGAGAAGGTCAACTCGACGACGACCGACCCGCCGCACACCCCCTCGCCCGTCCCCATCGCCTCGATGCCGTGCTCCGAACTCGCCGTCGAGTCCTTCATGACGAAGCACGCCCCGCCCGCGGAGGACGTGGCCGTCGGGGTGACCCGGCCAC
>NZ_JBEORY010000089.1:0-26479 GCF_040302665.1 Kitasatospora sp. NPDC097691 | reverse complement strand
GGCGTCCAGTCCGACGCCGGCGGGCAGCGTGACCGGATGGGCTCCCAGGACCTGGCCCTCCCGGATCCTCCAGTCGACGGGGTTCACACCCGCCGGGCGACCGCGCGGTTCGCCATCGACGCCTACGCACTGGCCTGCCGCGCCGACGATCCCGGCGCCACGGTGGACGAGGTCTTCCGGATGTTCGAGGCGGCCTGGGAAGCCACCACGCCCTGAGCCGGGGGCGACGGCCTGCTGCGGCTCAAACCTCACCGACACCATCCCCGGGCCGGGCAGTTGGCCGCCGCTCAGGGCAGTGTCCAGAACTGGGTCGTGATGAGGTAGAAGGCTGCGACCCAGAACGCGGTCACCGCGGCGACGATGCCGAGACCGATGCTGTTGGTCTTGGCCCGCGGTTCGCCCGGTGCGGGCCGGAGCCAGCGCTTGAGCAGCGGGTTCACGTAGTAGGGCATCGTCAGGAAGCTCATGATGAAGCTCGACAGGAAGTTGCCGACCAGCAGTCCGATCCAGAGTGGCATGTTCGCCGGCGACAGGGCGAGTGTCAGCAGCACGACGGTCGGGTAGAGGCCGACCCACACCGCGACGGCGGTTTTGGTTTCCGACGGCGGTGGCGCCTGTTTGCCGTTCTCCTCGAAGGCGAACCAGCTGCCGAACGAGTTGTCGATCGTCCGGATTTTGAAGTCGCTGAATTTCCTGCCCTCGGCGAGGATCTTCCGTCGCGTGCCCGACGTCAGCCAGGCGTCGAGGTGCTCCGCGCTGTCGAACCGGTACAGCGTGGTCCACTCGTCCTGGAGCCCCTCGATCGGGCGGAAGAGTTCGGTGCCGCGGAAGCCCTCGAATCGCTGTTCCTCCTGGCTCATGCGCTGCTGCCAGTCGAGGAACTCGTCGACGTGGTCGGGGTGGACGCGGTGGGCGACCACGACGGTCACGAGCGGATCCGGTGTCCGCGCGCCGCCTCTGACGACCTGCTGGGTTCCCGGACCGTCGAAGTACCTGCTGCCGGCGTCGAGCAGGTTCTGCCTGGTCTCGCTGTTGATCCAGGCCTGCAGGTGGGCTATCGAGTCGAACCGGTAGACGACGACCCACTCGGGCTGCCGGGACGTCGGCGGGGAGACCTCCACACCGAGGTGGCCGGCGTAGTCGGCGGCGGCGGCGTTGACGTCCTTCTGCCACGTCTCGTACGCGCGCTCCAGCCCCGGCCGGACTTTCAGACCGATGATGGCCGTTGCCGCAGCTTGCCCGTCCCGGGGCGTCACGGAGGTCATTTCGGTCCGGCCGCCGTCGACACCGGCCTGGCTTCGTTCAGCCGGCCGTAGATCCGTTCCGGGGTCAGCGGCAGCGCGCGGTAGCGGACGCCCGTGGCGTCGTGGAGCGCGTTCGCCAGGGCGGCGGACACCGGGTTGATGCAGCATTCCGCCATGCCCTTGGAGTGCATCGGCCCGACCGAGTCGGAGGACGGCACCAGGAGCACCTCGGTTCGGGGGATGTCGGCGTAGGTGGGGATGCGGTAGTTGCGCAGGTTCGGGTTCACCATGGCACCGTTCGCGTCGATCTGGTGGTTCTCGGTCAGCGCGAAGCCGATGCCCTGGGCGACGCCGCCGTCCACCTGTCCCCGGACCTGTTCGGGGTTGATGACGTGGCCGGCGTCGGTGGCCTGCACGCTGTAGAGGATGCGGATCTCGCCCGTCACCCGGTGGACGGCGATCCGGAATCCCTGCGTGTTGGAGGTGACGCTTCGTGGCGAGCCGTAGGCCTTGCGGGCGGCGGTGAAGCGGATTCCGCGCCCGCGGGCCAGGGCGACGAGGTCCGCCAGCGAAACGCTCTGCCCGCCGCAGACGACGCTGTCGTCGCTCATCGAGCACATCACGACGTGGACGCCGGTGTGGGCGGCGGCGAACTCCAGGATCCGGTCCCGCACCGCGTCGGCCGCGCGGAGGACGGCGTTGCCCGACACGAAGAGTCCCGCGCTCGCGAAGGCGCCGGTGTCGAATCCCGTGCGGTCGGTGTCGGACTGCACCAGGCGGATCCGCTCCGGCGTCGTGCCCAACTGGTTGGCCACGATCTGGACATGGGCGGTCGAGGTGCCCTCGCCGAACTCGACCGTCCCGACGGCCAGCTCGTACACCAGGTCGTCCCCGAGTGTGACCCAGGCCTCCGAGATGTGCTCGGTCGGGGGCGCGGTCTCGTGCAGGGAACTCGCCACGCCCTCCCCGACGAGCCAGTCGGGCCCCGGTGACGGCTCGTGAGCGGTTCGGGCCATCGCGGCGTCCACCAGGTCGATGCACTTGGCGAGTCCGTCCTCGGTGAACATCACGTCGTCAGGTCCGTCGTGCAGTGCCACGAGGGAATCGCCCGGCCGGACGATGTTGCGGCGCCGCAGTTCGAGCGGGTCGAGGTGCAGGACGCCGGCCAGTTCGTCCATCGCCGATTCCACGGCGAACGCCGGCTGGGTCATCCCGTATCCGCGCAGTGCCCCGCTGGGAACGGTGTTCGTGTAGACGGCGTAGGCGTCGTACTTCTTGTTGGGACAGCGGTAGATCATGACGGCCGCGCCGCCCGCGTACAGGGTTTCGCCGCCGTGGTTGCCGTAGGCGCCGGTGTTCGACACGTTGCGGACCTGGAAGGCCGTGAGCGTCCCGTCCGCCTTCGCGCCGAGCTTGACCGTCAGCGTCATCGGATGCCGGGGCGAGGCCGTGGTGAACTCCTCCTCGCGGGTGTACTCGAAGCAGACCGGCCGCCCGGTGTCCAGCGTGGCGAGCGCGACCAGGTCCTCGGAGATCACTTCCTGTTTGCCGCCGAAGCCGCCGCCGACCCGCTTGCAGAACACCCTCAGCTGGTCCGGCCGCAGGGCGAACAGGTAGGCGAGTTTGACCTTGGCGATGGAGGGCGACTGCGAACTGGTCCGCACGTTCAGGCGGCCGTCCTCCATCCAGGCGATCGAGCCGTGGGTCTCCAGGTGCGCGTGCTGCACACGCGGGGAGGAGTAGGTGCCCTCGTGGATCACGTCGGCGTCGGCGAATCCGGCATCGACGTCACCGATGTGCGAATGGATCTCCAGCAGGATGTTGCGGACCGGATCCCGGACGAAGGGGTCGGCCGTGCCGTGCAGTTGCGGCGCCCCCTCGGCCATCGCCTCCTCGGGGTCGAATACGGCCGGCAGGACGTCGTAGTCGACGACGACCCTGCGGCAGCCCTCCTCCGCCGCCCCGACGGTGTCGGCCACGACGGCTACGACGCGCTGGCCGACGAAGCGCACCGTGTCGTCGAGGATGAAGGTGTCGTCCGGATCGACGAGGTGGTCGGTGTGGATCGCCGTGGTGAAGCGCTTGCGCGGCACGTCCTCCCAGGTGTAGACCCGGCGCACGCCGGGGACCGCGAGTGCGGCGGTCTTGTCGATCGAGACGATCCGGGCGTGCGCGTGCGGCGAGTGCAGCACCTTGAGGTGCAGCATGCCCTCGACGTGGGTGTCCATGGTGAACTCGGCGCGGCCGGTCACCACCTCGTCGGCGGCCGGCGCGCCGATGCTCGTCCCCACGGCCTTGCCCGGGGCCGCCGTCTCCACGGCGGTGACACCCCGCACGGCGTCCTCGATCGCCCGGTAGCCGGTGCAGCGGCAGAGGTTGCCCTTCAACGCCCGCGGCAGGTCGTTCTTCTGAGCCTCGGTGAGCGCCGCCGACGTCATGATCATCCCGGCCGTGCAGAAACCGCACTGGAATCCCGGGGCGTCACGGAACTGCCGCTGCACCGGATGCAGGTCACCCGGTGATCCGAGCCCCTCGATCGTCGTCACCTCGTGACCGTCCGCACGGAACGCGGGGGTGATGCAGCTGTGCACCGGATCGCCGTCCAGCCACACCGTGCACGCGCCGCAATCGCCCGCGTCGCAGCCCTTCTTGACGCCGAAGTGACCGAGCGAGCGGAGGAAGGTGCGCAGGCACTGGCCGGGTTCCGGCTCTTCGTCGAAGCTCCTGCCGTTCACGATGAAGGTCATTCCGGGCCCCCAGCCACGAGCTCGTGACGAATTTCTTCGGTGAAGTGCTTGGTCAGGTGGCGGCGGTGGTCGGGGGTCCCGTTCGGATCGGCGAACCAGACGTCGGCAGGGATGACATCGATGCTGTGCTGAAGAGTCGGTGCGTCGGGCATGGTGTCGAAGGCGATCCGCACCGGCCGCGTGGTACCGGCGGTGACGGTGAGCAGCAGGTCGTTCGTCCCGGGCGTCTGGGTGCCGATGAGGAAGACCGTCGAACGGCCGAGGTGGGTCAGCGTGAAGCGGCGGTGCACGGCGCGTTTGCGCAGGGCGCCCGCCGGAATCGTGATGCGGCGCAGCAGTTCGCCGGGGGCGAGGATGTTGCGGTTGTTGCCGGTCACGAAGTCGAGGGCGTCGACGACGCGGGTCGACCCGTCGGGAGCCCACAGCTCGTACCCGGCCTCGAGGGCGACCGTCAGTGTGATCATCGGGCCAGCCGGCAGCGACAGGCAGATGTTGCCGCCGACGGTCGCCGAGTTCCACACCTTGAACGAGGACAGGAACGCCTCGCAGGCCGTGGCGAAGAGCGTGCCGGCGGTCCAGTCACGCGGCGGCTCGAAGGCGTACAGGTCGCGGATGGTGCAGGTCGCACCGATGTCCAGGCCGGTGGCACTCGGCACGAGCGGATCCCACCCCAAGGCCGTCAGGTCGATCAGACGGCGCAGGCTCGGCTGCTCGGCGGAGAACAGGAACGTGCCGCCCGCGAGCCAGGCATCGCCATCATGCCAAACCGGGCCGGGCCGGTCGGGCGGGCGCCGGACGACTTCGGTGATGGTGTTGAGGTCCATGGGAACCGTTCTCCCTCGCGAGGACCACCGTGCGACGGACCGCCCACCGAATCACCGTCGGGCCGCGGCGGTCGGGCCGCCGCAGGAGGAACATCGGCGGGCGCGGGGATTCCCATCCAGCGTATAGCCGGACGAGTCGGGCCCGCCAAGTCAGGACTCAGCGTGACGTCGAGCCGTCGGGTCCGTACGGTGGTCCCGGTCGCCCGAGCCGAGCGCGCGGCGGCCGACGTGCCGCGCCTGGCCCTCGAACGCCCGACCGGCTGGAGCGTGCCTCCGACCGCGGCCTGGGCGACCCGTACCGCGCCGCTCTCGGCGACGGCTTGGTCCACCTCACCCGGCCCGCCCACCCGGGCGTGCGCCGCCTGCTGTTACTTCTCATCCGAGTTGATGGATGCCCGTGTACTACCGGAGCTGCATCGTCAACCTCGCCCGTCGGGGACGGCGGCGAGGCGGCCGAGCATCGCCATCACGGTGATCCGCGCCTTCTTGTCGTTCGTCACCGCGCAGTGGGCGTCGACGCCTCGCTCGTCCGGTGCCTGATCCGGGTCGGTGAGGCCCACTCGGATCAGGTCGACGGTGTACTCGTGGTACCGGGAGTGGTCCGCTGCGGCGCTCACCGCTTCGACGTGGTCGATGCGGCCGGGATCAGCGGCGCGCAGCAGCGCCGGGGTGGGCAGCGGGCCCAGCACCTCCCCGATCCACTCCGAGACGGCCTCCCGGGGGCAGCCCGGTTCGAGCTCCGAAGCGGCCGCCGCCGTGAGTGCCAGGTGGATGAGGAGCGTCCCGAACCAGGCCGTGGCCTCGGCCGGAGGTGTATCGGTGCCTGCCGGCGGCATCACCGCCCGGTACAGCGCGGCCGGGTCATCGGCGTGCGCGGCGGCGACAACCGCCTTCACCGCGCGGCCGAGGGCAGCCTGATCAATGGTCATGTCGAGGTTCTCCCCACAGTTGGCAGCCCTCAACGTACCGCTCCGGCACGGTGAAGGACTGGCCGGAGTCGGATGTCGTCCAGGTGTATTGACCCGCAGGGTTGTTCACGCGGCTGATCGGGGGGTTGGCCTCCGAGTGCGGTGTGGCAGCGATGGTAGTTGCAGGCGTGGAGGAAGTCGGGGAGCGCTTCGGCTCGTTCCTGGTTGCTCGTGTAGGGCCACTGGTAGGCCCACTCGTCGAGCAGGGTGCGGTTGAAGCGCTCGACCTTGCCGTTGGTCTGCGGGCGGTAGGGGCGGGTGCGTTTGTGCGCGATGCCCGACGCCCGCAGGGTGTCGCGCCACAGAGATGCGTGAACCTGCTGGAGAACCTGGACCTGGTGACGGACCAGCAAGGACAGCCGGGTCCTGAACGCCCTCGGGCACCTGCTGCGGTTCCGCACCTCGCCGGACTACCTGCCGAGGCAGGGCCGGAACGACGAGGACCGGGATATCGGGGTGGTGGGCATCTCCTTCGCCACGCAGAACTGGCGGAAGATCGTGAGTGACCGCACCCGCCCGTCCGTCCACGTGCGCCGGCACTTCGAGGCGATACCGTTTTGGTCGCGGCCATCGATGAGTGGCTGTGACACCCTCAGCCCTCTCTGTCAGCCTTGAGTGAGACATCCCGCTTTGTCGGGTTAGCCTGAGAGGGCCCGAGTAGGAGTTCCACCCCTGATGACCAGCACCAATCCGTCCGCGTCTGACCTGGCCCCCAAGCCGAAGCGCCGCACGTTCAGCCCCGAGTACAAGCTGCGGATCGTGGCCGAGTACGACGCGGCGCCCGAGGGCGAGAAGGGTGCGGTCCTGCGCCGCGAGCGCCTGTACCACTCGCACGTCACCGAGTGGCGGGCCGCGCGCGATGCCGGGGCCCTGGAGAAGCTGGTCGATCACCGCACGACCCCGGTCCGCCCGAAGAAGTCCGCCGCCGAGGTCGAGAACGAGAAGCTGCGTCGCCAGGTGGAACGGCTGGAGAAGGAACTCGCCCGGAACAAGGCCGCGCTGGAGGTCCTGGGAAAAGCGTCGGCGCTCTTGGAAATGATCTCCGAGAGCGCGGACTGACGCACGCCGCCGACCCCGTCATGGACGAGGCGTTCACCGGCGTCGAGCAGGAGCTGGGCGTCACGGCCGCGTGCCGGCTGACCGGCCGCTCCAGAGCCACCCACTACCGCAGGCTGCAACCGTCGTCCGCTCGCGAGCCCAGAAGACCACGGCCGCAGCCGTCAGCTCTGAAACCCGAAGAGCGGGCAGCGGTCCTGGAGTTGATGAACAGCGCCGAGTACGCCGAGCTGCCTCCCGCGCAGATCTGGGCCCGCGAGCTGGACGCCGGACGCTACCACTGCTCGGTCTCCACGATGTACCGGATCCTGCGCGAGCGTGGGCAGTGCGGCGAGCGACGCCGCCAGGCCGCCCATCCGGCCAGGACGGTGCCCGAGCTGGTCGCCACCGCGCCCTCGCAGGTGTTCACCTGGGACATCACCAAGGCGGCCGGCCCCGGGAAGGGCATCTGGTACCACGCCTACGTCATCATCGACATCTTCAGCCGCTACATCGTCGGCCACATCGTCGAACTGGCCGAATCGGCCGAACGGGCCGAGGAGCTGATCCGCGAGGCCATCGAGCGCAACGGCATCGTGCCAGAGACCGTGCACGCCGACCGCGGCACCTCGATGACCTCCAAGAAGGTCTCCCAGCTGCTGATCGACCTCGGCGTCGCCCGAAGCCACTCGCGCCCCAAGGTCTCCAACGACAACCCCTACAGCGAGGCCCAGTTCAAGACCACCAAGTACATGGCCGACTTCCCGCAACGGTTCGGCTCCTTGGCCCACGCGCGAGAATGGTTCGACGCCTTCATCTCGTACTACAACCACGAGCACCGGCATTCGGGCATCGGCTTTCACACGCCTGCCAGCGTGCACTTCGGCACCGCCGAGGAGGTACGCGAGCAGCGGGCCGTCACCCTCGCCGAGGCATACGCCCGCCATCCCGAGCGCTTCGGCCGCCGTCCCCGACCGCCCGAGATACCGCAGACGGCCTGGATCAACGACCCGGCCAAGCGCAGGGAACCCGCACCACAAACCTCATAACGTAACGACCGTCTCACTGGACTTGAAATCTTCCGCAGTGAGAGACGCTCAGGCGCGATAGGTGAACCGGCCGAGGTAGTGCAGAGAGGTACCGTGCGGGTTGGTGACCACGTTGGGGGCGAAGACGCAGATCGCAGCGTCGGCCGGCTCGGTTGACTTTACTTGTGGCAGCCACTGATCAGCGTACGAGGCCTCTCGAAGGAGTACCTCCGGGACGACCGGAGCTCGGTGGCCGTCGTCTTGGGCGTGGATGACTTCGACGCACATCGGTTCGAGCTTGGCGATCCCGGCCTCTCCCATAAAAACGGATGGCTCCGCATCCCCGTTCTCCGACCATCCCTCATCGACGTAGTCGCGGATGTCCTCGAACGAGGAGAACCGGCCGCGCGAGAGGAAGATGTGCACCACGCTGGCTTCAGTCACCCGACGATTGTCGCCCAATCCTGAACCCGCCCGCGACCGCCACGAGACAGCGTTCACACATCGGACCGGCCATCAACGAGTTCACTGTGGTCACTTCTGAACACGCCCTGGCTGTCAGATCAGCTGTCAGCGCAAGTCGTAAGTAGTCGAGGACTGGCGATCCGGGAGTGGACAGTTGAGCGCCTGACGGCGGACGAGGACGGTACGTGTTCCGGCTCGCCGACCGGCGGCGACATCGCTTGGTGAGTCTCCGATCATCCAGGATCGGGTGAGATCGATTCCGAGATCGTGGGCAGCTTGATGGAGCATTCCCGGAGCCGGCTTCCGGCACTGACAGGCACTTCGGTACTCGCGAAGGGTGCTCGGCTGCACCGGAAGTGTCGTACCGGCCCTCCAGGACGGCGACCTGACCCTTACCGTTCCCCGCATCATCGCCGAATACCTGGACGAGCGGCACCCGCACCCACCGCTGAATCCGGCCTACCCCATCGCCCGCGCGCGCACGCGGTCCCTGGCCGACCGCATCGAGAGCATGTCCTACCCGCTGGCCTGGAGTATCGAAGGCAGGCAGCCGGACGCCGACACCTGCCGCAGGCAACTGCACCAGGAACTCCTGCGCCAGGGCCGACACAGGGAAGCCGCGTTCACGATCGGTCGGGAAATCCGACGATCGTTCCGTTCTTACTGGCCATCGTCGTTGAAGTAGCGCCAGAGCTGGTTGTCACCATCGTTGCAGTCACACTGGTTGGCTGGTGCACCGTTGTCAGTCCGCCAGCTGCCGATCTCCAGGCACAAACCGCTGTGGAGGTTCCAGATCACCTTCGCCGGTCGCCGAAGCGGGAGTCGATCCCATGGTGAACAGCACCCCGACTGCCACCGCCAGACTCCCGGCTGCTCTGATCAGGCGCGTTCGCAAGATGTCCCCATTCGCCGTCACGGCCAGCTCACAGGGTTCCGCCAGGGATCGCATCGATCCTCGGAGAGACGACATCTGCGCCCCCTGGCGGAATCCTGGGCCCGTCTCACGTCACCGTGAGCCGGCGAGCTGCCGAGGCGATCCCCCGTGACGGAAACGACCCTCCCCCGTACGGCAGCCCGCACCGTCTCGTGACGTACCGTCTCGTCTCGCCTCGCGAGAACATGCTGCCCGGACGAGACGATCACGTCAAGACGTTACGTGACGTCTCGTGGGATACTCCGGAACATGCCCCCAGCTCCGAATCCGGACCTCCGCAACCAGCGCTCCCACCGCGCCATCCTCGACGCCGCCCTCGAACTCGCCGTCCGCGACGGCTACGCCAAGGTCACCATCGAGGGCATCGCCCAAACCGCCGGAGTCGGGAAACCGACCATCTACCGCTGGTGGCCCAGCAAGGCCGCCGTCATCCTCGAAGCCCTCAACGACCGCACCGGACCCTTCTCCGGCGTCCCGGACACCGGCGACATCACCGCCGACATCACCACCGCCGCACAAGGAGTCATCCAGGCCCTCGGCACCGACCTCGGAACAATCTGGCGCGGCCTGGTCGCCGACGCCCAGAGCGACCCCCGACTCGCCGAAGACCTCCTCACCGGCTTCCTCGAACCCCGCAACAAGGCCTGGCAGGACCGCCTCGACCAGGCCGTCACAGCCGGCGAACTGCGCACCGACGTCCCCACCCGAACCATGGTCGAACTCCTCTTCGGCCCCGTCTACTACCGCCTCCTGCTCGGAACCGGCCCACTCGACCCGGACGACACCGCCGCCCGCATCGACTACCTCCTCAACGGCCTCAGACAGCGCTGACCACGGGAACAGGCGGGCGCAGCGAATCCTGCATCAACAGCGGCGCGCCTCGGCCCGACCACCTGCCGCGGATCTGCGTTTGCGCCCCTGAGCAGTACCGACACACCTCGCCGTCTGATCAGGATCCGAGAACTTGGTCGAGACCCGTCGGTGTAGACCACCTGGTGCCGCCGGCCATTGCCTGGCGATCCGTGGCCGACGAGTGGGACACCAGGACCCGCCATCGGGTTGGCCTTCCGTCAGCAGGAGGCCGGAACCGGCGCGGTGGCCGGGTCGACGCTTTCCTGCAGGACGTAGACGAGCAGGGTGCGACATGCGGCGAGGCGGTGAGGGGGATCCGGCCTCAGGGGCCGAAGGCCCGGGGTGCCCACTGGTCGAGGTAGTCGGCGATCGGCCGCAGCTCGGTGGTGAGGAGCCGCTGCTGCGCCGCCACCCACGGCTCGGCGAGGACGGTGGCGATCGCGCCGGGGAAGGTGGAGAAGCGTGCGCAGGCCAGGACGGAGGCGCGCAGTTGCGGGCCGGGCAGGTGCAGGAGCCCGGTCCGCAGGATGTTCTGGAGCCATGGCTGCTGCTCCGGCCGGTACGGCGGAAGGGTCCGGAAGCGGTGGGTGACGACGGCCCCGGGGATGCCGAGCGAGGGACGCCCCGCGCGCCACCACCGCAGTGCCAGCTCCACGTCCTCGAGCCCGAATCCGCTGAAGGCCGCGAAGCCTCCCTCCGTGAGGAAGCGGTCACGGACGACCGCCAGGCAGCCGCCCGGGAGGAGACCGACCTCGACGGGTCCGGGCCCGGCCACGGGGCGCCAGCGGTAGGTCAGCAGGGCGTCCACGACTTCGGCCCCGCAGCCCACGAACCGGCTGTCTGAGGCGTCCCGCACCGCGGGTCCGACCAGCGCGTCCGGCCTGCGGTCGAGCGCGGCCACGAGCGGTGTCAGCCAGCGGTCGTCCACCACGCAGTGGGCGTCGAGGAAGACGAGGACCGGTTGGTCCGCGGCCCGCGCGCCGTGGTTGCGGGCCGCGGCCACGCCGACATGGTCCCCGCGCAGGGTCCGCACCCACGGCGGCCAGTCCCGCTCGCAGCCGCCGTCCGTGCTGCCGTCGTCGACGAGGACGAGCTGCCGCGGCCGCACGCACGCGCTCGCCACCGACCGGATGGTCTCGGCGACCCGGTCACCCTCCTGGTAGGCGGAGACGACGACGGAAACGGGCACCGAGGAGCGCATGCCGGCGTCACCGCTCCGGCGGAACGGCGGGTTGCGGACCGGCGGGTTGCGGACCGGCGGGTTGCGGACTGGTGGAAGTGAGCTCCGGCGGCAGGCTGCCGGCCACCGAGGCGGGCGTCCGGGCCCGGCTCCAGAAGCTTCGGCACTCCGGCAGCAGACGGCCGTGCCGGGCGGTGTCCACCCAGGTGTACCGCTCCGGCTCCCGGGTCAGGGCGAAGCCGCGCAGCAGCGCGAACTCGCAGAACCTGCCGAACCCGGCGGCGTGCGCGTAGTCGCCGATCGACTGGCCGTGCGCGTCCCGGCAGTGGGCACGGAGCCCGGCATACACGTGCCGGGGGACGATCAGGGGCGGCGGCTCGGTCACGTCCGGGCGCACCGGTTCGCCGAAGAAGGCGGTCGGGCACCGTCGCCAGCCGTCCGACTCCGGCCGGGCCCCGCCTGAGTCGAAGGCCATCCGGGGCCGGCCGCGGTCGAACAGGCGAGCCGTCAGCTCGCACGGCGCCGTGAACACCTGGTCCGAGTCCAGGTGCAGGATCATGTCCGCGTCCGTGTAGCGGTCGGCGTTGAGCTTGGTGATCTGCTGGCCGAGGTAGTCGTCGGCGTAGTCGCGGCACGTGGCCAGACGGACGCCCGTCGACTCGATCGCCGACGGCTCCATGCGTTCGAGGCTCGACCGCGGCACGACCACGACGACCTGGCGGTGGCCCGACGCGAACCGGGCGATGGACCGCAGCGCCAGGGCCAGCCACTGCCGGTCCCGGTGGTAGGACCGGATGAAGACGTCGATGACCGGGGTCACTCGACGGGCTCGTCTCCGATGTCGATCGCGGGCCCCGGAGTGCCCGTGATGCCGCCGGGCGGCAACGTCATCAGGAGTTCGTCGAACCCGGGGAACACCTCGGCCCACCGCGTGTCGCCGGCCCAGTGCGGCGCGATCCCCGCCGCGAGTGCGAGGTGGAACCCCGTGAGCCGGGAGATCCGGACCCGGTCGAGGTTGAGGGCCAACGCGTCGCCGAGACGGGCGGCGTCCAGGCCGAGTTCCTTCAGCACCGCGGGCGGGCTCGCCGAGTACGCCGTGAACTCGGTCCCGTCCGTCAGGATCCGGGCCTGCCGGGGCACGAAGCCGACGTCGGCGAGCTCGCCGGAGACGACCGCCGACTGCTCGTTGACGAACAGGGACACCCAGTCCACGCCCGCACTCGCCAGGTCCTCGAAGAGGAACTTCGTCATCGCCGCCGCCAGCCCCACGTTGGTGGCGTCCCGCACGGAGAGGAACGCCGGGGTGAGCAGCGACTGCCCGTTGTCGCTGACCACCGCCACCGCCATGCCGCGCAGGGTCCTCGCACCGATGCCGGACGGCGGCCACGGACGCTCTTCGAAGGCCACGGCGGTCCTGGTGCGGGCTCTCGCCGCGAGCGGGACCAGGACCTCGTCGAGCAGGTGCCCGAGGCCGAGCTGTCTGAGGAACTGGGCCAGCTCCGGCCGGTACTCGCCGAGGAGATCGGTGGTGATCCGCAGTTCCAGACGGTCGTTCAGCTCGTCGTGAAGGTTGTTCATCGCTTCTCCTCGCTGGTGCCGTTGTCGTCCACGTCGTAGAGCCACGCCACCGCCGAGTACCGCACACCGGCACGCACCGGGCGCACCTCGTGCAGCAGATCGGAGCGGAAGGTGACGATGGAGCCGGCTTCCAGCCGGATGTTCTCGGGCGCCAGGGTGCCGTCGGGCCGCGGAAGGTAGAGGACCAGCGCTCCCCCGTCGAAGGACGGAAGGCCGTCGTGCGGTGTCGCGTCGTTCAGCAGGCAGACGATCGACAGCCGTCGATGGCGGACGACGGCCGGATCCAGCGGGTCGTCGGAACTGTCCCGGTGGGCGCGGAAGAGTCCGCGCTCGGCGTAGCTGCAGAACTTCGGCCCGTCCAGTGCGGCCCGTCGCCATCCCTCGTCCTCGATCGCCTTCCGTGCGACCTCCCGCATCGCCGTGACAACGGGCTTCGCCCGCTCGGGCGCCAGCAGGTGCTCCGAGCAGCTGCGCATGCCCAGGTCGACGACGTCGTTACTGCGGCGCAGCACCGGGCCGGTGATGGCGGCGGAGCGGGCCATGGCCTCGACGGCGGCGCGGCAGTCCTGCGGTGACAGCGCGTTGCGCCAGATTCTCGGCTGCGCCTCGTTACGCTCCTCACGGCTGGGAGTTCCGGTCCGCATCCTTCTCCCGCTCTCGGTTGGTCGTGCGACGGCAACGGGGAACCCGCCGACAAGTTAACCGATGGTGACGACACTCTCGCGGAAGGTGATCGCTCGGGAGTGTGCCGTGTCTCCGTCAGCGGCTCACGCAGCACCCCGGCGCCCCGTGAGGGCTCCGGGACGAACAGGATTCAGCTGACGTGACCGCTCACCGTGCCTCCTGTGGCAGGCTCCACCGCCACCATCATCTGTCAGGGTTCAGGTCCCACACGGCGTTGACGATGGTGCTTCCGGCCGGCTGACCCTGCTGCCCGGGCAGGGGCCTCGCGAGCGAGGCCGGGGCCGGTAGTCGCGAATCCCGGATCGCACGGGTTCATCGGACGCTCGGACTGCCCGTCATCGAACGATCGTTCGGCAGCGGTGTCCCGAGCTGGTGGTGTGGACGCGGGCGGCCATGACGTCGTGTTCGGCGCGGGTCACCCAGTACAGCCACAGCTGTGGGTCGGCATCGGCCGGCAGTTCGGCGTCGGCCTGGTCGACCTGGTCGACCTGGTCAAGGGTGGTGGCAATCGCGCCCATGGCGCCGCGCCGGGCGCCGGCGAGGGCGTGGATCCAGGCGGAGCGGGCGAGGTCAGGGATCGGGCGCGCAGCGAGCCGGCGGCAGCGGCCTGCTGCTCGGCGGCGCCCATGAACTGCAGGGTGCAGGGCAGGCGGCCACGATTGGAGTCCCAGTTACGCCCACGAGCCGAGGAGGTGGGCGGCGAGTGCGCCGTCACCGGCCTGGCGGGCAGCGGCCACGCCTGCGACAGGCTCCGCCTCGAACCGTCCAACGCCTTCGACCTGCTCGCCGCCATCCGGGAACGGCAGAGCCGGATCGACGAAGCGATCGCTCTGCGCCGCCGAGATCGCCTGGCTCAGGCAGTCCTCCATAGGGGTGACGCCGGCCTCCGGGTAGCCCCTCTTCCGGCCACGTGCCCCCGAGCACCGGTCTGGCGCGTTCGGCGGTCCCGCCGTCCCCCCATGTCAGAGCGGCCGACAGGTGGCCTTCGGTCGACGTGCCAGCCACCCCGTCCCGGAGCCTCTCGGAGCACACCAGAACAACGCACCCCAGGCCTTGCAGAAATTCCGGATGAAAATGACCTGGAACACGTTGGGTCGAGGCGTGTTCGGTTGACCCTCATGAAAACGGTCTGAATACTGATCGGGCACGACGCAACAGAAACTCGCTGCGCAGTGGAATCCGATTCGTAATTTCAACCGACTGGGGAGGATTCATGTTCTCGAACGCGAAGAAGGTCGTGGGCTCGATGGCCGTGGCCTTCGCCGCGGCGGCCACGCTCACTGTGGCCGTGCCGTCCGGCAATGCCTTCGCCATCGACCACATCCCGTGTGACGGGAGCCGCAATGACTTCCTGAAGATCTGGTCGCACCTCGACGGCCGTGACAGCGTCGACTGCTACGCGAACGGCGGGTCGATCGGCTTCGGCGGGTGGTGGGTCGACCGGATCTCCACGGGGAACAACGACCTGGTCTACTCCGACGACAACGGTGACTCGGTGAGGATCAACCGCTGGACCGATATCTCGTTCCCGAACCACCCTCCGAAGGTCAACTCCATCCGGATCCTCTGAAGAACCGACGGAGTGGGCCCCGCACGGAATTCTGCCGGCCGCATCACCACAATCCCATCACTTGGGTCGCCGTCGAATTATTCTGTGACGTGAATTCGCTCCGGCCCGGTTCACCGGTGCCGGCCACGCCCCCGGGCATGGCCGGCACCGGCCTGTGGTGCCGCGGCCTGCCACACCTGGTGCCGGCCGCCTCCGGAGAGGTGTCCGGATCTCCAGGCCGCCCAGCACCTACGGCGGGTCAGGACTCGGTGCACGGTCGCCGGGTTGAGCCGCAGCAGGTAGGCGATGCGGGCCGGCCCCAGTGGCGGAGCACGCGGACGTGGGCGACAACTGTGGGCTCAGGCCGGCCGGTACGCGTTCAGCACGTAGCCCGGTGCAGACCTTCAATCGGCCACCGCGGACCGTCGTCCGGGTCACCTTGCCACGCCCACTGGGAGTCGGGAGTGACGGTGACGCCATAGTCGTACCGGTCCGGCCGACCGAGGTCCTCCCACTGCGTCCAGGCGGCCAGTACCTCGTCGCCGATCCGGCGCGGCCCGCCCTGCAGGAGCAACGACGGCTTACCCGGGCCCCGTGCGACGAACGTCGCCCACGACCGGTCGCCGTCGTGGATCCAGGCGTTGACGCCGTCGGCGTCCCGGCCGGTGAGCAGTACCGCGTCCGGGACGGCCACCCGCAGGGCGAAGCGCAGGTCCCAGTCCTCCAGCAGCGGGTCCAGATCGTGGTCGACTGCTTGTCGAGCCTGCGGCTCGGCGTCTCCGCGCACCGCGGCGTACGCGGCGCCGCCGGTGCCGGCCTGGGCCGGAGCGCGGCGGTCGCCCATGAACTGGGCCAGGCCCTGCACCCATCCCCGGGCACTGCGCCCGTCTTCGGCGACGGTGAGGGCGACATGCCCGAGCCTCCCCCAGGGGAAGACGATCCGCCCGCCGGGCCGTACCGCCTCCACCCAGGACCACGGCACGGCATCGACGGCGTAGGTGGCGTGGATCCGGTCGACCCGGCTGCCGTCGGGCGGCCCGTCGGCGGTGCCGTCGGTCACGGTGACGACGGTGTCCAGACCTGCGGCCGCGAGCCGGGCGCGCGCGAACGCGGCCAGGTCTCCGTCCACTTCGGTGCTCACGACCCGACCGGGCCCGGCTCGCCAGGAGGCCAGCGCCGCGCTCCAGCCCTGACCGGTCCCGATGTCCCACACCCGGTGTCCCGGTTCCAGCCGAAGGCTGTCCAGCATGTCCGCCACGACGGCGGGCGCGGACAGCGACGAGGACGGCCGGCCGCCGTCGAGCTGGGTGACGGCCGCCGTGTGGATCCCGCAGTAGAGCTCATCCGCCCACAGGTCCGGGTGCACCGCGCGGTCGAGGGGTACGTAGGCGCGGCCGTCCCACCGCCAGAGCCGGTCCGGCGCGAAGAGGTCCCGGGGCAGCGCGGCGAAGGCCTCCCGTAGCCACGGCGAGCCGCCCGGCCATGCTCCGTGCCGCTCCATGTCCGCGTCCAGGCGCCTACGGCTCCCGGCCAAGTCCCCGTCAGCGGGCACTACTTGCGGTGCTTTCCGTCGGACGGCGGCAGGGGCGGGACCTGCCCGTCCGCGTTGTCGGGCGGGGGCGTTCCCTCCCCGGGGTCCGGCGCCGGCTTCTCGTGCTCACCCATCGGGCTCCCCCTTCGGTCGTGTGCAACGGACGCCAATCCTCGTGCAGACGCGTGCCGCATGGTAGACGGCGTGCGGGAGCACCAGGGCGCGCGCCGACGTGAACGTGCTCCGGTCTGGCGGCCGTGCTGGACGGGGGTCGGCCCTCAGCTGCTGTGCCGGACGTAGGCGTGCCCTCGGCGGCGGAGCTACCTCCTTCAGGACGAACCGCCCCGAGACCCGTTGGTCAGGACTCCGGTCGAGTCGGGGCGAAGTACTGGTCGAGCATCTCCGTGGTCCACTCGGGCTGGTGCACTTCACCGCGGGGACCGAGCGCACAAGCCCGCGGTCAGCGCCACGCGCTCCGGAGGGCCGGGCTGCGACTGAGCACGCTCGCGCAGGACCGCGGCCGGGCCGGTCTTCCGTACACCCACTGCCGGCGGCCACAGCGGGAGTCGGCCGGCCTTGCTCCGAGACCGTGACCCGCACTCCAGGGGAGCCAGGGCTCAGCGGCTGCCCGGTTTCGTCACGGAGGCGTCTCGTCCGCCGTCGGTCAGCTCCGCCCACCGCTCGTACTCCTGGCGGACATACGGCCGCGCGGACGTTTCCCAAACGGGCACGCCGGGCCCTGCCGGGCCCAGGACGAACCGGCCGTCGGCCAGGTCGAAAGCGAGCAGCTCGAACGCGGTGCGAGCGGCTTCGGCGACGTCGCGCTCGTCACCGCTGCGCAGCGCCAGGCGGTCGGCGAGCGCGGCCCGGCGCAGCCGGAACTCCCGTTCCAGGGACGCGCGCGGGTACTCGCCGTCCTGCCTGAGCGCGGTCTGCAGCCGGGTCACCGCGCTGTTCTCGGCAGCCGGTCCCAGGGCGGCGGCGTACGCGCTCTCCGGCGCGGGAGCGTCGAAGCTCTCGCCCGTGTTGGGTTGGTGGCCGGTCACGTGTGACAGCTCCCCGGGTCGTGGGTGACGAAGTACATTGCGGTCCGCTCGACTTGGGCACTGGGGGACGGTCCGGCGGTGTTTCGTCGGGGCGCCAGGTTACCTTCTGCAGCCGTTCGGTGACGGCATGTCTACTGGCCAGTAGGGGTGGGGGGAGCGGGCGACCCGTCGTGCCCGGCGCGGGCACGGCAGCCTCCGGCCGGAAGCAGACGCTCCGATCGACCGGACCACCGTCCCGGGCCACAGCAGCCCGGACACGAAAACCACTGGTCATACAAAGAACCTTGCGGGATGCTGCCGGGCATGATCGACCGCGAGTACGCCAGGTGTACGGCTCAGGACGACCTGGACCGCAGGTACTCGGGATGGTTGGTGGTGTCCGGAGTGGAGGAGCACGAGTTGGTCTGGATCGTCTACTACCAGACCGAGGAGTACCTCCGGACCCGTGACCCGGGACAGCTTCTGGCCGGCAACGGCCCCTACCTGGTCGACCGAATCGACGGAGGCCTCCACCAGATCGGCCCGGTCTCCCACTCCACCGGCGACTGGGAGGCCGACTACCGCCGGCGCATCCGCAAGGAGCCCACCCGCACGGCCGTCGACGATCTGCACGACGAACTCCGCCGGGCAACGACTGACCAAG
Source organism: Kitasatospora sp. NPDC097691 (assembly GCF_040302665.1). NCBI lineage: Bacteria > Bacillati > Actinomycetota > Actinomycetes > Kitasatosporales > Streptomycetaceae > Kitasatospora > Kitasatospora sp. NPDC097691. The sequence continues at coordinate 8,171 of NZ_JBEORY010000089.1, read as the reverse complement.
GCCGGATCAGAGCCATGCACCTGCTACGGCAACGCGTCCCGAGCCTGACGCATACCGAGGTCATCGAGTACGTGACGGCCCTTCAAGCCGGCCCCGCACCCCAACGCCTCGTCGCTGCCGCAACCAAGACCCTTGTTCCGCCGCTTGACCCCGTCCTCTCCGTGGAGACGATCCGCCCCGGACGGAACCCCGAAAGCTGACCCCACACGGCCGGCCGGTCGTCCGGACAATCGTCGCCCGTCGCCTTGAACGCCACGTCCGGGCACCGCAGCAGCCCGGTGGTCACCTCGATGGCCACCTTCTCGACCCGGGTCAGTTCCTCCACCACCCGGACTCCAGAAGGCGATCCGCGCGGTGTACGCCGGGATCCTGGACGCCGGGCCTCCAGGCTGGGCCGGACCACATGGCACGCAACCGCCGAACGGGCCGGTCAGGCCACCCGCCGCAGATACGCGCTGATCTCGGACGGGCAACCCGCCAGGCGAGTCCGACCAGCGGCTCCAGGAAGCCCGACCACGGCACGTCGACGCCCTCCGGCGCGGTCACGGACAACCGGCGCCCGGCTGCGGCGGTGCGCAGGGTGCTGCGGCGGACAGGCGGGTGGTGGGCCGCGTGGCGGGGGACAGGGTGATGGGTGAGGGCCCGTGGCGGCGATGGGGGGCGGCTACTGCGTGTCGGCGTCGATCACGGTCCATGCCTTGGCCGAGGTGTCGTCCAGCCGCAGGTCGAAGGTGAAAGCGATCGGCCTGCGCTTGTGCGCGTCACCGCGCAGTACCTGTTCGGTGCGGCGGTCGACTTCGTAGTAGACGCCCTGCGCGTCGACCGCCACACGGAAGACGACCGGGTCGCGTGAGACCAGCGAACGCACCGTGACCGCCGTGACGGTGGCCTCGCGCAGGACGGTCCGACGGGCCGTGCGGACGGGGGTGAAGTCGAGGCTGCCGTCGTTCATGACCCACTCCTCGAGGAACCGCTCGACGGCGACCTCCAGAACCGCTCTGTCGAACCGGCCGTCGAGGACGCTCAGATCGCCGGCGGCATTGTCGGCGTCCGTGCTCCACGAGATGTTGGTGAGGGAGAGGATGTCGCTCGCCCCGGTGACCGTGCTCTTCTGCGCGACCTCGAGCACCGCGTCCCGGGCGACCTCCTTCTGGTCCCAGCCGTCGGTCTCGATGACGCTGCTCAGGTGGTGCGCTCCCTCGGCGGCCTGTTCGATCGAGGACACGATCCACTCGCCGGCCGCACTCTTGCGGAGCGTCCAGTACTCGACCGGGCGCGTCGAGCCGTCCTTGCGCACGGCCTGCCGACCGTCGCCACGGCGTACGTAGTCGCGGAGCGTCGCGGTGATCCGGAAGGTGACGGTGTCGTTCACCTCACCCGCCCGGTTGGCGACGTCGACCAGCTCGACCACCGGACCGTCGACGATCTCCACGACGTTGACCTCGCCACGCGACTCGTAGTCGCGCAGTTCCTCGGCCCACTTGCCGTACAGGACCGGGGACAGGATCCGCTGCAGCGTCGCGTGATCGTGTCCGGTCCACGCCTGCTGGGCCGTCCCGTACAGCCACACCGCGCGGTGCTCGAGCGCCGCGCGGTCGAAGGTCGCATCGGTGTCGGCGATGGCATCGACCCGGGCCGAGACCCGGGCGGAGCGCTCGCGCGCCTGCGCGTCCGCACGGTGCGCCGTACGGTCCGAGACCGTGTTCAGGCCGCCGGCCAACACCGCCTTGCGGCGCCGGGACCTGAGCCACAGGATCAGCAGGACCACGGCCACGATCACCAGGACGGCGACGAGCCCACCGCTGCCGGCTCCGAAACCGGTCCCGAAGCCGACTCCGGAGCCACCACCGGACCCGTGGAAGCCGCCGCCACCGCCGTGGCTGCCACCGCCACCGCCGCCACCGAAGCCGTGGCCGCCGCCCCCACCACGGGCATAGGCGACCGTCGGGCTGCTCAGCGCGACGGCTCCCGCGACCACACATATCCACCGGCGGATGCGCACGGGCCTTCCCTCCAAAACCACAGACCTTCCAGGCGAACAAGCGTACAAGCCGGGGGTGTACCGGAAACATCGAGACCCACAGGCCGCCCGGCAGAGGGCAACGGCGGGCCCGCCAGGGCAGGGATCCCGGTCCCGCACGGCGTCCGGGCACCCGCGCCCGCCCACGACGCCGGCCGGCGGCGACCGGGCCGAGCCCGCGCGCAGCGGGCAGCGGGCAGCGGGCAGCGCGCAGCGCGCAGCGCGCAGCAACCACCACGGCTGCCAGTCGGCCTGCCCGGCCTGGCTACGCCGTGCCGGCGCCGGAGGGGTCGGCCGCGGGCGGGCCGGGCGCAACGGTCCGGCGGAGCGGTCACGGATCTGTGTGTCCCTGGTGCCGCCGGCTCCCCTCGCGGCACGGGGGACATGGACGAGCGCAGCCTGCCGGATCTCCGGCCCTCACGCTCCGGCTACCCCGCTCAGGCCGCCGCGCTCTCCGCCGCGATCATCGCGATCAGTCCGGAGCGCCCGTGTTCCGCCAGGTGCCGACGCTGGCGTTCGGCGCCGTTTCCTTCGTCCAGGAGGCGGTCGACCAGCGGGACCACCGCACGGGTGTCACCCAGTTCGTCCATGACCGGACCGAGCGCGGCCAGCATGGAGCCGATGAGCTCGCCGGCCGGCCGGGACAGTCCCGTCGCCGGATCGTGCAGGGTGCCGTCCATTCCGTACCGGGCGGCGTGCCACCCCGCGCCGTCCAGGCTCTCCGGCGTCCGCTCCGGCTCGGGACGTCCGGCGGCCGCTTCCCGCATCGCCGTGACGACCAGCGCGCGCACCAGCCCGGCCAGCATCACCGCCTCGTCGGCGCGCAGCTGGACGTCCATCGCGCGCAGCTCGACGGTCGGGAACTTCGCCGAGAGTCGGGCCTGCCAGTACAGCTGTCCCCGGTCGCGGATCAGCCGGGCTTCCAGCAGGTGGTCGATGCGGCGCTCGTAGTCCTCCGCGTCCGTGAAGTACGGCGGGATCCCGCTGATCGGCCAGCGGCTGAAGACCACCGTGCGCCAACTCGCGTAGCCGGTGTCGGAGCCGTACCACAGTGGCGAGTTGGCCGACAGCGCGGTCAGTACCGGCAGCCAGGGCCGGAGGCGGTTCAGCACCTCGACACCCGTCTGCGGGTCGGGCACGGCCACGTGCACGTGCATGCCGTTGATAAGCGCCTCGTCGGCCAGCCGCGACATGTTCCGCCTGATGGAGCGGTAACGCGGGGCATCGACGATCGCCGGGGGCGTGGAGGGGGCGTACGGGGCGGTGCCGCACGCGGCGAGCCGGCAGTCGGCCGCCTCGGCGGCGGCCGCGAGCGCGTGCCGCAGGCGCAGCAGATGGCCGCCGACCTCGGCGAGGTCCCGGCAGACCGGGGTGGCCACCTCCACCTGCGCCTGGAGCAGCTCGTTCTGCAGCTCGCTGGGGTGCACGGCGGGGTGCAGCCCGGCCGCCTCCTGCACCGCGTCGACGTGCGGCAGCGGCAGACCGCTGTCCGGGTCGAGCAGCAGGTACTCCTCCTCGACGCCGACGGTCGGACGGCCGCCCGCATCCAGGGTGAGCCGGCCGTCACCGCCTGTCGTGTCGGTGCCAGTGCCCATAACTGCGGGTTACCCGCCCATCTGACGGCCAACCGGCACAGGCAACAGCCCCGCCGCCCGGCCGGGGCTTCGAGGGACGAGGGGGCGTTCCGTGGGCCCCGGCCGGTGGGGAGGCAGACCGCGTCGGGTCAGGGTCGCGGCTGCTCTGCAGCAGCCCGTCAGACGGGAGTGGCGGGGCTGCCGTGACCGGAATGCCAGACCTGCACGTCCCTGGCGAACAGGGCTTTGACCTGCAATCTTTCGACCGTGAACATGCCATACGCGGAGGGCTGGGCCCGGGCGCCCGGCGGTCTGCGCGCCCCAGAGGATCTATGCGGCCCAGGCACGCTCCAGCAGGGCGCCGAAGGTGGCGGGCTCTCGCCCGATCAGTTCGGCCAGCGTCGGGTCGACGGCGGTGAACTCGCCGTTGCGCGCCGCTGCGAAGATGCTCACCATCAGGTCGGCGATCGGGGCGGGGGCGCCGTGCGCCAGCGCCTGCTCGCGGAAGGCGTCGTCGGGGACGACGGTGCGGGTGAAGGGCCGTCCGGTGGCCCGGGACGCGATCTCGGCGACGGTGCCGAAGTCGAGCGCCGCCGCGCCGGTGAGCGGCGGGGTGGGCCCCTCGAAGCGGCCCTCCTCCGCGGTGAGGATCGCCGCGGTGGCCTCGGCGAGGTCGTCGTGGCCGGTCCAGGCCACGGGGCCGTCGGCGGGAAGCGCGATGTCGCCGCTGTGGCGGGCGGACTCCAGGAACAGCAACGCGCTGGCCGCGTAGAAGCCGTTGCGCAGCGCGGTCCAGGGCAGGCCGGTGGCGCGCAGCAGGTCCTCCGTCCGGGCGTGGTCGCGGCATGCCTGGAAGCGGGAGTCGTGGGCGGCGCCCGTCTGGCTGGTGTAGAGGATGCGGCCGACGCCGGCCTTCACCGCGGCGTCGATGGCTGTGCGGTGGCCGGTGACGCACTCCTCGCCGATGCGGTCGAGGGAGACGAGGAGCACCTGTTCCGCCCCCTCGAAGGCATGCACGAGCGAGGCGGGGTCGTCGAAGCTGCCCTGCCGGACACGAACGCCGCGGTCGGCGAGGTCCTGGGCCTTGCGGGGGTCGCGGACGCTGACGCCGACACGCTCGGCGGGGACGCGCTCCAGGAGGCGTTCGACGGTGCGGCGGCCGAGCTTTCCGGTGGCTCCGGTCACGATGATCATTGGGTTCTCCCCACGCTTGTTTCCAGTGGAATCGCCTTGACGGTAACACTGGAATATCGATGGAACCAAGTCTTCGGTACCATCGATTCATGGTTACCCGCGACACCACCGACAGCCCCCGCCGCCGCATCGTCGAGGCGGCCGTCGAGCTGCTGGAGAACGGCGGACCGGACGCGGTCAGCACCCGCGCAGTCGCCGCCGCCGCCGGAATGCAGCCACCGGCGATCTACCGCCTCTTCGGCGACAAGGAGGGGCTCCTCGAGGCGGTCGCCGAGCACGGCTACGCACAGTTCCTGGAGAGCAAGCGCGCGCAGCTCGACCCCGATCCGCAGGACGCGGTGCAGGACCTGCGCCGCGGCTGGGACGTGGTGGTGGAGTTCGGGATCTCCCGCCCCGAGCTGTTCGCGGTGATGAACAGGGCCACCAGCCGGGGGGCGGACATGGCACACCGCGCGGGCCTGGAAATCCTCCACGGCCGGGTGCGCCGACTGGCGGCCGGAGGGTGGCTGCGGGTCGACGAGGAGCTGGCCGCCCAGATCATCCAGGCCACCGGTCGAGGCGCGGTCACCACCTGGCACTCCACCCCCGCAGAACGCCGCAATCCGGCGCTGCTGACCACCCTCCGCGAGGCCATGGTCGCCGCCATCACCCGCGCCGAACCGACGGTCCCCGCCGCGGAGGCCGGCCCCGCCGCCGCAGCCCGCGCGCTGCGCGCAGCCCTCCCCGACGATGCCGACGTCCTGAGCGACGCCGAGCAGCACCTGCTGCGCGAGTGGCTCACCCGGCTGGCAGCGGACAGGGGCGCTCCGCGTGCCTGATCTCGCGTCAGGAGCCCTCGTGCTGGTCAGACCTCCCGAGGAGAGACCGCGCGACGGCGGGTCCGCATCGAGGGACAGGGGTCGGGCGGGGCCGGGGCCCGGCGGTCAGGCACGGCCCGGATCGGTCCAGACCCGCAGCGGGCCGACCGCCTCGAAGCCGTGCCGCACGGCGGCCACCAGATCGTCGTCGCCCTCGTAGCCGACCAGGGGCAGGACGGGGAACAACCGGTGGACCGCCTCCAGCACGACCGGCCAGGCCGCGTCGACGCCCCCGTCCAGGGCGAAGACATTGGAGATCCCCACCACCCGGTCGCTGCGACTCGCCACCGCACCGGCCACCACCCGGCCGTCGCCAGACCGTCCGGCGATCACGAAGGTGGCCGGGTCGTCGAGCAGTTCGGGCCGGAAGAGGTGCGCGTCGCCGGCTCCGTCGTCCCAGGCGAGCGCCCAGGCACGCAGGGCGTCGGCGCTGTCGACCAAGTCCCAGGCGAGGTCCGACGCGGTGGCGGGCGCGCCCGCCGGGCGGTGCACCCACTGCGCGTCGAACAGCACCCGGAAGCCGGCCCCGGTCAGATCGAGGTCGGCGAAGCTGTCCTTGACCGACGCCCCGGGGGCCGCGGTGTCGATCCGGGCGACCAGCTCGGCCGCGTCCGCCCCGGGCAGCAGCGTCACCGCGTCGGGGTAGTAGAGGGGTGTGCGGCTCGCGGCGGCCCACGCCTCTTCCTCGAAGGCGCCCGCCGAGCCGTGCGATCGGCTCATCACCGCACACCATTCGGCGTTGTTGCGGGCGGCCGCCCGGACCAGGGAGTGGTTCGACATCGTCACAAGTGTGGATCATGCCCCGACCGCACCCGGTCGGGCGACCCACTTTCGGTAAGGGCGTCGATCAGGCGCAGGACGGTGCTCCGGTTGGCTGGGACCCCGAGCGCGGAGCTCAGGCGGGCACCGGCGCGGGCCGCCGGGGCGAGACCGACTGAGGCCACCGTCGAGCGCAGCCGCTCGGTCCGTTGACTGTGGCGACGGGTCAGGCCGACTTCCTGCTCGACGAGGGGAATTGACGGGTGGGGGCCCTGCCGGCCGGCAGGGCCGCTGGCACGGCGGGCTGTGAGGGGCGGTGAGCATCCTCCTTCGGCGCGCTAGCGTCTGACCAGCAGCCCGCGTTCGAGGGCCACGACTACCGCGTGTGTGCGGTCGCTGACATCGAGCTTGGCGAAGATCCGTAGGAGATGGGTCTTCACCGTGGCTTCCGCGATGACCAGCCGCCGGCCGATCTCCACGTTGGACAGACCGTCGGCGACGGCGCTCAGCACATCGACCTCACGCGTGGTCAGAGCCACCGGGCGGGCCGCCGCATCCGGGCGACGAGCCGTTCCGCGACCCGCGGCGCCAGGACCGTCTCGCCCCGGGACGCGGAGCGGATGGCATCGACCAGCTGGTCGCGCGTGGTGTCCTTGAGCAAGTACCCGATCGCGCCGGCCTCGACCACACGCTCGATCTCTGCATCGGTGTCATACGTGGTCAGGATCAGCACCTGGGTCCGCGACCGGCCGGCGACGATCTCGGCGGTGGCACTCGCCCCGTCGAGGACGGGCATGCGCAGATCGATCAGCGCCACTCGCGCTCACGCTTGAGGTAGAAGAGCGTGTAGTCGACGCCCACCGCCAGGCCGATGAGAACGATCATGTTGGGTCCGGCCCGCTTGGTGGCCGGGCCACCCCTCAGGGCGTGGTGGCTTCCCAGGCCGCCTCGATCATCCGGAAGACTTCGTCCACCGTGGCGCCGGGATCGTCCGCGTGGCAGGCCAGTGCGTAGGCGTCGATGGCGAACCGCGCGGTCGCCCGGCAGGCCGTCGCGCTCCGGGACAGGTGGGGATCGGCGGCCAGGGCCGCGGCCAGGGCCTGCGCGTGACGCAGGCTCATCGACTCCTCGTACTCGCGCAGGGCGGGTGATCCGTCGATCATGCGCCGGACGGGGGCGCTGCCCTCCGCCGTGCAGTGCCGCACCAGGGCCTGGACCTCACGGTGCAGTGCCGGGATGAGCGGCTCGTGCGGTTGCCGGTCGGTGACCGCCCGCGTGAGGCGCTGCTCGAAGTCCTGGTCGCGCTCGAACACCAGGGCCTCTTTCGAGGCGAAGTGGGCGAAGACCGTGGTGACGGCCACGTCGGCCTCGGCCGCCACGTCACGGATGCCCACGGCCTCGTACCCGCGCTCCAGGAAGAGCCGAAGCGCGGTGTCGGCGATCTTCTGACGGGTCGCGGCCTTCTTGCGTTCCCGGCGTCCGGGCGGCTCGGTCATGCCCTGACACTACCAGGTACAAAACCCTAACCATTGCGAAACACTAACCGTTAGGGTTACGGTCGGCGGCATGAGGAAAGTGAGCTTCGCCGAGTTCGGCGGTCCCGAGGTCCTGCAACTGGTGGAAGCCGAGGAGCCCCACGCGGGCCCCGGCCGGATACGCATCGCCGTACGGGCGGCGGGTGTGAACCCCGTCGACTGGAGGATCCGGGAGGGCCAGGTCCTGGGAGCCCATCCGGTCACGCTGCCCGCCGGCGTCGGACTGGACGCC
>NZ_JBEORY010000088.1:0-29665 GCF_040302665.1 Kitasatospora sp. NPDC097691 | reverse complement strand
AGACGGCCGGCGCCTTCGGCCTGACCACCGTCACCACCACCGAGATCGCCGGGATCCTGGAGCGTCCGCGCTCCTGCTACACCTGCAAGCAGCGGTACGTCGAGGTCGACGCCTTCTACCACAACCTCTGCCAGCGGTGCGCGGTGCTCAACCGCTCCCGCCGCGACGCCCGCGCCGACCTCACCGGCAAGCGCGCGCTGCTCACCGGCGGCCGGGCCAAGATCGGCATGTACATCGCGCTGATGCTGCTGCGCGACGGCGCCCACACCACCATCACCACCCGCTTCCCCAACGACGCGATCCGCCGCTTCACGGCGATGCCGGACAGCGCCGAGTGGATCCACCGCCTCAAGATCATCGGCATCGACCTGCGCGACCCGGCCCAGGTGATGGCCCTCGCCGACGAGGTCGCCGCCGACGGCCCGCTGGACATCCTGATCAACAACGCCGCGCAGACCGTGCGCCGCCCGCCGGAGTCCTACCGCGAGCTGCTCAACGCCGAGTCCGCCCCGCTGCCGGCCGGCGAGCTGCCGCAGGCCACCACCATCGGCCGCTTCGGCAGCGGCAGCGTCGACCTGCCCGCGCTCCCCCACCAGGCGAGCGGCGACGAGCAGCGGCTGGCCGCCGAGGACGTCACCTCGCTCGCCCTGGTCACCGGCTCCGCCACCCCCGCCCGGATCGCGGCCGGCACCGCGATCGACGCCGGTGGGCTGGTGCCCGACCTCGCGGACACCAACAGCTGGGTGCAGACCGTCTCGGAGGTCGGCCCGATCGAGCTGCTGGAGGTGCAACTCTGCAACTCCACCGCGCCGTTCATCCTGATCAGCCGCCTGCGCCCGGCGATGGCCGCGTCCGCCTCCCGCCGCAAGTACGTGGTCAACGTCTCCGCGATGGAGGGCGTGTTCTCCCGCGGCTACAAGGGCGCCGGCCACCCGCACACCAACATGGCCAAGGCCGCGCTCAACATGCTCACCCGCACCAGCGCGGACGAGATGTTCCAGAACGACGGCATCCTGATGACCGCCGTCGACACCGGCTGGATCACCGACGAGCGGCCGCACCCGGACAAGATGCGCCTCGCCGACGAGGGCTTCCACGCCCCGCTCGACCTGGTCGACGGCGCGGCCCGGGTGTACGACCCGATCGTGCGCGGCGAGCAGGGCGAGGACCTGTACGGCTGCTTCCTCAAGGACTACGAGCGCGCCAACTGGTAACCATCCGAAGGAGAGCCCGAGTTGACCACCGCACCGCAGGCCGGGACGACCGCACCGCTGCTCGGCGCCGGGATCATCGTGCCCACCGGGGACGGCCGGGTGCTGATCGGCCGGCGCACCACCGCCGGTGAGCCGCCCACCTGGAGCCTGCCGGGCGGCAAGGTCGACCTCGGCGAGTCCTTCGAACAGACCGCGGCCCGCGAACTCGCCGAGGAGACCGGCATCGTGCTGCCGGCCGCCGGCATGCGGGTGCTCGCCGTGCACCTCGACCACGAGCTCGGCCGGCCTCGGCTGACCGCCGCCGTCCTCGCCCCGCCCAGCCTGGCCGACGCGGTGGTCACCGAGCCGCACGCCTGCGCCGGCTGGGAACGCTTCGCGGTGGACGAGCTGCCGGAGCCGATGTTCTACCCGTCCGCGCTGGTCCTCGGCAGCTGGCTGCCCGGCCTGGACGGCGTGCGGCGGGACGGGACGCACGGCTACCCCGTCGTCCGCTGAGCGCGGGCGACGGGGCGGTCCGGGTCGGGGGTCACGGATGGCCGACCGACCCGGACCCCCGGCTCAGCCGTTGCGGGCCGCCTCCGGCCCGGTGATCCGCCGCAGCAGCGGCAGGGTCGAGGCGATGATCCCGAGCGAGGCGGCCAGGCCGAAGCCGGTCAGCCCGTAGTAGAGCGCGTCCGGCGACACCAGGGCGTAGCCCATCTGGGACTTGAGGAACATCGCCGCCGCGGCGAAGCCCGTCCCGACCGCGAGCGCCGAGACCACCAGCAGCGGCAGCGCACTCTCCAGCCCGACCACCCGGCGGAGCAGCCGCAGCGGTGCACCGGTGAGCCGCAGCATCGCGAACGGCCTCCTGCGGTCGGACAGTCCGGCGACCACGCTCACCGCGAGGCTGCACCCGGCGATCGGCAGGGTGGTCAGCAGCACCACGTTCGCCAGCTGCCTCCAGCTCTGGAGCCGCTTCTGCCCTTCGGAGGACCAGTCCTCGGCCATCCTCGTCACGTACGCCGGGAACTCCTCGGCGAACAGGGTCCGCAGCTGCTCCTTGGCCGCCGGCGAGTCGTCGGTGGTCGCGTAGACGATGAAGACCGGGAGCCCGGCGACCTCCTCGGCGGGGACCGGCGCCGCCGGCCACTCCTTCTCCGGGTGCGCCTGAAGGTCCAGGACGCCGTTCCGGTCGACCGCCGCGACCTCGGCCCCGGGCGCGCAGTGGCCGATGACGGGGATCTGCGCCAGTTCCGAGCAGCGGACCAGGACGGGCACGATCCGCTCCCGGCCGTACTGCGACGCACCGATCCCGGCCGGGTTGTCGTGCAGCAGCGCCATCCCCTCGAAGCCGGTGACGGCGCGGGCCCGCGCCATCACCCCGTCGGGCACCGAGGGGAGCAGCGCCGCCCGCTCCGGGCCGAGCAGGGGGGTGGCCACGACCGCCTTGCGGACCTCGGGAGCGCCGTCGAGTGCGCCCCGATTCGCGTTGATGGTGGTCATGATGCCCAGCGTCGCGGTGGTGACGAACAGGGCGAGCACCAGGCCGGCGACCGAACGGAAGCCGGCCCGCGGGTCGTCCCCCAGACGACGCATGGCGATCAGCGCGGCCGGCCGGCCGGTCCGCCGGGCGACCGCCCGGGCGGTCACCATGGTGAGCCAGGGACCGGCGATCACCAGGCCGAGCATCACCAGGACGAAGCCGGTCAGGTAGGCCGCCGCCTGCGCGTTCGTGGTCGCCGGGTGGTGGGCGACGAAGAATCCGAGCTCGCCCAGTCCGGCCACGAGCGGTGCCGCTCGCCAGGGGCTCGGCGGCTTCGGGGTGATCCGACGGGCGACCCCGAGCGGTGAGACGGCGACCCTGCGCAGCGCGAACCGGGCGGCGAGCGCAGCTGCCAGCGGCACGCCCAGCACCACCCCGGCGGCCTGCGGCAGGCTCAGGACGAGGTCCCCCGGGAAGAAGCGGTCGCCGGTGAACGGCACGTCGGCCACCAGGGGTTTCAGCGCGGCGTACAGGCCGAAGCCGAAGGCCGTGCCGAGCACGGCGGCCACCGTCGACTCCACCGCCGAGACCACCGACACCTGGCCCGGCGTCGCACCCACCAGGCGCATCGCGGCGTAGCGCTGCTCGCGGGTGGCGGCGGACAGCCGGGTCGCGATGCCGATGAAGACCAGCACCGGGAAGATCAGCGCGGCGGCCACCACGGTGAGCACCAGGACCAGCGCGTCCCCGTGCACGCCCGCGCCGTAGCAGCCGTGCTCACAGTCGGCCGGCAGCGCGGTGGCGATGCCGGTGACGGTGGTGGCCCCCGGCAGCGCCCGGACCTCGTCGACGGTGCGGCCGATCACCACCGCGAGCGTGTCCGGGGAGGGGAGTGCCTCCGCGCCGAGGGTGCCGACCTGACGCCCCGGAAAGCGGTCGGCAAGCTCGACGGCAGGGGTCTCGCGCAGCAGCTTCGCCAGCGCCGGGGAGGCGTAGTACTCGCCGGGCGCGGGAAGCCGGCTGAGGCCCGGCAGCACCGGTGCCTGGGGACCGGTCGCGGCGAGGTCGGCCCGGAACACCCCCTTCCCCCGGTAGTAGTCCATCCGCGCGCCCCACCGGAGCGGGTCCGCCGAGGTGGCCGCGGTCTCTCCCGTGGCACCGGTGTTCATCCAGCCCTGCCGGGCGTTGGCGCGGTCGATCGCGTTGATGCCGGAGAGGACCGACAGCAGCAGCCCGACCCCGATCGCGACCGCCGCCGCGGTCATCAGCAGCCGGGCCACCGCCTCCCGGCCCCCGCTGACGGCCAGCCGGAGCGAGAAGCCGATCACGAGGCCACCGGTCCGGCGGAGAGGGTGCGGGCCCGGCCGTCGCGCACGATCGCCTCGCGGTCGGCGTAGGCGGCGACCCGGGGCTCATGGGTGACCAGGATGACGGTGGTGCCCTGCTCCCTGGCCGAGGCGACCATCAGCTCCATCACCTGCTCGCCGGTCAGCGAGTCCAGCGCGCCGGTCGGCTCGTCGGCGAACAGCACCCTCGGACGGGCCACCAGACCGCGGGCCAGGGCGACCCGCTGCGCCTGACCGCCCGACAGCTCACCGGAGCGGCGGCGCTCCATGCCGTCCAGGCCGAGCCGGGCGAACCAGGGCCGGGCCTCGGCCAGCGCGGCGGCACGGCGCACCCCGTTCAGCAGCAGCGGCAGGGCGACGTTCTCCTCGGCCGTCAACTCGGGCACCAGCTGGCCGAACTGGAACACGAAGCCGAAGGTGTCCCGGCGCAGGGCGCTGCGCCGGGCCTCGGACATGGTGTCGAGTCGCCGCCCGTCGAACAGCACCTCGCCCGCGTCGGGCACCAGGATGCCGGCCAGGCAGTGGAGTAACGTCGACTTGCCCGAACCGCTGGGGCCCATGATCGCCAGCACCTCCCCGGCCTCCACCGACAGGCTCGCCCCGCGCAGCGCGGGCGTCTCGCCGAAGGCCAGGGCGACGTCACGGGCCTCGATCACGGCGGTCATGCGCGCACCTCCGCGGCGAGCGCGTCCAGGCGGGCGACCGTGAGGTCGATCCAGCGCAGGTCGGCCTCCAGGTGGAACAGGCCGTGGTCGGCCAGCAGGGCGTCCACCAGGGCGCCGGTGCGGCGCAGTTCGGTGAGTTCGCGCATCCGGCGCAGGTGGGCGGCGCGCTGGGTGTCCAGGTACTGCTCGGCGTCGCGGCCCAGCATCAGGGCCAGCACCACCTTGCTGAACAGCACGGACTGCAGGTTGGGTTCGGGCGCCACCGGCTCCTGGAGCCAGGTCTCGAACTCCGTCGCCCCCGCGTCGGTGATGACGTACCGCTTGCGCTCGGGCCCGTCGCCGGGCTCCGCCTCGCCCGCCACCACCTTGCCGTCGCGGGCCAGTCGGCCGAGGGTCGCGTAGACCTGGCCGTACGGAAGGGGCTTGCCGCGGCCGAAGAGGGCGTCGTAGTCGCGCTTGAGGTCGTAGCCGTGGCTCGGCTCCCGCTCCAGCAGCCCCAGAAGGGTCAAAGGAACACTCATGGGGGAACCATACGCCCGACGTATACTCCGAGTGTATAGCTGGCGAGAATACGGCCCTGAGCTGGAGAAACACCGGATCCGGAGGCGATATCGCGCACGGAAAGCAGGGGGTGGCCGCGCGACCACCCCCTGCCCCGTACCTCGGCCCGGCACCCCCACGGTCGAACCGGGCCACGGCCGCGCCCAGGCACGGGGGGCGCCGCCGGTACCCAGCCTGCCCGGCCGGGGCCACCGCTGCCGAGGGCCGAACGTCCCGGCTGCGGGGCCGAGCGGCACTGGCGGGACGCAGGGACGGGACGAACGTCGGGAGTGGCGGTACGGCTCACGGCCCCGGCGGTACTACGAGCGCGCACGACTCTTGTGCACGGGGGCCCGTCGGGTGGAAATTGGTGGCGAACCGCCGTACTCCCCCGCGCCCCTGAGGAGCCGTCAACGTGTCCAGCACACCCCGCCCGGCCAGGCCTGCGTCGCTCCCGCGGCGAACCGGCCGTCAGCTGCGGCGGGCCCTCGGTGCCCGGCACGAACCGCTCGCCCGCGCGCTCGACCGCTCCCGCGCCCGGGCCTGGCTGCTCGCCGCACTGGGCGCGGTGCTCACCCTCGCCCTCTCCACCGTCGGCGCGCTGCTGCTGTACCGCGGCACCGCGCCCCAGGCCGCCACCGAGCGTGCGCGGCTGCACCAAGTCGACGCCGTGGTCCGCAACACCCCGGACCACACCGCCCCCGGCGGCGGCCGGTTCGCCGGGGGCTACAGCAGCCGGATCGACGTCGAGGCCACCTGGACCGCCCCCGACGGCACCCCGCGCTCCGGCACCGTCCAGGCCCCGCGCACGACCGCCACCGGCAGCAGCGTGCCGATCTGGATCGACGCGGCCGGCAACGCCTCCCCTCCCCCGGTCGACCACGCCGCCCTCGCCGTCTCCGCCGCCTGCACCGGCAGCGGCGCCCTCCTCACCCTGCTCGCCCTCGTCGTCCTCGCCCTCCGCCTGCGCCTCCACGCCCTCGACCGCCGCGCCGAGACCGCCTGGACGGACGGTTGGGCCCGGCTCGAACCGCTCTGGAGCGGCCGCGCGGGGCAGCGCTCCGAGGACTGAGCCGCCCGGCTCGACGGGGCGGCGACGCCCAACCGGGGCCCAACCGACGTACCCGGACGGGCGGTTGCGGGTCCGCCGCCCCACTCACAAAGGCTCGGTCCACGCCGGGGCCGGGGTGGACCTGGCGGCGCGGTGGGTGAGGGCGGCGACGGCGAGGAGGAGGGCGGAGGCCAGGCCGAGGGCGACGGGAACGTGGGCGTGCAGGACGAGGAGGGCGCCGAGGAGGGCGCCGGCGAACATCCAGACCGCGGAGGCGAGGCGGCGGGGGCCGGTGCGGTCGGCGGCGAGGGCGGTGATCGTCATGGTGAGCACGGTGGTGGTGAGGTCGGGGATCCTCAGTGCGCGGACCACCGCGTTCTGGCCGCCCATGGCGAAGCCGAGCAGCCCGATCAGGGTGTAGCGGGCCGGGTCGGAGGTGTGGCCGACGACCGCCGCCAGGACGGTGCTCACCGCGACGAGCGCCGCCTGGGCGCCGACGGCTGCGGTCAGCAGCCGGCCGCGGTGGCCGGGCAGGCGGCGGGCGAGGTGGCCGCCGGCCAGGGCGCCGAGGAGGAAGGCAGCCAGGGCGGCCAGCGAGGCACTGGCGGAGAGGGCGGGCGCACCGGCGAGGGCGAAGCCGAGGAACACCACGTTGCCGGTCATGTTGGCGACGAAGACGTGGCCGAGTTCCAGGTAGCTGACCGCGTCCACCACGCCGGTGACCACGGTCAGCACCAGCAGCATCGGCACCAGCGGTCCGTGCTTCGGATCGGTGCGCAGCATCAGGCCTCCCAGGCGGTTCATGTGACGGTCCTTCCGTTCTACTCCCTCGGACGAGCACCGGGCCGCCCGGGCCGGACCACGGCCGTCCGCGCCTCGCCCGGCCCTCCCGGCCCTCCCGGCCCTCCCGGCGCTCCCGGCACCCCCTCCTTCGACACCTTTGTAGAAGTTTGACCGAGCCCGACACGCTGCGGGTCCACCTTGAGCATCTCCTCCCGGCATATATAGTTCACCGACATATGCAGTCGAGAAGCTCACGAGGGGGAAGTGTGTCCACCACCGATGCGGCCCGGCCCGCGCCCGTCCTGCACCTGACCAACGTCACCCGGGTGCACGGGCGGGGCGCCGCCGAGGTACACGCCCTGCGCGGCATCGACCTGGCCGTCCACCCGGGGGAGTTCGTCGCCGTCATGGGGCCCTCCGGCTCCGGCAAGTCGACCCTGCTGACCCTGGCCGGCGGGCTGGACCGACCCAGCGACGGCGAGGTCCTGGTGGAGGGGGTCCCGCTCGGCGGACTGCGCCGGGGCAAGCTCGCCGACCTGCGGCGGCGCTCCATCGGGTACGTCTTCCAGGACTACAACCTGATCCCGGCGCTCACCGCCGCCGAGAACATCGCCCTGCCGCGCGAACTCGACGGCGTCCCGGGCCGCCGGGCCCGCCGGGAGGCGCTCGCCGCGCTCGAGGAGTTGGGCATCGGCGAGCTCGCCGACCGCTTCCCCGACGACATGTCCGGCGGACAGCAGCAGCGCGTCGCCATCGCCCGCGCCCTGATCGGCGAGCGGCGCCTGGTCCTCGCCGACGAACCCACCGGTGCCCTCGACTCCGCCACCGGCGAGGCCGTGCTCGGGGTGCTGCGCGCCCGCTGCGACGCCGGGGCGGCCGCGATGATGGTCACCCACGAGGCCGCACACGCCGCGTGGGCGGACCGGGTGGTCCACCTGCGGGACGGCGCGGTCGCCTCGGAGAGCCGCGGCCACCGACCCGCCCGCCACCGATCCACCGGCCGCGGACCCGCCTACGTCCGTTCCACCGACGACTCCGCCCACGACCGTTCCACCGAGGGCCGTTCCACCGACGGCCGCACCCCGGACTTCCCGGCGACGGTCCACCGGCCCGGCCCGATCGGCGAGGTGACGCGATGAGGCTCGGAGCCTGGCGGGTCGCCCTGCGCATCGCCCGCCGCGACGCCCTGCGAGCCAAGGGCCGCAGTGCCCTGATCGTCGCCATGATCGCCCTGCCCGTACTCGGTGTCACGGGCGCCGACGTGGTCCACCGCAGCGGGCAGCTCACCCCGGCCGAGCGGGTCGAGCGGGTGGTCGGCGGCGCGGACGCCCTGGTCACCGCGCTCAGCCCGGGCCGCACGGTCGAGCAGGCCCCGGTCGCCGAGGACGGCGCCTTCGGCGCCGACTCCCGCCCGGACCAGCAGCCGACGGCCGAGCAGCTGAAGGGCGCGGGCACCGACCCGGCGACGCTGGTCGCTTCCCTGCTGCCGCCCGGCAGCGTGCTCACCCCCGCCCGGCCGGGGCCGGAGACCGGTGCGACCTCGCCCGAAGGCCTGGTCCGCACCCTCACCACCGAGGCCGACCTCGGCGACCCGATCTGGCGCGGCCGGATCGACTTGGTCGAGGGCCGCGCCCCGAAGTCCCCCCACGAGATCGCCGCCACCCGGGCCTTCCTGGACCACGCCGGGCTGAAGGTCGGCGGCACCACCACCGTCCAGGGCCTGGAGCGGACCACCTTCACCGTCACCGGTGTGGTGGAGCATCCGGACGAGCTCGGAAGGGTCGAACTCGTCGCCCGGCCCAGCGAGTTGCTCGACCCGATGGCCGCCGCCGCAGCGCCCGGCCAGTCCGCCGCCGAGCGGGCCTCGGGCCGGCGCGCCGCCTGGCTGGTCCGGCTCCCGGCGGGGACGGCGCTCGACTGGGCCAAGGTCCAGGAGTTCAACGCCTACGGCTACACGCTCACCGCGCGCTCGGTCGCGCTCGACCCGCCGCCGCGCTCGACCGTCCCCTACTACCGTGACGCACGCCGGTTCAGCAGCGACCCGGCGGCCGGTAACAGCACCAAGATCGTCGTCGCCACCGTCACCGGCATGGCGCTGCTGGAGGTCGCCCTGCTCGCCGGGCCGGCCTTCGCGGTCGGCGCGCGCCGCTCCCGCCGCCAGCTCGCCCTGCTCGGCGCCGCCGGCGGCAGCCGCACCCACGTCGGCGCGGTGGTCCTCGGCGGCGGCCTGGTCCTCGGCGCGGCCGGGGCGCTGGCCGGGGTGGCGCTCGGCACCGGGCTGGTCGCCGTGCTCCGGCCGCAGATCGAACGGGTCGGCGGCGTACGGTTCGGACACTTCGCCCTGCCTCCGTCGGACCTGCTCGCGATCGCCGGGATCGGCCTGGTCACCGCCCTGCTCGCGGCCGCGCTGCCCGCCGTGCAGGCCGCCCGCCGCAGCGTCACCGCCGGCCTCGCCGGCCGGGACACCGTCCGCAGGCCCAGCCGGTGGGTCACCACGCTCGGCCTGCTGCTGGTCGTCCTCGGCGGCGTGGTCGCGATGTACGGCGCGGGCGCGATCCAGCGCGACCTGCCGGTCGTCGGCAGCTTCGACGCCCGGACGCTCACCGTGCTCGGCGGCTCGGTGACCGCCGAGATCGGGCTGCTGCTCTGCACCCCGATGCTGGTCGCCCTGATCGGCCGGGCGGCCGGCCGGCTGCCGCTCGGGCCCCGGCTCGCGCTGCGCGACTCCGCCCGGAACCGCTCGCGCACCGCACCGGCGGTGGCCGCGGTGATGGCCGCGGTGGCCGGCGCCGTCGCCATCGGGGTGTACACCACCAGCACCGACGCCGAGAACCGGCGCGACTACCGGCCGCAGGCCCCGTACGGCGCCGTCCGGCTCACCAGCTTCACCGACGGGCCCCGACTCGACCGGCTGCGCGGCGAACTGGAGGAGCAGCTGACCGGCCTCGGCCCGCGCGCCGACCTCGCCGACGTGGCGTACCGCTTCTGCGACAACTGCTCCAGCACCGTCCAGCTCAAGGGCCCGGTGAACCCGCGCAGCCTCGGTGCCCCGCCGCACCTGGCCGCCGGGGACGCCACCGTGCTGCACAACCTCTTCGGCGTCCACGACCCGGCCGCGGAACAGGCGCTGGCCGCCGGGAAGCTGCTGGTCTTCGACCGCACCCTGCTGGGCGCCGACGGGAAGGCCGTGCTGATGCTGCGCGGCGGCGGCGGCGCGGTACAGCCGGGCGAGGTGCCCAAGCCCGATCTCCAGGAGGTCCCGGTCGACGCGGTGCTGGTCGACAACGAGGCCGCCGCGGGCTTCGCCCAGGGCATGGTGCTGCCCTCCGCGCTGTCGCACCTCGGGCTCTCCGCGCGGCCGACCGGCTCGGTCTGGCTGCCCGCCACCCCGCCCGACCGCAAGGCGCAGCAGCGCGCCGAGGCGGCCGTGATCCGGCTGGACCGCGTCGCCACGCTGGAGGTCGAGCGCGGCTTCCAGCCGAAGAGCGACGCGCTCACCCTGGCGCTCACCGGCTTCGCCGGGCTGGTCGTGCTCGGCGCGGCCGGGATCGCCACCGGCCTCGCGGCCGCGGACTCCCGGCAGGACCAGGCCACCCTGGCCGCCGTCGGCGCGCCGCCGCGGATCCGGCGGAGCATGGCGGGCCTGCAGTGCGCGCTGATCGCCCTGCTGGGGGCGCTGCTCGGAGCGGCCAACGGGTTCGTGCCGGCGGTGGGGCTGCTGAAGTCCCGGGCGAGCGGGTTCGGGGCCAAGCCGGCGCTGATCACCGCGCCGTGGGTCGAGCTGCTGCTGGTGGTGCTGGTGCTTCCGGTGGTCGCGGGGCTGCTCGCCGCGCTGTTCACCAAGTCCCGGATCCCGCTGGGGCGGCGGCTGTCCTGAACCCGGACCGTCGGGTTCGATCACCGATTGCACACGGGCCGAGCACCGAATGACACCGCTCGGACACCACCTGGGCACCACCCGGAAGACGCCGGGCGCCCGCCTCCGAAGGCCGGGGGCGGGCGCCCGGCGCTCGCCGTACCATGGGCCGCGTTCCGGCGGGCGAAGGGCGCCGGCGGTGGGTTCGGCGAGGGAGACGAGGGCGGTGCTACGGGGCTTCGGCGATCTGGAGGCCGAGATCATGGACCGGCTCTGGACCTGGGGCCGGCCCGCCACCGTGCGCGAGGTCGTGGACGACCTGCAGCGGCAGCGGGCCGTCGCGTACACCACGGTCACCACGGTCGCCGACATCCTGCACACCAAGGGCTGGCTGCGCCGCGACAAGGTCGGCCGCGCCTGGGTGTACGAGCCGACCTGCACCCGCGAGGAGTACACCGCCCGGCTGATGCACCAGGCGCTGGAGACCACCCCCGACCGGGCCGGCGCGCTGCTCCGCTTCATCGACCGGATCAGCGGGGACGAGGCCTCCGCCCTGCTCGCGGCCCTCGAACAGGTGAAGTCCCGGGATCCGGAGTGACGCTCGCCCTGCTCGTCCTCTACCTGGCGGTGACCGGCGTACTGCTGCCCCGACGGCTGACCGGCTCCGCCCGGCTCCAGGCCCGTCCGGCGGCCGGCGCGGCGCTCTGGCTCGCGCTGATGGCCTCGTTCACCGTCGCCCTGCTGCTCGCGGCGCACCACGCGGTGGAGCCCTTCGCCCACGAGCCGGCCGGGCTGCTCGGCCTGTTCCCCCACGCGGAGCCGACCGGGGGCCTCCTCCCGCACACCCACGACTGGTGGCTGCTGGCCGCCGCCGGGGCGGTGGTCGCCGCCCTGGTCACCGCCGTCGGCGTCCGCACCGGGCGGGCCCGGCGCCGGCACCGCGCGGTGCTGGACCTGGTCGCCGTCCGGGACGGGCGCTGGGGCGCGCTGGTGCTGGAGCACGCGCACCCGGCCGTGTACTGCCTGCCCGGGCGCCGCTCCCGGGTGGTGCTGTCGCGCGGGGCGCTGCGGCTGCTGGACGAGCGGCAGCTCGCCGCGGCCGTCGCCCACGAGCACGGGCACATTCGGGGCCGCCACCACCTGTTCCGCCTGCCGGCGGACACCTTCGCGCTGCTCCTCGGACCGCTGCCGCTGGCCCGGCTGGGGCGCTCGGAGGTGGCGCTGCTGCTGGAGATGGCGGCGGACGACGCGGCGCTGGCGCAGGTGTCACGGGGTGAACTGGCCTCGGCGCTCTGCACGTTGGCGACCGCCGGGGCGTCGGCCCCGGGCGGCGGGGTGTCCGGCGGCGGGGTCGCGAGTGGCGGGACGGCCGATGGCGGGGCGCTGGGGGTGGCCGCCACCGGAGTGCTGGCCCGGGTCCGGCGGCTGGCCCGCCCCGGTGGCGGTCGGCCGCAACCGGCCTGGCGGCTCGGGGTGCTGGCGCTGCCGGTACTGCCCGTGCTGCCGTACCTGCTGGCCTGCGCACCGCACCCGTAGCGGGCCCGTCCGCGTCCGGCGCGTGCGGGCCCGGCTCCCTGGGAGCCCGCCGGAACCCGGCGCGGAACGCCGGAGGCCCGCCGCCGCCGGAGCGGGAGCGGGCCGCCGCGGGCGCGGTCAGGCCGGGCGGACGGCACCCATGTACGGCATCGCGGAGATCGGGAGCACCTCGATGTTCTTCCCGGTGCGCGGTGCGTGGATCATCTTGCCGTCGCCGATGTACAGCCCGACGTGGTGCAGGTCGTCGTAGAAGAAGACCAGGTCGCCGGGCTGGAGGTTGGCGCGGTCGACGTGCGGGCCGTCGTTCCACTGGTCCTGGGACATCCGGGAGATCCTGACACCCGCCGCTCGGTAGGCCTGACTGGTGAGGCCGGAGCAGTCGAAGCTGTCGGGGCCGGTCTTGCTCCAGCCGTACGGCTTGCCGAGCTGGGCCTGGGCGAACGCGATGATGGAGGCGGCCCGGCCACTCGCGGCGGGCACCGGGGCGTTCAGGTCGGGGCGCTGGTCGGAGCGGGAGGCGCGGTCCGCCGCGGCGGCGGCGCCCGCGTTGGCGGCGGCCGCCTTGGCCTCGGCCTTGGCCTTCTCCGCGGTCTGCTGGGCGTTGATCCTGGCGCGGTCCTCGGCGCTGAGCTTGTTCAGCATCGCCTGCGCCTGGGCCAGCTTGGTCTGGATGTCGTTCTTCTGCTCCGCCAGCTGCTTGCCGACCGAGTCGAGCTCGGCGAGGGTCGCGGTGGCCTCGGCGCGGTCCTGGTCGAGCTTGCGCTGCTCGTCCTGGGCCTGCTTCAGCAGGTTCGCCTGGGAGTCGGAGACCTGGTTCTGGACCGCGGCGCGCTCCAGGTAGCCCGACGGGTCGGAGTCGAGCATCAGCTGGACCGACGGGTCGATGCCGTTGGTCCGGTACTGGTCGGCGGCGACGGCGCCGAGCCGGGTGCGCAGCTCGTTCATCGCCTCCTGCCCGCGGACGACCTTCTCCTGGATCTGGTTGGCCTCGCCCTGGAGCTTCTGCTGCTTGGCCTGGAAGCCGTTGTAGCGCTCGATGGACTGCTCGGCCTCCTCGTTGAGCTTGTCCACCTGCTCCTTGACGGAGGCGAGGGTCGGTGCGGGCTCGGCGTGCGCGGTGCCCGAGGCGAGGACCGCGCCGCCGGCCGCCATGGCCGTGGTGAGGACCGCCATGCGGGCCCGGCTGGGGGGGCTGGGCTTGCGGCGCTTTCCCATGGGCGGTCGGCTCTCCTTCGGGGGAATCCGGAGCCGGCCCGAAAGGGCCGGGGGGGACGACGAAGGCAGGCAGGGCGAGCAACGGGGGGATGCTGCCCCGCCCACCTTCTTCGAAGTAACTTAATAGATGGGGGGCGGGGTTCCGCAATCCCCCTGATCACGGCGGATCAGGGCCATGACGGGACATCGATCGCGTTCCGCACCACCGGTGTTGACTACGGGCAGCGCCCGGGCCGAGGTTCACCCGGTCCGACCACCGCCGCTTCCGCCACCACCTCCGTGACGATCACGCCGCGGAGACCCTGCCGGACCCGTGCACGCCGGCCCATGGCACGGTCCGCCCCGCGGAGTGTTGAGAATCCGCCAAATCGAGGGAAAGGTCACACGCGGCTCCCCTCCTGCGGGTACGCGAACGGGCGCTAACCTGCGCACATGAAGGTCCCGCCCGAAGGGCTCCCCCTCGCCGCCGAGTTCCCGGCCGCGCACCGTGAGCAGTGGCAGCAGCTCGTTCAGGGCGTGCTGCGCAAGTCCGGTGCCCAGCCCGAGGACGGCGCCGCCGCCGAGCAGGCACTCACCACCAAGCTCCAGGACGGGCTCGGTGTACGCCCGCTGTACACCGCCGAGGACGCCGCGGTCGACCCCGGGTATCCCGGATTCCCGCCGTTCGTGCGCGGCGGCCGGCCGCAGGGCTCGGCCGTCGCCGGGTGGGACGTGCGGCAGCGGCATGCCGACCGGGACCGCCGACGCGCCAACGAGGCCGTGCTGGCCGACCTGGAGAACGGCGTCGGCTCACTCTGGCTGGAACTGGGCGGCGAGGCCCTTCCGGTGGAGGCCCTGCCCGAGGCGCTGACCGGCGTGTACCTGGACCTGGCCGCGGTGGCGCTCGACGCCGGACCCGAATTCACCGACGCCGCTGAGCAGTTGTTCAAGCTCTACGCGCAGCGCGAGGTCTCCCCCGGCGACGCCTCCGGCAACCTCGGCGCCGATCCGCTCGGCCTGCAGGCCCGCACCGGCGACACCGCCCGCACCGACGCGCTGCTCGCCGAGGCCACCGCGCTCGCCGCCCGCTGCGCCGCCGACTACCCGAACGTCCGGGCGCTGACCGTCGACGCCCTGCCGTACCACGAGGCCGGCGCCTCCCCCGCGCAGGAGCTGGGCTGCTCGCTCGCCACCGGCGTCGCCTACCTGCGCGCGCTCACCGCCGCGGGGCTGTCGGTGGACGCCGCGCTCGGCCAGCTGGAGTTCCGCTACGCCGCCGACGCCGACCAGTTCCTGACGATCGCCAAGTTCCGTGCCGCGCGCCGCCTCTGGGCCCGCGTCGCCGAGGTGTCCGGGGCGTCCGCCGCGGCCTCGGCGCAGCGTCAGCACGCCGTCACCTCCCGGGTGATGATGACCGCCCGCGACCCGTGGGTGAACATGCTGCGCACCACCATCGCCTGCCTGGCCGCCGGGGTCGGCGGCGCCGACGCCGTCACCGTGCTGCCCTTCGACAGCGCGCTCGGCCTGCCGGACGCCTTCGCCCGCCGGATCGCCCGCAACACCCAGTCGGTCCTGCTGGAGGAGTCCCACCTGGCCCGGGTGATCGACCCGGCCGGCGGCTCCTGGTACGTCGAGCAGCTCGGCGAGGAGCTGGCCCGGGCCGCCTGGGCCTGGTTCCAGGAGATCGAGCGGGCCGGCGGCCAGCAGGCCGCCCTCGGGTCCGAGCTCGTCGGCGAGCGGCTCGCCGCGACCTGGGCGGAGCGGTCCGTCAGACTCGCCAAGCGGCGCGAACCGGTCACCGGCGTCAGCGAGTTCCCGCACCTGGACGAGCAGCCGCTGGTCCGCGAGCCGGCCCCGGCGGCGCTCGCCGGCGGCCTGCCGCAGGTGCGCCGCGCCGAGGCGTACGAGGCGCTGCGGGACCGCTCGGACGCGGCGCTCGCGGCCACCGGGGAGCGGCCCAAGCTGTTCCTGGCCTCGATCGGCAGCGCCGCCGCGCACACCGCGCGCACCACCTTCGCGGCCAACCTGTTCCAGGCCGGCGGCATCGCGACGACCTCCCTCGAAGCCGTCGACCCGGCCGCGTTCGCCGAGGCGTTCACCGCCTCCGGCGCCACCGTCGCCTGCCTCTGCTCCAGCGACGCCCTGTACGGCGAGCACGCCGAGGCCGTCGCCGGCGCCCTGAAGGCGGCCGGCGCCGCGAAGGTGCTGCTGGCCGGACGGCTCGGCGAAGTCCCTGCCGGAGTGGACGAGTTCATCCATGCGGGCGGGGACGCGGTCGCCGTCCTCACCTCCCTGCTGGACCAGATCACCGGCGCGAGCGGCGCCGACGAGAGCGAGGCGGCTCGATGATTCCCGACTTCACCGGAATCGGGCTGGACGGCGGCGGCGCCGACGTCTCGGACGACCAGTGGCAGGCCGCCTGGCGGCAGTCCACCGGCAAGGACGTCGACGAGCTGGTCTGGGACACCCCCGAGGGCATCGGCGTCAAGCCGCTGTACACCGCGGCGGACCTGTCCGGGCTGGACTTCCTGGAGACCTACCCGGGCATCGCCCCGTACCTGCGCGGGCCGTACCCGACCATGTACGTCAACCAGCCGTGGACCGTCCGCCAGTACGCGGGCTTCTCCACCGCCGAGGAGTCCAACGCCTTCTACCGCCGCAACCTGGCGGCCGGCCAGAAGGGCCTCTCGGTCGCCTTCGACCTGCCGACCCACCGCGGCTACGACAGCGACCACCCGCGCGTCACCGGCGACGTCGGCATGGCGGGCGTCGCCATCGACTCGATCTACGACATGCGCCAGCTGTTCGACGGCATCCCGCTGGACAGGATGTCGGTGTCGATGACCATGAACGGCGCCGTGCTGCCCGTCCTGGCGCTGTACATCGTCGCCGCCGAGGAGCAGGGGGTGCCGCCGGAGAAGCTTGCGGGGACCATCCAGAACGACATCCTCAAGGAGTTCATGGTCCGCAACACCTACATCTACCCGCCGCAGCCGTCGATGCGGATCATCTCGGACATCTTCGCGTACACCTCGCAGAAGATGCCCCGGTACAACTCGATCTCCATCTCCGGCTACCACATCCAGGAGGCCGGGGCCACCGCCGACCTGGAGCTGGCCTACACCCTGGCCGACGGGGTGGAGTACCTGCGCGCGGGCCTGGACGTGGGACTGGACGTGGACGCCTTCGCGCCGCGGCTGTCGTTCTTCTGGGCGATCGGCATGAACTTCTTCATGGAGGTCGCCAAGCTGCGCGCGGCCCGGCTGCTCTGGGCCAAGCTGGTCAAGCAGTTCGACCCGAAGAACCCCAAGTCGCTGTCGCTGCGCACCCATTCGCAGACCTCCGGCTGGTCGCTCACCGCGCAGGACGTGTTCAACAACGTCACCCGTACGTGCGTGGAGGCGATGGCCGCCACCCAGGGCCACACCCAGTCCCTGCACACCAACGCCCTCGACGAGGCGCTCGCCCTGCCCACCGACTTCTCCGCCCGCATCGCCCGCAACACCCAGCTGCTGCTGCAGCAGGAGTCGGGCACCTGCCGGGTCATCGACCCGTGGGGCGGCTCGGCGTACGTCGAGAAGCTGACCAACGACCTGGCCGCCCGGGCCTGGCAGCACATCCAGGAGGTCGAGGCGGCCGGCGGCATGGCCAAGGCGATCGACGCCGGCATCCCCAAGATGCGCGTCGAGGAGGCCGCGGCCCGGACCCAGGCGCGCATCGACTCCGGCCGCCAGCCGGTGATCGGCGTCAACAAGTACCGGGTGGAGAGCGACGAGCAGATCGACGTGCTCAAGGTCGACAACTCCGCGGTGCGGGCCCGCCAGATCGAGAAGCTGCGCCGGCTGCGCGAGGAGCGCGACGAGGCCGCCACGCAGGACGCGCTGAACGCGCTCACCCGGGCCGCCGAGGCCGGACCGCAGCGCGGCGGCTCGCTGGACGGCAACCTGCTGCACCTGGCCGTCAACGCGGCGCGCGCCATGGCCACCGTCGGCGAGATCTCGGACGCCCTGGAGAAGGTGTACGGCCGCCACTCCGGCCAGATCCGTACCATCTCCGGTGTGTACCGAGACGAAGCGGGCCCGTCGGCCTCCCTCCAGCGCACCCGCGACCTGGTCGAGCGGTTCGAGCAGGCCGAGGGGCGCCGTCCGCGCATCCTGGTCGCCAAGATGGGCCAGGACGGCCACGACCGCGGCCAGAAGGTGATCGCCACCGCCTTCGCCGACCTCGGCTTCACCGTGGACGTCGGCCCGCTGTTCCAGACCCCGGCCGAGGTCGCCCGCCAGGCCGTCGAGGCGGACGTGCACATCGTCGGCGTCTCCTCGCTGGCCGCCGGACACCTCACCCTGGTGCCCGCGCTGCGCGCCGAACTCGCCGCGGCGGGCCGGGAGGACATCACCATCGTGGTCGGCGGGGTCATCCCCCCGCAGGACTTCGACGCGCTGTACGAGGCGGGCGCGGCGGCGGTGTTCGGACCGGGCACGGTCATCCCGGACGCCGCGCACGACCTGCTGACGGCCCTGGCGTCCGAGCTCGGCCACGAGCTGTGAGCCGCTGAGCCGATGCCTCCGCGGACGATCGACCTCGACAGCTACGTGACGGGTGTCCTGGACGGCTCGCGCGCCTGGATCGCGCGCGCCGTCACCCTCGTCGAGTCCTCCCGGCCCGACCACCGCGCGCTCGCGCAGCAGCTGCTCCAGCGGCTACTGCCGCACGCGGGCGGGGCGGTCCGGGTGGGCGTGACCGGGGTTCCCGGTGTCGGCAAGTCGACCTTCATCGACTCCTTCGGCACCATGCTGACGGGGGCGGGCCACCGGGTCGCGGTCCTCGCCGTGGACCCGACCTCCAGCCGGACCGGCGGCTCCATCCTGGGCGACAAGACCCGGATGGAGCGCCTGGCCGTCGACCCGAACGCCTTCGTCCGCCCCTCCCCCACGTCGGGGACCCTGGGCGGCGTCGCCAAGGCCACCCGCGAGTCGATGGTGGTGATGGAGGCGGCCGGCTACGACGTGGTGCTGATCGAAACGGTCGGCGTCGGCCAGTCGGAGACGGCGGTGGCCGGCATGGTGGACACCTTCCTCCTCCTCAGCCTCGCCCGGACCGGCGACCAGCTCCAGGGCATCAAGAAGGGCGTCCTGGAACTCGCCGACGTCATCGCGATCAACAAGGCCGACGGCCCGCACGAGACCGACGCCCGCGCCGCGGCCCGCGAACTCGCGGGCGCGCTGCGGCTGTTGCAGGCCCCAGACGCCGCCTGGACCCCGCCCGTGCTCACCTGCAGCGGCCGCGAGAACGCCGGCCTCGACGTCCTCTGGGAGCGCCTGCAGCAGCACCGCAAGGTCCTCGACGCCACCGGCGCCCTGGCCGCCAAGCGCCGCGACCAGCAGGTCGAGTGGACCTGGGCGATGGTCCACGACCAGCTCTACGCCCGCCTGCACGAGCACCCCGAAGTCCGGCGCCTGGCCCCCGACCTGGAGGCCCGGGTTCGCGCCGGCACCCTCCCGGCCGGCCTGGCCGCCCAACACATCCTGGACGGCTTCTTCGGCTGACGGCCACGCCCCGCCGCGCCCCGCCGCGCCCCGCCGCGGAGCCCGCCACCACTGCCGCCGAGCACGGGCGAGGACCGTGCGCCGTGCCCCACCCGAGCGTGGGGCACGGCGCTTCTGCCGTCTCCGGGCAGGGCAACGCGGTTCGGGCCGCCCGGCGGCAGGGACGTCAGGGGGTGGTCTGGACCGGGTAGCCGGTGGGGCGGCCCTGGGCCTTCAGCCAGGTGAGCACCTGGTCGAGGGCTTCGACGGTCTGCTGGCGGTCGCCGCCGCCGTCGTGGAACAGGATGGTCGGGCCGAGGTGGAGTTCCTTCTTGACGGTGTCCACGATGGCGGCGGTGCCGGGCTTGTTGAAGTCCTTCGAGTCGACGTTCCAGCCGAGCGGACGCATGCCGTTCGCGGCGGCGATGCGCCGGCTGTCGGGGGTGAACGAGCCGCCGGGAGCCCGGTAGTACAGCACCTTGGCGCCGCCCGCGGCGTCCTCGATCATCTTCTTCGCGTCCAGGATCTCCTTCTCCTGGTAGGCGACGGGCTTCTTGTCCATGGACGTGTCGTGGTCCACGGTGTGGTCGCAGAGCCGGTGGCCGTCCGCGACGACCCGCTTGACCAGGTCGGGGTGGGCCTTGGCCTGCGGTCCGATCATGCAGAACGTCGCCTTCACGCCGTGCCGCTTGAGGACGTCGAGGACCTTCGGCGTCCAGGTGGGATCGGGGCCGTCGTCGATGGTGATGTTGACGGCGTTGCCTCCGCTCTCGGAGGCGTGGGCTATGCCGTCGGGTATCCCGCCACCCTGCTGCGTGCCCCCGTCGCCGCCCTTGGCGCCGTCCCCGCCGCTGCCGTCGCTGCCGTCGGGGGACGTGCCCTGCCCCTGGGCGATGTCCTGCCGGGGAACGTCGCCCGGACCGGCGAGGGTCGCGACCCCCCAGGCGCCCGCCGCCAGGGCGACGGCCGCCACCGCGAGTGCCACCCGGCTGCCGGCCAGATCCTTCATCCGTACTTTGCGGTCCATCGACTGTCTGCTCCCCCACCTGTCCACGAGCTTTCCGAGGTTGATGACGTGAACCCCACCGAACGGGTTCCCGAATTCCCCCGTCATCGCAGGTGAAGGCTTGATCCAGGGGAGGGGAAGGAGAAGGGACAGGAGAAGGGGCAGGGGAAGGGCCCCGGACCGCCCGACCGGTCCGGGGCCGCTCCTGTCACCTGAACCGGGTCAGGCGCTCGTGACGGCCGCGAAGCGGGCCGAGACGTCCTGCCAGTTGACGACGTCCCACAGGCGGGTGACGTAGTCCGGGCGGACGTTGCGGTACTGCAGGTAGTAGGCGTGCTCCCAGGCGTCGAAGGCCAGCAGCGGGGTGGTGTTCTGACCGACGTTGCCGTGGTGGTCGTAGACCTGTTCGACGATCAGGCGCTTGCCGAGCGGCTCCCAGGAGAGGATGCCCCAGCCGGAGCCCTGGACGCCGGTGGTGGCGGTGGTGAGCTGCTTCCTGAAGGCCTCGAAGCTGCCGAAGTGCTCGGTGATGGCGTCGGCCAGCTCGCCCTCGGGGCGGTCGCCGCCCTCCGGGGAGAGGTTCTGCCAGAAGAGCGAGTGCAGCACGTGGCCGGACAGGTGGAAGGCGAAGGTCTTCTGAAGGCCGACCAGGCCGCCGAACTGCTCCTTGTCGCGGGCCTCGGCGAGCTGGTCCAGGGTGTCGTTCGCGCCCTTGACGTAGGCGGCGTGGTGCTTGGAGTGGTGCAGCTCCAGGATCTCGGCCGACATCGCCCGCTCGAGCGCGGAGTAGTCGTACGGCAGGTCGGGAAGCGTGTAGGTGCCCATCAGGACACGGCCCCTTTCGGCGGGTTGAGCGATGCTGATCGTGCCGGGACAACACTATTGCGTATGACTTGCAGGAACGAATCATGGGCTCCTGCTTATTCCTCGGCTTCGCTGCTCAATCCGGGTGTTCGCGTCAGGACCTGACAACTTTTCCGCTCCCGGGGCTTCCCGCAGCCGCCCTCCGTGTGCCATTTTACATGTCACACATTGGAGCGGCCGTGTCCCCAACCACGGCCACTACCGGCCCCGGAGGCCCCCACACATGCGTCCCTTCCGGATAGCGAAGGCGAACGCGCGCAGACTCCCTGCGCTCGGCGCCGCCTTCTTCCTCGCGCTCGGACTCTTCGCACCGCAGGCCCACGCGGCGCCCGCGCCCACGCCCCAGGGCAAGCCGACCGCGCCCACCGCCAAGTCCGCGGCGCCGCACGCGATCCCCGTGCCCAAGTCGCCCGACACCCCCAGGGACGCCCGGCCGCTCGCCTCGGACGCGCGGACCAAGGCCACCGCCCCGACGGCGGGCAGCACCGTCGGTACGAACACCAAGGCGCCCAGGCAGCTCGCCGCCAACGCCTGCGACGTCTCCGCGTTCACCGGCAACTCCGGTGCCGCGCTGGTCCAGCAGGTCAAGGCCGCCGGCCTCGACTGCGTCAACACGCTGTTCACCCTGACCGGCGACAACGCCAAGGCCGCGTTCAACGAGGCCCAGATGGTCAGCGTCGCCAACGCCCTGCGCGACGGCTCCGCCGCCTACCCCGGCGACGACTCCACCTCGGCCGGCCAGCTGGTGCTCTTCCTGCGCGCCGGCTACTACGTCCAGTGGAACAACAAGGACGCCGTCGGCCCGTACGGCACCGCCCTGCAGACCGCCGTCCGCGGCGCGCTGGACGGCTTCTTCGCCGCCCCGCACAGCAAGGACGTCACCGAGGCCAACGGCGCCACCCTCGCCGAGGCCGTCACCCTGATCGACAGCGCCCAGGAGAACGCCCGCTACACCGGCGTCGTGAAGCGCCTGCTGGACGGCTACTCAAGCGCCTGGACCGGCTCGATGGCCGCCGCCGTCGCCAACACCGAGACCGTCATCGAGCGCGGCTTCGACCTGCCCGAGTTCGTCGCCGCCCTGCAGGCCGACCCCTCCTTCGCCACCAGCATGGCGGGCTTCGTCACCCGCAACAGCGGCCGGATCAACGGCGGCGACCCGGTCACCTCGATCGGCATCCAGCTCGGCAACTACGTCGCCAAGGACGCGCTGCGCGCCCAGGGCCGCCCGATCGTCAAGGACCTGATCAGCCGCTACCCGCTGGTCGGCAACACCGGCCCGCTCACCATGAACCTGCTCTGGTTCGCGGAGAAGAAGGACAGCGGCAACTGCTCCTACTACGGCACCTGTGACGTGCCCGCCAAGCTCGTCCCGCTGGTGCTCACCGTCGACCACACCTGCAACGCCAACCTGCGCATCCGCGCCCAGGACATGACCGCGCAGCAGCTCGCCGACACCTGCACCAGCCTGGTCAACCAGGACGCGTTCTTCCACAAGGTGGTCAAGGACGGCGGCCCGGTCGCCAACGACAACAACACCAGCCTGGAGGTCGTCGTCTTCGACGACTACTACAACTACAGCCTCTACGCCTGGGAGATGTACGGCATCGAGGTCGACAACGGCGGCATGTACGAGGAGGGCAACCCGGCCAAGGCCGGCAACCAGGCCCGCTTCATCGCCCACGAGGCCTCCTGGCTGCGCCCCCAGTTCCAGATCTGGAACCTCAACCACGAGTACACCCACTACCTCGACGGCCGCTACGACTTCTACGGCGACTTCGACGCCGGGATGACCACCCCGACCATCTGGTGGGTCGAGGGCCTCGCCGAGTACATCTCCTACAGCTACCGGGGCGTCCACTACGACGACGCGGTCGCCCAGGCCGGCAAGGGCACATACGCGCTGAGCACCCTGTTCGACAGCACCTACGCCAACGCGGACTCCACCCGGATCTACAACTGGGGCTACCTGGCCGTCCGTTACATGCTCCAGTCTCACCCGCAGGACGTCGACGCCCTGCTCGCCAAGTACCGCGTCGGCGACTGGAACGGCGCCCGCACCCTGCTGAAGTCCACCATCGGCACCGCCTACGACGCCGACTTCGCCGCCTGGCTCAAGCAGTGCGCCGCCGACAACTGCGGCTCGCTGCCCGCCTCCCAGGCCCCGCTGTGCACCGCCGCCGACGCCCGGCAGTTCGACAAGAACTGCCGCCGCGACGGCGCGGCCGCCACCACCGGGAACTACAGCTACAGCTTCCTGTACCTCCCGGCCGGCGTGCAGCAGCTGACCATCACCACCGGCGGCGGCACCGGCAACGCCGACCTCTACTACAACGGCGGCGCCTGGGCCACCACCGGCTCGTACCAGGCCAAGTCCACCAACAGCGGCAACGGCGAGACCCTCACCATCGCCAACCCGCCGTCCGGCTGGGTGTACTTCAGCCTCTACGGCCAGCAGGGCTTCGGCGGCGTCACCGTCACCACGACCTACAACTGACCGCTCCTGCAAGCACCGGAGGGCCCCGCGGCGACGCGGGGCCCTCCGCCGTTCCGGCCCACCCCGCCTCCCTTGCCGTTCCGGCCTACCCCGCCTCCCTTGCCGTCCCCGCCGACCAGGCGACCGCCGGCGGGCGGACGGCGGCGCACAGCGGGTGCCCCTTGGCGTCCGTCAGCCCGAGGCGGGCGACCAGCAGGCCGGTGCGGGCCGCCTCCTCGGCCGTCCGGCGGTCGACCTCGGCCAGCAGCAGCTTCGCCCGGCGGAACATCGTCCAGCCGTCCCCGTCCCTCGTCACCCAGCTCAGGTAGACGAACCGCGCGCCCGGGCCGCCCTGTACGTACCGCCCGGTGATGTCCGCCCCGCCGTCCGGCAGCGGCTTCACCGCACACTCCAGCGACCACTGGGCCCGCGCCGCGTCCCCCGGCTGCGGGTCCAGCAACTCGGCGGGCCTGCCCCGGCGTTGCACGGCGACGTGGATGTCCCGGTACCCCGGGAAGCCCGGGGCCGCGCCGCACGCACGGCCGGGCAGGTCGGTCGCCTCGATCCTCAGCTCCATGGCGCCATGGTCCCCCACCTCCCTACCGCCGGGCCCCACCTCGGCCGTGTCGGCGGCCGGCTCCTTCGCGGAAGCGGTCCGCACCTGGGAGCGCGCCGGACTCGGCCCGCGCCCCGGCCCCCCGGGGTGGACAGCGGCCGAGGTGCGAACGCCCGGCTCCTGTGGCAGCGCCGCCCCGAGCCGACTCCCGCCCGCACCCTCACTCCGCCCGCAGGGCGTCCACCGTCCGCGCCCGCGCCGCCCGGACGGCCGGGAGCAGCGCGCCGAGCACCGCGATCAGCACCCCGCCCAGCCCGAGCAGCACCAGCACGGGGGTGCCGAGGACGTCCAGCGCCGAGGCCGGGAAGTTCAGCCCGGCCGAGTGGCCCATCGCGGGCACCGTGACCCGGTGCAGCAGCAGCCCGACGGGCAGGCCGATCGCGCCGCCGACCACGCCGACCGGCAGCACCGAGGCGAGGACCACGCCCACGGTCTGCACCGGGGTCATGCCGAGCGCCTTGGTGACGCCCGTGTCCCGGGTGCGTTCACGGATCTCCAGGACGACGGTGTTGAACACGCCGAGCCCGGCGACCACGACCAGCAGGACGGTCAGCGTCACGGTGAGCGACCGCAGGGCGGCGATCGTGCCGCTGGAGCTGCGCGTCGCGTCGGCCTCGGCCGCCATCCGCAGCGGGGCGAGCGTGCCGCCGAGGGCGGTGGCGTAGCCGACGTGGTCGGTGCCCGGCTTCAGATCGACGAGCCAGGTGTCCGGCTTCGGGGCCGTCCCGGCGGGGAAGCTGCCGGCGTCGGTGAAGAGTTCGTTGGTCTGCATGTGTGGGTCGAAGACCTCGCCGACGATCCGGACGGTGACGGGCCGCCCGTGGTCGGTGAAGGTCACCCGGTCGCCGAGTTTCACCGAGGCCTCGGTGAGGAAGGTGGCGGGCGCGACGGCCTCGCCGGGGCCGCGGTACCAGCGTCCGGAGGCCATCCGGTAGCCGGCCCGGGAGGCGTCGCCCTCGAAGGCGGTCACGGTCGTGCTCCCGGCGACTCCGGGGACGGCGACGTCCTCGGTGCCGACGCCGTAGTACGCGGCGGTGCCCGGCAGGGCGGTCAGGGCGGCGGTGACGGCGGCCGGGTCGGCCGCGACCGGTCGGGCCGGTGCCGCGCCGGGCGGGCCGTCCGGCCGTAGCGGGTGCACCAGGACGTCCGCGGCGGCATGGTTCTTCGCCTGCTGCACCCAGGTCATCGTCCCGCCCATGCCCACCGCGAAGGTCGCCGCAGTCGTGCCGAACAGCACGGCGGCGAGCATTCCGGCGGCCCGGGCCGGGCGGGCGAAGGGCTGGGCGAGGCCGAGGCTCAGCGGCCGGGGCAGCGGCAGCCGGGCGGCGAGCGCGGCGGCGCGGGCGGCCAGGACGTCCCGCCGGGTGCCGCCCGCCGTCCGGCCGACGGCCAGTGCCTCCACCGTGCGCAGCCGTCCGGCGCGGGCGGCGGCGGCCCAGGCGACCAGGGCGACGGCGGCCAGGGTGCCGCCGGCCACCGCCACGTCCACCCAGGGGGCGAGGCCCGAGGTGCCGGTGCCGTAGAGCTGCCCGGTGGTGGCGAGCACGGGAAGGGTGAGCAGGTTGCCCGTGACGACTCCGAGCAGGGTGCCGGCCGTGGCGGGGAGCAGCGCCTGGGCGACGTACGCCCGCACCACCTGGGCGGGGGTGCAGCCGAGCGCCTTGAGCACGCCGATCCGCCGGGTCGCGGTGCCGACCGCGCCGGCCACCACGTTCCCGGCCACCAGCACCGACATCGCCAGGCCGAGCAGGCCGAAGGCGACCATGAACGGGAGGAACAGCGCGGTGTTGCGGTCCGAGCCCTCCTTCGCGGTCAGCCAGGACTGCGCACCGGTCAGCGCACCGGCGGGCAGGGCCGAGGCCACGGCGGCCCGGTCGGCGTCGATCGCGCCGGCGGTGCCGGCGTCGGCGAAGCGGTAGAGCATCTCGTACCCGGGGGTGCTGCCGGGCGCGGTGAGCGCGGGGACGGTCTCGGGCGTCACCCAGGCGTCGGCGGTGCGGCTGACGGACCGGGCGAAGCCGACCACGGTGAGCGTGGGCGCGCCCGGCAGGCCGGGCAGGCGGAGGGTTCCGCCGAGTTCCACCTGCTGCATCCGGTATCCGGAGTCGATCACGACCTCGCCCGACCGCTTCGGCCAACTGCCTTGCAGGAGCTCGACCTTGTCGACGTCACCGGCGGCCGGGGCGCGGCCTGCGACGGTCATCGGCGGCATGGTCAGCCCGGCCGGGACGTCCGCGCCGGGCCCCGGCTCCGGGTCGAGCGTCACGGTGCGGAACGGCCCGGCGGAGGCGGTCACCCCCGTGGTGTGCGCGGTGCCGGCGAGCTGGTCGGCGGTGACCCGGGCGCCGTCGAAGCGCGCGGTGAGGTGCGCGCCGCGCTGGCCGTCGAAGGCCTGGTCGAAGGGAGCCTGGGAGGCGACCAGCAGCGAGCCGCCGAGGACGGAGCAGGTGGTGGCCACCAGGGCGGCCAGGCCGACCGCGACCGACTGGGTCCGGCGCCTGCGGACGCCCGCCCGCACGACCCTTCCGAGCGCGGTCATGCCGCCACCGCCGAATCCGCCTCGACCCGGCCGTCCCGCATCCGGACGGTGCGCGTGGCGCAGTCCTCGGCGAGCTTGAGGTCATGGGTGACGAGCAGGATGGTCTGCCCGTCCTCGTGCAGCTCCCGGAACAGCTCCTTGACGTCCTCGCCCGAGGCCGAGTCCAGCGCGCCGGTCGGCTCGTCGGCCAGCAGCAGCGTCGGCCGGTTCATCAACGCCCGGGCCACCGCGACGCGCTGGCGCTCGCCGCCGGAGAGCCGGCCCGGGTGGGCGCGGGCGTGCCGGTCGATGCCGAGGGCCTCCAGCAGCTCGCCGGCCCGCCGCCGGGCCTCGGCGCGGCGCACGCCGGCCAGCTCCCCGGCCAGCACCACGTTGTCGGCCACGGTGAGGTCGTCCAGCAGGTTGAAGAACTGGAACACCATGCCGATCGTGGCGCGCCGGTAGCGGGCCGAGGCCGCCTCGCCCAGCCGGTCCACCCTGGTCCCGGCCACGGTGACCGTCCCCGCGCTGGGCCGGTCCAGTCCGGCCACCAGGTTCAGCAGGGTCGACTTCCCGCTGCCGGACGGGCCGAGCACGGCCACCGCCTCCCCCGCCCGCACGCTCAGCGTGACCTCGTCGAGGGCCGCCCGCGCGCCCTCGTAGTGGCGGCTCACACCGCTCAGCTCGATCACCGGATCGCCGTTCATTCCCCGCTCCTCGCTCCCGCTTCCCGGGTGGACGGGTCGACGGTACGGACGGGCGGCGCGCGGCCGAGTCCGCCGTCCGCGGCAACTTCCGTACCGCGTCAGGCGGATCCGCGGCGGCGTCATCCTTGCGAGGTAGTCGCCGGGTGTACCGGTCGCCGCCACCCGAGGGGCTGTGCCCGGAGGCTCCCGCCCACCACAATGTCCCGGTGATCAACCATCCGACGGTGCGGCGGCTGCGCGCGGCGGTCCGCCTGGCCGGCGGCCCGGGTGCCCCGCCGCCGCCCCGACCGACCCGCCGCGGCCAGGCCTTCGACGTCGCCCTGGCCCTCTTCCTCGCCCTCACCAGCGGGCGCTACGCCGGCATCGCGGACCCGCCCGGCGGGCGCGGGCTGTTGCTGCTGGTGCCGCTCGTGCCGCTGCCGCTGGTGCTGCGCCGCCGCATCCCGCTGGCGGTGCTGTGGACGGTGCTGCCGGCCGCGCTGCTGGTCCGTCACCAGTCGCAGGACATCGCGTACTCGGCGGGCGTGGCGGTGATCGTCGCGGCCTACAGCGCCGCCGCCTACGCGCGCCGCCCGGCGGCCCTGCTGCTCGGCCTGCCGGCCGCGACCGGCGCGCTGGTGGTGCTCTTCCACGACGCCCTGCTGCCGCACTTCCCCAACGGGGTGATCGCCGTCCTGGTCCTGGTGCCGGTGTTCGCGGTCGCCTACGAGCTGCGGATGTGGCGGCGCCGGGTGGAGGAGGGCCGCGAGCGGCTCTCCGCCCTGGAGCGCGAGCAGCTGGCGGCCCTGCGGCACGCGGTCGAGCTCGAACGGACGCGGATCGCCCGGGAGTTGCACGACGTGGTGACGCACAACGTGAGCATGATGACGATCCAGGCCGGGGCCGCCCGCAAGATCCTGGACACCGCCCCGGACAAGGCCCGCGAGGCGATGGCCGCGGTGGAGTCCGGCGGACGCGCGGCGATGACCGAACTGCGGCACGTCATGGGCCTGTTGACCACCGACTCGGAGGCCGGCCACGATCCCGCCGCCGACGCCGACCTCGCCCCCCAGCCCGGCCTCGGCCGGCTGGACGCCCTGGTCGACGGCGTCCGACAGGCCGGGCTGCCCGTCGAGCTGACCGTCACCGGCGAGCGCCGGGCCGTCCCGCCCGGGATCGAACTGGCGGCCTACCGGGTCGTCCAGGAAGCCCTCACCAACACCGTCAAGCACGCGGGCGGCGCGGACGCCTCGGTCGCCGTCGAGTACGCCCCGGACCACCTGAAGGTGCAGGTCACCGACACCGGCGGCCGCCCCACCGGCGCCGCCGCCACCGGCAACGGCCGCGGCCTGCTCGGCCTGCGCGAACGTCTCGCCGTCTACGGCGGCACCCTGCAGACCGGCCCCCGGCCGCGCGGCGGTTACCGCGTCACGGCCCTGATCCCCTTGGAGAGTTCATGAGCGCGCAGCCGCTGCGGGTGGTGGTCGCCGACGACCAGGCCCTGGTCCGCACCGGGTTCCGGCTGATCCTGGAGTCGGAGGGGATCGAGGTGGTCGCGGAGGCCGAGGACGGCGAGCAGGCCGTCGCGGCCGTCCGCCGGACCAGGCCGGACGTGGTCCTGATGGACATCCGGATGCCCGGCCTGGACGGCCTGGAGGCCACCCGCCGGATCCTCGCCGACCCGGCGCAGCAGCCGCCGCGGATCATCATGCTGACCACCTTCGACCTCGACCACTACGTCTACGCGGCGATGGCCGCCGGGGCGAGCGGCTTCCTGCTCAAGGACGTCACCCCGGAGCACCTGGCCGCCGCCGTCCGGCTGGTGCGCACCGGGGACGCACTGCTCGCCCCCGCCATCACCCGCCGGCTGGTCGAGCGCTTCGCCCGTCCGGACGCCACCGCCGCCACCGCCGCGCCGCACCGCGAGCTGGGCACGCTCACCCCGCGCGAGCTGGAGGTGATGACGCTGCTGGCGCGCGGCCTCAGCAACGCCGAACTCGCGGCCGGGCTGCAGCTGTCCGAGGCGACGGTGAAGACCCACGTGGCCCGGATCCTCGGCAAGCTGGGCCTGCGGGACCGGGCCCAGGTGGTGGTCGCGGCGTACGAGACGGGGCTGGTCAGCGTGGGCGCCGCGCCCGGGGCGCCGTGACGGCGCGGCCCGGCGGGCCGTGACGCGGGCGGGAGCCCCGGGGGCCGTGCTGCCGGGGGCGGGAGCGCAGGCGCCGTGACGCGGGCGCCGTGACGCGGGCGCCGTGACGCGGGCGCCGTGACGCGGGCGCCGTGACGCGGGCGCCGTGACGCGGGCGCCGTGACGCGGGCGCCGTGAC
>NZ_JBEORY010000087.1:0-31627 GCF_040302665.1 Kitasatospora sp. NPDC097691 | reverse complement strand
CCGCGAGGCGGGGGACTGGCGCCCGCCGATCGTGAAGACCGTCGCGGCCCGCGGCGAGGGCGTGGACGAGGTCGTCGAGGCGCTGGAGAAGCACCGCGCCTGGCTGGAGGAGCACGGCGAGCTCGCGGTGCGCCGCCGCCGCCGGGCCGCCGAGGAGATCGAGGCGATCGCGCTGGCCGAACTGCGCGCCCGCATCGGCGACCTCCGCGGGGACCGGCACCTGGCAGCGCTGGCCGAACGGGTCGCCGCCGGCGAGCTGGACCCGTACGGCGCCGCCGACGAACTCGTCGCCGGCCTGACCACCAGCTGACCGCCCGGCCCCGCGATGCGCCCCGCCCCGCCGCGAGTGCGGTCGGGGCGGGGCGGGGGAGTGCGACCGGTGGCTAGCCGCGGCCGCGGAGGCCGCGGAGGTGGTCGGCGATCGGGGCGAGGGCGTCGAACATGGCGTCCAGCTGCTCCGGGGTGAAGCGGTCGATGAAGTGTGCCCGGACGCTGCGCACGTGGTCCGGGGCGACGCGCTGCATGGTTTCCCAGCCCTGCTCGGTGAGGTGGGCGTAGAGGCCGCGGCGGTCGCCGGGGCACTCCTGGCGGAGTACCAGGCCGGCGTTCTCCATCCGGGTGATCTGGTGGGAGAGCCGGCTCTTCGACTGCAGGGTGGCGGTCGCGAGGTCGGTCATCCGCATCCGGCGGTCCGGGGCCTCGGAGAGCACGACCAGGATCTCGTAGTCGTTGATCGCCAGGTTGTGGGGCTGGAGCTCGCGGCTGAGCTGGTAGTCCAGCAGCTTGGCGACCTCCAGATGGGCGCGCCACATCCGCTGCTCCCTGGCGGTCAGCCAGGGAGTCTCCTCCTCGGGCTGCGACGGAGGGTTGTCCGCAGTGTCGGTCGTGTGCGTATCCATGGCGCCCAGCATACCTGATTTAGTTCAATCTTGTACAAGTTTACAGGCCGAAACGTCGGCCGAGCTCGCCCAGGTTACCCAGCCCCGGCAGGTTGGGATTGCCGCCGCCGTGACCGGCCGAACCCGGCTGTGACGGCACTCCGCCCATCGGGACGCCCGCCTCGGCGCCCACCTGGCCGACCGACCGCTCGGCCATCAGCTTCTCGCTGGACTGCAGCAGTACCTGCCCGGCACCGATGAACTCGAACTGGTGCTCCTCGCCGGACGCGCCGCCGATACCGGTCAGCCGCCGGATGCCGCCGATCAGCCCGTGCATGTAGTCGTGGTCGTAGTGGTGGCACGGTGCCGGGCAGTCCGCCCAGCCGACCAGGGCCTGCGGGTCCACCCGGAGCGGCGGTTCGACGAAGTGCACCGGCCCGTTGGAGGCGGCGACGAAGCGGCCGGTGCCGATCAGGGTCAGGAAGCCCGGGATGATCGACTGCTTGAGCCGCAGCGTCGGGTCGAAGGCGAGCAGGTTGCCGGAGCGGACGGTCAGGTTGCCGTCCTCCAGGTCGTACGAATTGAGGTCGAACGCCCGGTCGGCCAGCAGCAGCTTTCCGCGGCCCTCGGCGACCACCCAGTCCGCCGCGTGCATCGGAGAGTTGAAGTGCTGCCCGAGCATCCGGTCGATCATCCCGGCGCCGACGCCCTTGAAGGTGATGTCGCCGTAGTAGGCGACCATCTTGCCCTTCTGCAGGAAGTAGGACCCGTTCAGCTCAACCGAGAAGGCGTACGGGTTGACGTTGTCGTTGACCGGCAGGCTGTGCACGTCGTGCACCACCGGGCCGGCGCCGCCCTGGGTGGTCGGCAGCGGGGCGATCGGACCGCCGAACTGCTCCTGGGCGTACGGCTGTTGGGGCGCCTGTGGGGGCTGCTGCGGCTGCCCGGGCGGGGGTGTCTGGTACCCGCCCTGCGGCGGATACCCGCCCTGCTGGGGGTACCCGCCCTGCTGCGGGTAGCCCGGCTGCGGGCCGTGGTTCGGCGGGGGCGGCGGGACGACGAAGCCGGGCTGGGTCGGCTGGTCGTGCGGGGACCCGTACGGGGGCTGCGGCGGGTAGGACATCAGAGCTTCTCCTCGCTCGCCTGGACGTACACCGTGCCCTGTCCGGACAGCTCCAGCTGGAACGCCTCGCCCGAGCCGCGGCCGATCATGTCGCGCCAGCCGATCGCGGTGGACAGCTTGTTGCGGACGTCGCCGCGGTGCGCCACGTACGCCTGCGGGTCGACGTGCACCGACTGGCCGGGGACGATCGGCAGCTCGAAGACGCCGCCGTGGGCCATCACCGCGACCGAGCCGTTGCCCTCCAGCTTGGTGGTGAACAGGCCCTGGCCGGTGACCTGGCCGCGGACCATGCCCATGACCCCGCCCTGCGAGCCCATGAACATGGTGGACTGCCGCAGCGTGCCCTCGAAGGCGAGCAGCCGGTCCGCCTCGACGTACAGGGTGTCGCCGAACAGGTCGATCACGTGGACGTGGTGGCCGCCGTGGCCGAACATCACCCGGCCCTGGCCCTCGACGGTCATCAGCGGGGTGTCCTCGTTGGCCACCCGGCGGCCGATCATCGACATCACGCCGCCCTGCCCGCCGGTGATGTTCGGCGTGAAGCGGACGTCGCC
Source organism: Kitasatospora sp. NPDC097691 (assembly GCF_040302665.1). Classification (NCBI taxonomy): domain Bacteria; kingdom Bacillati; phylum Actinomycetota; class Actinomycetes; order Kitasatosporales; family Streptomycetaceae; genus Kitasatospora; species Kitasatospora sp. NPDC097691. Next base: position 29,072 of record NZ_JBEORY010000087.1, on the reverse strand, counting down.
GCTGTACGCGAGCATCGCGCCGCGCTGGCTGAACAGCCGCTGGCCGGGCACCACCTGGGCCTCGACCATCTTTCCGTTGATCTTCGTGAAGCCCATCAGACGTCACCCCCGATGGTGATCTTCTCGGAGGGCTGCACGTAGACCAGGCCGTCGCCGGTGAACTCGACCTGGACGGCCTCGCCGCCGCCCTCGCCGATGACCGTGGTCCAGCCCGCGCCCGACTTCAGGCTGCGGTGCAGGTTGCCGGTGTGCGCCACGTACGCGCCCGGGTCCACGCGCAGCGGCAGGCCCTTGTCGACCCGCAGGATGATGGCCGGCCCGTTGGAGGTGACGGCGGCCCAGCCGTGCCCCTCCACCTTGGTGGTGAAGAGGCCGTTGCCGGAGGACATGCCGTTCAGGCCGGTGAAACTGGTGCCGGTGTGCAGGCTGGACTCGGTGCAGAGCAGGTTGTCCGCCTCGACGTACAGCGTCTCGCCGTTCAGCCGGACCAGGTTGATCTCGGCGGCCTTGTCGGCGAAGTAGCAGGTGCCCTGGCCCTTCACCTCCATGACCGTCATCTTTTCGCCGGTCAGCCGGCGGGCGACCATGCCGCGCAGGCCGTCCCCGCCGCCGGTGAGCTTCTTGAAGGTCATCTGCCCGGTGTAGGCGACCATGGAGCCGTGTCGGGCCTTGACGGCGTCCCCGCCCATGTCGACGGCGAGCACTCGCGATCCCTGGAGTCTGAACTGTGCCACGGCCGCAATCTAGCCGGTGCGGCCGCGGCCCGGGGAGAGTGCGGGGCGCAACTGGTACGGGGCTGCGACAAACGCGCCGGTCAGCCCCGCGCGTGCGCCCCCTGCCCGGGGTGCGGGATCGCGTCGGCCGCCTGCTCGACCTCCAGCAGCGAGGCCGAGTGGCGCTCCGCCTCGAAGGCCACCACGCCGCCGCGCAGTCCGAACAGGCGCTTGGAGAGCATGATCCACAGGACCGCCGCGATGTTGAGCACCAGGGTGCAGATCTTCACCGCGCTGACGTGGTGGCTCAGCTCGTAGCCCTCCAGCGGCAGGAAGGCCGCGGTGGCGACCACCGTCAGGTACTCGGCCCAGCGCTTGTTCAGCCAGAGGCCGACCGCCTCGACGATCTCGATCACGGCGTAGGCCACCAGCGCGCCCGCGACGATCAGCAGGGTGCTCTTCTTGAAGTCGAAGGTCTTGCGGATCGTCTCGACGATCGGGGCGTGTTCGAGGTCCCAGTGGAAGTGGTCGGTGACGGGCCGGAAGACCGTCAGGTTCTCGTCGAAGATCCGGTGCACCGCGTCCTGGCTGTTGGAGAACTTCCACACGGCCCAGGCGACCACGATGATCAGCAGCCCGCGCAGCACCCGCTCGACGGCCAGGAAGCGCAGGATGAAGAGGTCCCGCAGCGCCTTGCCGCGCGGCACCAGCGGCGCGTTCTCGGCGGGGCCGGAGCCGTGCGGGGCGCCCAGCGCGAAGTCGCCGCAGCGCAGGCAGCGCCAGGCGTCGCCGAGGGCGGTGGCGGCGTGCAGCCGGGACGCCAGCTCGGGCTCGGTGGGTGCGTAGGTGATGTGGCCGCGCTTGGCGCAGGTCCTGCGGTCCCAGTCGCGCTTGAACATGTGGTGACTACCCCCGTGGCGTGATGCTTCCGGCGCCCGGATCGGTGGGCGCGCGGGCAGCAGGATAGGGGTTCCCGGTGACGCGCGGTCGCGCTCGGTCGCGTTCCGGCACACAGCTGTGACAAGGGACGGGGCCGCGGCGACGGCGGGAAGGGCCCGTCGGGCTCGTCGGCGGTGTGGCGGCGGGCGCGGAGCCGGGTGCCGACGCGGCGCGGCCGGGCGCTGTGAGATCGGGCACGGAGCCCACCCCGGCAGGGGAGTCGGACATGTGCTCGGTGATAATGGCCCGAAGGCTTGTGAGTCGCTTCACAAGCGCGCCCACGCCTCCGACCCCCGTATTGAGGTACCCAACGTGAACAGCAGCGCCGTCCACCGCCTGCGCCTGGTCTCCGGCCCCGAAGGGGTCTCGTTCATCCTGCTGCTGATCTGCTCGGTGCTGAAGCGGACCACCTCCTTCGACGCCGTCCCGGTGATGGGCATGGTCCACGGGGTCCTGTTCATCCTGTACGTGGTCTTCTGGATCCAGGCCTGGCAGGCGCAGAAGTGGGACGCCAAGCGCGGCATCCTGCTGTTCGTCCTCGCGGTGCTGCCCACCGGCGGCTTCCTCGCCGAGCGGATGCTCGCCCGTGAGGAGCGCGGCGAGCTGAAGCCCGCCATCGCCTGAGCTCCGCCACCGCCTGAGCTCCGCCACTGCCTGAGCTCCACCACCGCTCGGCTCCGGGACCGGTCCGCCACGCGGACGGTCGACAGGCTGCCACGGCCTCCTCTCCCAAAGGGCCGCGGCAGCCTGTCGCCGTTTCTTACCGGGGGTGGCTCGTGCCGGAGGCGGCCGGCTAGTTGACGTTCACCGCGCTCCAGGCCGCCGCGACCGTCTTGTACTCGGTGCTGGTCGCGCCGTACAGGTCGGTGGCGGCCTTCAGGGTCGCCGTGCGGGCGGCCTTGTAGTTGGTGGTGGAGGTCATGTAGACGGTCAGCGCGCGGTACCAGATGGCCGCCGCCTTGGTCCGGCCGATGCCGGTCACCGTCGAGCCGTTGGAGGTCGGGCTGTTGTAGCTGACCCCGTTGATCACCTTGGCGCCGCTGCCCTCGGCCAGCAGGAAGAAGAAGTGGTTGGCGACGCCGGAGGAGTAGTGGACGTCCTTGTTGCCGACGGTGGAGGACCAGTAGTCGGCCGAGGCGCCGTCCTTGGAGGGCTTGTCCATGTAGCGCAGCGGGGTGCCGTTGCCGTTGATGTTGAGCTTCTCGCCGATGAGGTAGTCGGGCGGGTCGGCGGGCAGGTTGGCGGACCACTCGACCATGGTGCCGAAGATGTCGGAGGTGGCCTCGTTGAGGCCGCCGGACTCGCCCGAGTAGTTCAGGTTGGCGGTGGCCGAGGTGACGCCGTGGCTCATCTCGTGGCCGGAGACGTCGATGGCGGTCAGCGGGTGGGTGTTGCCGGACCCGTCGCCGTACGTCATGCAGAAGCAGGAGTCGTCCCAGAACGCGTTGACGTAGTTGGTGCTGTAGTGGACGCGGCTCGCGGCGCCGACGCCGTTGTTCTTGATGCCGCTGCGGCCGAAGGTGTTCTTGTAGTAGTCCCAGGTGGCCGCGGCGCCGAACTGGGCGTCCACCGCGGCGGACTCGCGGTTGGACGGCGAGCCGTTGCCCCAGGAGTTGCTGGTCTTGCTGAACAGCGTGCCGTTGCCCGAGGTGCCGCCCTTGAGGTCGGTGGTCGACTGGTTGCCCCGGCTGCCGTCCTTGAGCTGGTAGTTCGAGCCGCTCTGGGTGGTGGTCAGCGTGACGGTGCCGACGTTGACGCCCTTGCCGGTGCCGGTCGCGGTCTGCACGTGCTCCTGGCTGGAGAGCACCTGGCCGGTGGCCGCGTCGGTGACGACGTCCTGGCGGCTCGGGGTGCCGTCCGCCCGCTCGCCCGTGACCACCGTGCGGTGGGCCAGGCGCGGGGCGCCGTCGGCCGCCCAGACGACCAGCTCGGTCGCGCCGGCGCCGTCGACCCGGCTGAGCGCCGCCTCGTCCGTGTCGGCGGCGATGCCGACCGTGGCGCGCACCGCGGCGGTGGCCTGCTCGGCGGCCTGGCCCGCGGCGAGGGCCGGGGTCAGGCTGGGCACGGACAGCCGGCCGGCGAAGGCGCGGTCGACCGAGCCCACCGAGCCGTCGGCCTTCTGGTGGACGACCAGGTCGCCGCCGATCACCGGCAGGCCGGCGTAGGTCCGCTCGTACCGGAGGTGTCGGGTGCCGTCCCGGTCCACCACGACGTCCTTGGGGACCAGCTGCTCCTGGCCGCCGAGGGCGAGGGCCTGTGCGACCGGGGCGCTCTGCCCGGCGGCGAACGCGAGCAGCGCGGACTGCTGCTGCTCCGGCGCGGGGGCGGCGGCCTGGGCGGCGGGGACGACGGCGATCTGGACGACGCCGGCCAGCAGGGCGGTGGCGGAGAGTACGGCTCCGACAGTCAGCTTTCGCTTCACGGACGGGGGTTCCTTCCACGAGACCCGCGGGTGCGTGCGGGTGCGCCGCGTACCGGGGCGCCGGGGTTGGCGCCGTGGGGCGGTAGGGCGCGGACGTGCCGTTCCCGTGCGGTTCCTGACGCTCCGCCGATGGGTGGGGGTGGCGGAGGTCGGACGGGACGTGGTCAGAAGCATGACAATTACGGGCCGGAATGGACAGGTCGCGTCCGGGGATTGGCCAGGAATCGCCAGTCCCGGTACGGATGGTTCGGTTGCCGCCGGTTGCCCGGTATGTGCTGTTCGCCCCCCTGGCGGGACTCCGCCAGCCGGGCGGCCTTGACAGTCGTACGGCCCCGGCGGCCCCGGCGGCCCCCGGCGTCCGGGCCTGCGCGGCCTGCCCGGCCTGCCCGGCGGCCCGGAACGGGCGGACGCCCGGGGCCTGCCCCCCCTCCGAGGGGCCCCGGGCGTCCGGATCGCTGGTGCCGTACGTCAGTTGACGTTGACGGCGGCCCAGGTCGCGGCGACGGCGTTGTACTCGGCGCTGCTCGCGCCGTACAGGTCCGCCGCGGCCTTCAGGGTGCCGGTGCGGGCCCCCGCGTAGTTGGTGGTGGAGGTGAAGTAGGTGGTCAGCGCGCGGTACCAGATCTGCGCGGCCTTGTCCCGGCCGATGCCGGCGAGGGTGGAGTTGTTGGAGGTCGGGCTGTTGTAGCTGACGCCGTTGATGGTCTTGGCGCCGCTGCCCTCGGCGAGCAGGTAGAAGAAGTGGTTGGCGACGCCGGAGGAGTAGTGGACGTCCTTGTTGCCGACGGTGGAGGACCAGTAGTCGGCCGAGGCGCCGTCCTTGGAGGGCTGGTCCATGTAGCGCAGCGGCTTGCCGTCACCGTTGATGTCGATCAGCTCGCCGATGAGGTAGTCCGGCTTGTCGGCGGGCAGGTTGGCGTAGAACTCGACCATCGTGCCGAAGATGTCCGAGGTGGCCTCGTTGAGGCCGCCGGACTCGCCCGAGTAGTTCAGGTTGGCGGTGGCCGAGGTGACGCCGTGGCTCATCTCGTGGCCCGCGACGTCCAGCTCGGTCAGCGGGTGGGTGTTGCTGGTGCCGTCGCCGTAGGTCATGCAGAAGCAGCTGTCGTCCCAGAACGCGTTGACGTAGTTGCGGCCGTAGTGGACCCGGCTCGCGGCGCCGACGCCGTTGTTCTTGATGCCGTTGCGGCCGAAGGTGTTCTTGTAGAAGTCCCAGGTGGCGGCGGCGCCGAACTGGGCGTCCACGGCGGCGGACTCGGCGTTGGAGGACAGGCCGTTGCCGAAGCTGTCGGTCGAGTTGGCGACCAGGGTGCCGGAGCCGGAGGTCCTGCCCTTCAGGGTGTAGGTGGCCTGCCCGCCGCGGCTCGCGTCCTTCAGCTGGTACGAGGTGCCGCTCTGGGTGGTGGTCAGCGGGACGGTGCCGACGAAGACGCCCTTGCCGGTGCCGGCGGCGGTCTGCACCTCCTCGTGGGTGGAGAGGACCTGGCCGCTCGCCGCGTCGGTCACCAGCAGCTGACGGCTCGGGGTGCCGTCGGCGCGCTCGCCCTCGACGGTGGTGCGGTACGCCAGGCGCGGGTTGCCGTCGGTGGCCCAGACCACCAGCTCGGCCTTGCCGGTCTGGTGCACGGCCGTCAGCGGGGCCTCGTCCTGGTCGGCGGTGATGCCGACGGTGGACTGCACCGCGCCGGTCGCCTGGGCGGCGGCCTTGTCGGCGGGGATCTGCGGGGTGAGGCTCGGCAGGGCGATCGTCGCACCGGTGGCCTTGTCCACGGAGGTGGTCGAGCCGTCCGCCTTCTGGTGCACCACCAGGTCGCCGCCCAGGACCGGGAGGCCGGCGAAGGTGCGCTCGTACCGGAAGTGACGGGTGCCGTCGGCGTCCACCACGGCGTCCTTGGCCACCAGCTGCTCCTGGCCGCCCAGGGCCAGGGCGTGCGCCACCTTGCCCGCCTGGCCGTTCGCCAGGGCGATCAGGTCGGCGCCCTGTCCGGCCCGGGAGTGCGGGGCGGGGTCCGCGACGGCGGCGGTGCCGGCCTGGACGACGCCGGTGAGCAGGGCGGTGGCGGAGAGTACGGCGACTGCGGCGAGCTTTCGCTTCACGAACGAGTCCTTCCGGGAAACCGCGTGTGGGCGCGGTCGCGCCGCGTCCCGGGGGCCGGGGTCGGCACCTGAGGGGCGGGACGGGCACTGACGTTCAGGGCCCCGAGCGGTCGAGCGGCCGGCCACCGGGGGTGGGGGTGGTGGAGGCCGTACGGGGTTGGCGGAAAGCATGACAATCGAGCAAATCAAATGACAGGTCTTGCTCATGGATTGGCCAAGTCCCGCCAGTGGGAAGGATTGTGAACGAGCGGACAAATGGAACGGATCACCCCTCCTTTCGACGGGTTACCGCCCGAACGGAGGCCCGGTGGCACGGGGTTGGCGCGATCGGCGGTCAACCCCGGTGCGCCGTACGTTCGTTGCAGTCCGTTCACACCGGTGCAATGTCCTGGTATGGACCTGGCCGTCCGATTGGCGGGATCCCGCCACGTGTTGCGCTTGTCCACCATCAGGACAGCTGGTAGCAGGCGTCCCGTCCGCCGGTACGGTAAGGACGTGGCCAAGCCCCTCGCACTCGACTTCGACCCGATCGCCCGCGCCGACGAGCTGTGGACCCGCCGCTGGGGTGGAGTCCCCTCGATGGCGGCGATCACCTCGATCATGCGCGCCCACCAGATCCTGCTGTCCCGGGTGGACGCGGTGCTCAAGCCGTACGGGCTGACCTTCGCCCGCTACGAGGCGCTGGTGCTGCTGACCTTCAGCCGGACCGGCGAACTCTCGCTCTCCAAGATCGGTGAGCGGCTCATGGTCCACCCGACCAGCGTGACCAACACCGTCGACCGCCTGGAGCGGGCCGGCCTGGTCGCCCGCCGCCCCAACCCGCTGGACGGCCGCGGCGTGCTGGCCGCTATCACCGAGCGCGGCCGCGAGGCGGTCGAGGAGGCCACCCGGGAACTCATGGCGATGGAGTTCGGGCTGGAGGAGTACGGCCCCGAGCAGTGCCGCCAGGTGTTCGACCTGCTGAAGCCGCTGCGGATCGCGGCCGGTGACTTCTCCGAGCCCGACGAGGGGGCTGCGCAGGGGGAGGCGTGAGGACGGCTACCCTCGTGGGAGCGGTGCGCGGATCCGGGCGTACCTGCCGAAACTGCCGAGCGAGGCGAGGAAGAGTATGAAGGCGACCCCCCTGCTGGGCTGGTACCGGGGCCTGGCCATTGCGACCGGTGTGGCACTGCTGGTGTTCTGCGGCTTCATGGTCGCGAAGTACGGCTTCAGCACGGCCGAGGACGTGACCACGTACGTCGCGATGCTGCACGGCTACCTGTACATCGGGTACTTCGTGGTGACCTTCCTGCTCGGGCAGAAGCTGAAGTGGCCGCTCGGCCGACTGGTGCTGACCCTGGCGGCGGGCTGCATCCCGTTCCTCTCCTTCGTCTTCGAGCGCAAGGTGGCCCGCGAGGCCGCCGAGAAGCTCCCGGCGGGCGCCGAGGCGCGCCAGCCGGCCGGCGTCTGAGCCGACCGGCCGCCCGGGAGGTCTGCCCGGGAGCCGGTGCGAGAGTCCGTACGAGGGCCCGTGCGAGAGCCCGCGCGAGAGCCCGCACGAGGGCCCCTTCCCCGCCGCGGGGGAGGGGCCCTCGGCCGTTCCCGGGCCGGCCGTTCCCGGATCCGGGAACGGCCGGCTCCGCCTTCCGGCCCTTTCGGGGGTGTCATCCGTCGACAAGTACTAGGACGTCCGAGTAAATTAGTAGGACGTCCTAATAGCTGTGCCGCCCGTCGCCGTGGCGGCCGTACGGAGCGGAGTTCGGGGTCATGGACGCCGAGGAGATCGAGCGCGGACGGCAGCGCTGGCAGCAGCGGTACGACAAGGCCCGCAAGCGGGACGCGGACTTCACCACCCTCTCCGGGGACGAGGTCGAGCCGGTCTACGGCCCGCCCGCCGGGCAGGACTACGAGGGCTTCGAGCGGATCGGCTGGCCGGGCGAGTACCCGTACACCCGCGGCCTGCACCCGACCGGCTACCGGGGCCGCACCTGGACCATCCGCCAGTTCGCCGGCTTCGGCAACGCGCAGCAGACCAACGAGCGCTACCGGATGATCCTGGAGGCGGGCGGCGGCGGCCTCTCGGTCGCCTTCGACATGCCCACCCTGATGGGCTACGACTCCGACGACGCCAAGTCGCTGGGCGAGGTCGGCCACTGCGGCGTGGCCATCGACTCGGCCGCCGACATGGAGGTGCTGTTCAACGGCATCCCGCTCGGCGAGGTCACCACCTCGATGACGATCAGCGGCCCGGCCGTCCCGGTCTTCTGCATGTACCTGGTCGCCGCCGAGCGCCAGGGCGTCGACCCGGCGGTGCTCAACGGCACCCTGCAGACGGACATCTTCAAGGAGTACATCGCGCAGAAGGAGTGGCTCTTCGCCCCCGAGCCGCACCTGCGCCTGATCGGGGATCTGATGGCCTACTGCGCCGAGGGCATCCCCGCGTACAAGCCGCTGTCCGTCTCCGGCTACCACATCCGCGAGGCCGGGGCGACGGCCGCGCAGGAGCTGGCGTACACCCTCGCGGACGGCTTCGGCTACGTCGAGCTGGGCCTGTCCCGGGGCCTGGACGTGGACGTCTTCGCGCCCGGCCTGTCCTTCTTCTTCGACGCGCACCTCGACTTCTTCGAGGAGATCGCCAAGTTCCGTGCCGCGCGCCGGATCTGGGCCCGCTGGATGCGCGACCGCTTCGGCGCCAAGACCGACAAGGCGCAGTGGCTGCGCTTCCACACCCAGACCGCCGGCGTCTCGCTCACCGCGCAGCAGCCGTACAACAACGTGGTCCGCACCGCCGTCGAGGCGCTGTCCGCGGTGCTCGGCGGTACCAACTCGCTGCACACCAACGCGCTGGACGAGACCCTGGCACTGCCCTCCGAGCAGGCCGCCGAGATCGCCCTGCGCACCCAGCAGGTGCTGATGGAGGAGACCGGCGTCGCCAACGTGGCGGACCCGCTGGGCGGTTCCTGGTACGTCGAGGCGCTGACCGACCGGATCGAGCAGCAGGCCGAGGCGATCTTCCAGCGGATCCTGGACAAGGGCAGCGAGGACCACGAGATCGGCCCGATCACCTCCGGCATCCTGCGCGGCATCGAGGAGGGCTGGTTCACCGGCGAGATCGCCGAGGCCGCCTTCCAGTACCAGCAGGGCGTGGAGAAGGGCGAGAAGCGCGTGGTCGGCGTCAACTGCCACCCGCGCAGCGTCACCCCCGAGCTGGAGATCCTGCGGGTCAGCCACGAGGTCGAGCGCGAGCAGGTGCGCGTGCTGGGCGAGCGCAAGGCGGCCCGGGACGACGCGGCCGTGCGGGCCGGGCTGGACGCCATGCTGGCGGCGGCGCGCTCGGGCGAGTCGATGATCCCGCCGATGCTGGACGCGGTGCGCGCCGAGGCGACGCTGGGCGAGATCTGCAACGCGCTGCGGCAGGAGTGGGGGACGTACCAGGAGAACGCGGCGTTCTGATCGCGCAGGCGAACGGGCGCAGGAGCGCGGGCAGCCGCCCGTACGGGGTTCCGTACGGGCGGCTGCGTCGTGTCCTCAGCAGGTGGCGAGCGGGCCCAGCAGCAGGTCGGTGAAGCGGCGGGTCCACTCGGGGGTGATCGGCTCGCCGCTGACCAGGACGCGGTGTTCGACGGTGCCCGCGATGGTGTCGAAGATGATGTCGACCTCCTCGCGGGCGGACTCGGCGTCGGTGTCCGCTTCGAGTTCGCCGCGCGCCTGGGCGGCCGACCGGCCCTGGCGGACCAGCCGTTTCTGCGGGTCCACGATGGCCTCGCGGATCCGGCGGTGCAGCTGCCGGTCGCGGATGCCCTCGGCGAACAGCGCGAGCAGCGCGGCCTGGGTCTCCGGGCGGGCCAGCAGGTCGGCGAACTGGGCCACCACGGCCTCGATGTCGGCCCGCAGGCTGCCGAGGTCGGGCATCACCAGGTCGTCGAAGAGGGTGGCGACGGCGTCGACGACCAGTTCGTTCTTGGAGGGCCAGCGGCGGTAGAGCGTGGTCTTGGCGACCCCGGCCCGGCTCGCCACGTGGCCCATGGTCAGTCCGCCCCAGCCGAGTTCGGCGAGGGCCTCGCGGGTGGCGGCGAGGATGGCGCGGTCGGCGGCGGCGCTGCGCGGGCGGCCCTTGGCCCGGGTGGCGCCGACGGCCTCCGGGGTTGTGTGCGCGGCCTCCGGGGCCGAGCTCGCCGGCTCCGTGCACGTCGGGACCGTGCTCTCCGGGCTCGCGGGGGGCTGGGCGGCCGGCACCGGGCCTCCTTGCGATTTACTGGTAAGTAACTTGGGTGGGGCAGGTAACGGTAGCGACTGTTGGTCGATTCGGGCAGCCGGGCCACCCGGGAAAGTGGGGCAGGTCACGTCCCCGAACCGCCGGTGGGGCTTGCGGCCGGGGCACCGGCTCCAGTTACGCTACGACTCGTAGCGAAAGAACAGTGACAACCAGGCGCCGCGACCGTGGGACGGGAGCGGCGTGGGCGCGGATGGGGATCCGCGCCGAACAGTCCAGGCTACCGGGGGGCGGGTACGACGCCCGGGAACCGGCGCCGCGCGTCCCGCGCGAGCCGACTTTCCCGAGGATGGTGCCCGCGAGCAGCGCGGACGGGGGAGGATGGTGCCATGCAGCCACGGAATTCGCGTCCCAACAGCTCCGCCCTGCGCGGCGCGGTCGACCTCGCCGCAGTGAAGGCGGCCGGCGAGGCCGCCCAGAAGGCCGAGCAGGCCCGGGCCGAGCGGGCCCGTCAGGCGGCGGCCGCCGAAGCGGCCGGAGTCGCCCCCGCCCAGTCCGCCCACCAGCTCGTCATCGACGTCACCGAGGACACCTTCGAGACCGAGGTCGTCCAGCGCTCCACCGAGGTGCCGGTCGTCATCGACTTCTGGGCCGAGTGGTGCGGCCCCTGCAAGCAGCTCAGCCCGGTCCTGGAGGGCCTGGCCGAGGAGTACGCCGGCCGCTTCGTGCTCGCCAAGATCGACGTGGACTCGAACCAGCTGCTCGCCCAGCAGTTCGGCATCCAGGGCATCCCGGCCGTGATGGCCGTGGTGGCCGGCCAGCTGGTGCCGCTGTTCCAGGGCGCGGAGAGCGCCGCCAACATCCGCAAGATCCTCGACCAGCTGATCCTGGTCGCCGAGCAGCGCTTCGGCGTGGGCGGCGGCGCGGTCGCCCAGGGCGAGGCCCCGACCGCGGCCCCGGAGCGCCCCGAGGATCCGGCGCTGGCCGCCGCGCACGACGCGCTGGACGCGGGCGACCTGGGCGGCGCCGTCCAGGCGTACAAGAACGTGCTGGCCGACCAGCCGGGCAACACCGAGGCCAAGCTGGGTCTGGCCCAGGCCGAGCTGCTGCAGCGGATCGAGGGTCTGGACCTGCAGGCCGTCCGGGCGGCGGCCGCGGCCGAGCCCAAGAACGTCGGGATCCAGCTCCAGGCGGCCGACCTGGACCTGGTCGGCGGCCACGTCGAGGACGCCTTCGGGCGCCTGGTGGACACCGTCGGACGGACGGCCGGCGAGGACCGGGACACCGCCCGGCTGCGTCTGCTGGAGCTGTTCGAGGTGATCGGGTCGGACGACCCGCGGGTCACCGCGGCCCGTACGGCGCTGGCGCGCGTGCTCTTCTGACCCCGGTTCGGGCCCCCTCCGACCCCGGTTCGGGCCCGTCCGAGGCCGGGTCGGGTCCCGGTCCGAGGCCGGGTCGGGCCCGGTTCCGGCCGGTCGGCTGGCACAGCGGATGACCTGCGGTGTCGCCAGGTGATTTGGCGACAATCCGGTCAACCGGACAGAGGTTTACCAAATCTTGATTTCACCCGCGGGCGGTCACCATACGTGACCGCCCGCGGGTGTTTCGCTGGTGTTTCCGGCGGATTTCGTCGTCACCGTTCCTTCAAGGTGTCACGCACGGTGCTCGTCGCGTCCAGTTCATGATCGACGCCACCGGATGTTGGATTACCCGTCAGTAAGGCACCCCTTGTGCTTCGCCCGGGATTCAAGCAGCATCGGCGTCGCCCGGTCCCAGACTCCACACCCTCCGACAGCCCGTCGGCCACGCGGAGCGCGGGATCCCCACCGGGTGATCCGCCGACCCCGGTCGGCGGTAGGGAGGGCAGGGGGGTATCCGCGGTCCCACGGCGGTTCCTGTCCTTCGACCGGCCGCGCGGCCCTGCGCGGTCGCTGGTTGTCGCTCGGGGGTGATCGCCGATGTCGTCGGTCCTGCCCGCCGCCCCACAAGGTCGGCCGGTGCTCGGCCGGGAGGCCTGCTCCACGCAGGCCGCTCCCGCGTCCGACGACGCCCAAGGCGCTCTCCGCTACCGAGGACGTAGCTCTCTCCCATCCCAGGCCCCCACCGGCGCGGGACGCGCCGCCGGGGAGCCGGAGATGTACGTCCTAGAAGGAGGACTCGCATGTCCAAGACCTACGGCAAGACCCGCTGGAAGCGCTTCGCCCTGGTGATGGTGCCGAGCGTCGCGGCCACCGCGATGGTCGGCGTCTCGATCGCCAACAGTGCGCTCGCCGCTTCGTTCAGCATTTCCGGCCAGCAGTTCAAGGTCAGCACCGACCAGCTGCACGGCACCAACTTCGCCCAGTTCGGCTCGGTCGACATCGAGGCCAACGGCAAGCCGCACCCGGTCGCGGTCTCGGCCTTCGACCACGCCGACATCACCAACCTGTGCCAGTCGGTGGTGACGGACCTGACCGGCTTCGGTCTGGGCAAGATCACCCTGCAGCTGCACGCCGGTACCGAGGCGGGCAAGCCGGTCCAGGCCGACAACCTGCTGATCGACCTGGAGCAGCTGAAGGCGGACGCGACCTTCACCGACATCAACATCGGTCAGGACGCCTCCACCCTCTCCGGCTCGGCCACCCAGGGCTGGACCCCGCACCCGGGCGTCACCAAGGCGGGCGGCGGCGCCGGTCTGCCGAGCGGTGCGACCGGTTTCGCCCAGGCCGCCAAGAAGGCCGACCTGAGCGGCGTTCAGCAGGTCGCCCGGGCCACCTCGGCCGGCACGTTCAAGCTGAACGGCCTGAGCCTCGCGCTGAAGAGCGGCGACGGCGCGGGCAACGAGTGCTTCTGAGTCTCGCTTTGACCGGGACGCCCGCCCGGCACGCCTGACGGCCTGCCGGGCGACGCGCCCCGACGACGGGTCCACCCGGGGCCGGGGGCGGCGGAGCATCGCCGCCCCCGGCCCACCCCCATTGTTCTTCCCTCGTAGCGACATCGAGGAGCTGCACCATGTCCAGCGCAACGGTCGAACCCCGGACCGGCCACCAGAACCCATTCGGGTGGCTCTGGCGGCACTTCCGTGATTTCCGCCGCACCAGGCCCTTCTGGGGCGGCCTGCTGGCCATGATCGCCGGCGTCCCGATCCTCTACTTCCCGTATGCCCACCTGACGTTCGGCGGCCTGACCATCGCGATGTCGACCACGGCCGGTGCCGGGTCGCTGATCATCGGCGTGCTGATGATCATCCTCGGTCTGACCGCCTGGTTCCAGCCCGCGGTGCGGGTCTTCAGCGGCATCGCCACCATCCTGCTGACCCTGGTCTCGATCCCGGTCTCCAACCTGGCGGGCTTCGGACTGGCGCTGCTGCCGGGCCTGATCGGCGGCGGGCTGATGGTCTCCTGGGCGCCGCTGCCGGAGCCGAAGGCCGGGTCCGCGGCCAAGGGCCGGCGTCGCGGCCGCGGCAAGGACGCCGAGGACGAGGCGGCCGGGAACGCCCTGGCCGGGGCGGGCACGGCGCAGAGCGTCGCCACCGAGCCGGCGGGTGTCGCCGAGCAGGCCACCGAGGTGGCAGCCGAGGCCGCCGCCGAGGCGCCCACCGCCCAACTGCCCGCCCAGGGCACGCCGCAGGAGCCGGCCGCCCAGTCCGCTGCCGAGGCAGTCGTCCCGAAGCAGGCCGGCGCCACCGACCCGGAGGCGGCGCGGTGACCGGGCCGGCCGAGCAAGCCGACGACGCGGCCGTTCCGGCGCGGCGCTCCGGTCGGCACGCGGCCCCGCGCACGCCCGTACGGGTCAGATTGAGAGGCCGCGCGCTGGCGATGGCCGCGGTGCCGACCGCGCTGCTGATGGCCGCCGCCTACACGCCCAACCCGGCGATCGCCGAGTCCGCGGCGGGCAAGCCCTGCGGCGCAGCGCCGGCCGCGGTGCCGGACGTCGCGCCGATCGAGACGCCCGTCCCCAAGAGCGAGCTGCCCGAGCCGCCGCCCGGCCCGACCACCGGCCCGACCACCGGCCCGACCGCGCCGCCGACCTCGGCGCCCACCACCGGGCCCTCGACCGGTCCGACCTCGGTGCCGACCCAGCCGGCCGGCCAGGCCCCGAGCCAGGCGCCCACCGTCGCGCCCACCCAGCAGCCCACCTCGCCGGTCAAGCCACCGGCCGCGGCGGCGCCCACCACCCAGCCGCCCGCCGCCCGGGCGGCCGCGCAGCCGCAGGCCGTGGCCGCCGACACCGGCGCGGTCGCGTCGGGAACGGACCGACAGGGTGCCGGCAGCGGTACGGGCACGGCGACCCAGGCCGGGCTGATCGACGACATCGTCGGCGGCATCAACCACCTGCTGAACCCGACCGCTTCGCCGAGCCCGACCGCGGCCCCGACCCAGGCCCCCAAGCCGGGCACGACCCCGGCGCCGGCGGCCACCACCCCGACCGCCTCGGCTCCGCACGCCGGCACCCCGGCCCAGCCCGCGCCCGCCCAGCCACAGGCCCACGGCGCGACGCCGGACGCCGCGCCGACCACGGCCCCGTCCCCCGGTGGTGCGCCCTCGCCGGCCGCGACGCCGAGTGGGAAGGCGAGCCCCAAGGCGACGCCCTCGGCCGGCGCCTCCGGTACCGCCTCGCCCACCGCGGGCGCCACCGGCACCCCGTCCGCCACGCCCACCGACAACCCGAACTGCGATGTGGACACCCGGGGTCTGACCGCCGGCGCGGCCACGGTCGGCCACGTCGTCCCGGAGCAGAACTGGACGCTGCTGACCAGCCGTCTGGCCCTGCACGGCGCGGCCTTCCACGGCGTCTACGACGTGAAGACCCCGACCGGCAGCAAGCGGGTGCTGAAGTTCGTGGTCGACAGCGTCGACATCGACAATCTCGACATGTCGACTCTGGAGGGCAACGGCGTCACCTTCCACGTCCAGGGCGCCAAGGGATCCACCTCGACCATGCGCAACGGCCCGGTCACCATGTACGTGGAGCGGCTGTCCGGCCACCTCTCCAAGGTGCTCGGCCTGCCCATCCCGATCGACCTGGGCGAGATCACCCTCACCCCGGACACCCTGCCGCGCTGGCTGTACGACCTGATCGGCGCCATCCCGATCCCGCTGGACCTGGAGCTGACCGGCGTCACCGCCAAGCAGGCCGGCCAGTTCGGCGGCACCCTGCACATCCCGGGGATGCACCTGTTCAACGACGACGCGCCCTACAGCAACGAGTGAGCGACGGGCGCCGGACGCCGTGACGCCCGTGGGGCGGTCCTCCCGTACGGGAGGACCGCCCCACGGGCGTTCTCAGGCCTCGGGGCTCACTCGCCCCGGGTGCCCAGGTGGTGCACCTGCACCATGTTGGTGGTGCCGGGGATGCCGACCGGGACACCGGCGGTGACGATCACGGTGTCGCCGTCGCCGAGCCGGCCCATCCGCAGCAGCTCACGGTCGACCTGGGCGACCATGGCGTCGGTGGTGGCGACCTGCTCGGTCACGTACGCCTCGACGCCCCAGCTCAGCGAGAGCTGGTTGCGGGTCGCGGAGTCCGGGGTGAACGCGATCACCGGGATCGGCGAGCGGTAGCGGGACAGCCGGCGGGCGGTGTCGCCGGACTTGGTGAACGCGACCAGCGCCTTGCCGTCGAGGAAGTCGCCCAGCTCGCACGCGGCGCGGGCGACCGAGCCGCCCTGGGTGCGCGGCTTGCGGCCCGGGTTGAGCGGCTGCAGGCCCTGGGAGAGCAGCTCCTCCTCGGCCTTCTCGCAGATCCGGCTCATGGTGCGGACGGTCTCGACCGGGTACTTGCCGACGCTGGACTCGGCGGAGAGCATGACCGCGTCGGCGCCGTCCAGGATGGCGTTGGCGACGTCGGAGACCTCGGCGCGGGTCGGGCGCGAGGCGTGGATCATCGACTCCATCATCTGGGTGGCGACGATGACCGGCTTGGCGTTGCGGCGGGCCAGCGTGACCAGCTGCTTCTGGACCAGCGGCACCCGCTCCAGCGGGTACTCCACGGCGAGGTCGCCGCGGGCGACCATGATGGCGTCGAAGGCGAGGACGATCTCCTCCATGGCCTCGACGGCCTGCGGCTTCTCGATCTTGGCGATGACCGGCACCCGGATGCCGACCTCGTCCATGACCTCGTGGACGTCCTTGATGTCGTCCGCGTTGCGGACGAAGGACAGGGCGATCATGTCGACGCCCAGGCGCAGTGCGAAGCGCAGGTCGTCCTTGTCCTTCTCGGACAGGGCGGGCACGTTGACGGCCGCGCCGGGCAGGTTGATGCCCTTGTTGTTCGAGAGCACGCCGCCCTCGACCACCACGGTCTTCACCCGCGGGCCGTCGACGCTGACGACCTCCAGGGCGATGACGCCGTCGTTGATGAGGATCGGGTCGCCGGGCTTCACGTCGCCGGGCAGGCCCTTGTAGGTGGTGCCGCAGATGTACTGGTCACCGGGGACGTCCTCGGTGGTGATGGTGAACTCGTCGCCGTTGTCGACGGTCACCGGACCGTTGGCGAAGGTCGCCAGACGGATCTTGGGACCCTGGAGGTCGGCCAGGACGCCGATGGCCTTGCCGGTGTCCTCCGAGACCTGGCGGACCTTGCGGTACCGCTCCTCGTGGTCCGCGTGGTTGCCGTGGCTCATGTTCAGTCGGGCGACGTTCATGCCCGCTTCGACGATGGCCTTCAGCTGTTCGTAGGAGTCCGTCGCCGGACCCAGGGTGCAGACAATTTTCGCTCGGCGCATATCGGTCAGTCTATCCGTTCGGGTTATGCGCGCATTCGGCACGGACCGGGAGGAATCGCCGACGAAGAGTTCCGAGGGGTGAGACGATTTCGTGTCAGCCCTCGGACAGGCGGGGCTCCCGGTGCACCAGTGCGAAGGTCTGCCGGGCGATCTCCAGCTCCTCGTCGGTGGGCACCACCGCGACCGTCACCCGGGCGAACGCGGGCGAGATGATCCGGGCCTCGCCCGAGCGCACCGAGTTCAGCTCCGGGTCCACGGCGATGCCCAGTTCCTCCAGTCCCGCGGTGGCCGCCGCGCGCACCGGCGCCGCGTTCTCTCCTACGCCCGCGGTGAAGGCGATCGCGTCCACCCGGCCGAGCACCCCGTAGTAGCCGCCGATGTACTTGCGCAGCCGGTGGACGTAGCTGTCGAAGGCGAGCTTCGCGTCCGCGTCCCCCTCGTCCGCGCGGCGCATGATCTCGCGCATGTCGTTCTCGCCGCACAGGCCGCGCAGGCCGCTGCGGCGGTTGAGCAGGTCGTCGATCTCGTCGATCGACAGCCCGCCGACCCGGTGCAGGTGGAACACCACGCCGGCGTCGATGTCGCCCGAGCGGGTGCCCATGACCAGGCCCTCCAGCGGGGTCAGGCCCATCGAGGTGTCGACGCAGCGCCCGCCGCTGACCGCCGAGGCGGAGGCGCCGTTGCCCAGGTGCAGCACGATCACGTTGACCTCGGCCGGGTCCTTGCCGAGCAGCCGGGCGGTCGCCCGCGAGACGTACTGGTGCGAGGTGCCGTGGAAGCCGTAGCGGCGCACCCGGTGCTCGTCGGCGACGTCCTTGTCGATCGCGTACCGCGCCGCGTATTCGGGCATCGAGGCGTGGAAGGCGGTGTCGAAGACGGCCACCTGCGGGAGGTCGGGGCGCAGCGCCCGGGCCACCTCGATGCCGGTGATGTTGGCCGGGTTGTGCAGCGGGGCGACGGGGATCAGCCGGCGGATCTCCCCGAGCACCTCCTCGGTGATCACGGTCGGCTCGGTGAACCGCTTGCCGCCGTGCACCACCCGGTGACCGATCGCGGCCAGCTCGGGGGAGTCCAGCCCGAGGCCGTCGGCGGCCAGCTCCTCGGCGACGGCCTTCAGCGCGGCCGAGTGGTCGGGGAACGGCTGCAGCGCCTCGCGCCGCTCGCCCGTACGGGGGGTGTGCACCAGGCGGCCGCCCGACTCGCCGATCCGCTCGACCAGCCCGGAGGCCAGCCGGGCGCCGTCCAGCATCTCGATCAGCTGGTACTTCACCGACGAGGAGCCGGCGTTCAGCACGAGGACGCGCGTTCCACCACTCATGCCTGCTGCTCCTTGTCGTCCTGGGACTGGATGGCGGTGATCGCGACGGTGTTGACGATGTCCTGCACCAGCGCCCCGCGGGAGAGGTCGTTGACGGGCTTGCGCAGCCCCTGCAGCACCGGGCCGACCGCGACCGCGCCGGCCGAGCGCTGGACCGCCTTGTAGGTGTTGTTGCCGGTGTTGAGGTCCGGGAAGATCAGCACGGTCGCCCGCCCGGCCACCGGGGAGCCCGGCAGCTTGGTGGCCGCGACGTGCTCGTCCACCGCCGCGTCGTACTGGATCGGGCCCTCGACCAGGATGTCCGGCCGCAGCTCGCGGACGATCTCGGTGGCCTTGCGGACCTTGTCGACGTCGGCGCCGGAGCCGGAGGTGCCGGTCGAGTACGAGAGCATCGCGACCCGCGGCTCCACCCCGAACTGGGCGGCGGTGGCGGCGGACTGGATCGCGATGTCGGCCAGCTGCTGGGCGTCCGGGTCGGGGTTGACCGCGCAGTCGCCGTACACCAGCACCTTGTCGGCCAGGCACATGAAGAAGACGGAGGAGACGATCGCGGCGCCCGGCGAGGTCTTGATCACCTCGAAGGCCGGCCGGATGGTGGCCGCGGTGGAGTGCACCGCGCCGGACACCATGCCGTCCGCGATGCCCTCCTGGACCATCAGGGTGCCGAAGTACGAGACGTCGGTGACGACGTCCAGCGCCAGCTCGACGGTCATCCCCTTGTGGGCCCGCAGGCGCGCGTACAGCTCGGCGAACTGGCGGCGCAGCGGGCTGGTGGTCGGGTCGACGAGCCGGACCTGGGCGCGGTCGGCGCCCGACCCCTCCTGCGGCAGCTCGATGCCGAGGCCGGCGGCCTTGCGGCGCACCGCGTCCGGGTCGCCGAGCAGGGTGAGGTCGCAGATGTTGCGGCGCAGCAGGATCTCGGCCGCGCGCAGCACCCGCTCCTCGGTCCCCTCGGGCATCACGACGTGCCGGCGGCCGGCCCGGGCGCGCTCCAGCAGCTCGTGCTCGAACATCATCGGGGTGACCCGCTCGGACCGGCCGACCTCGATCCGGTTGGTCAACTCGGCGGTGTCGACGTGCAGTTCGAACAGGCCGAGGGCGATCTCGGCCTTCCGGGGGCTGGCCGCGGTGAGCTTGCCCTCCAGGTGGGTCAGGGTGGCGGCGGTCGGCCAGCTGCCCTCGGGGACGACGGCGACCGGGGTGCCCGGGGCGAGCCGGGCGGCCAGTGCCATCACGTTCGGGCCGGGGTGCTGGCCGAGCGTCAGCAGCACGCCGGCGATCGGCGGGGCGCCGGCGGCGTGCGCGGCCAGCGAGCCGATCACCAGGTCGGCGCGGTCCCCGGGGGTGACGACGAGCGCGCCCTCGGTCAGCGCGTCCAGGAAGGTCGGCAGCATGGCGCCGCCGAAGACGTAGCCGCGCACGTCCCGGGCCAGGCCGGCCGCGTCGCCGAGCAGCACCTCGGCGCCGGTGGCCTCGACCAGCTGGGCGACGGTGGGCGCGGCCAGGGCCGGCTCCTCCGGGATGACGTAGGCGGGGATCGGCAGCTTCTCGGTGAGCTTGCGCTGGATCCGCTGCTTGGCGCTGGTGGCGGTCCGGTTGGCGATCATCGCGAGGGTCTCGCAGCCGAGGTCGGTGTACGCCCGGTGGGCGTTGCGCACCTCGGCGATCACGGCCTCCGGGTCCTTGCCCTGGCCGCCGACCACGGGCAGCACGGCGGCGCCGAACTCGTTGGCGAGGCGGGCGTTGAAGGCCAGCTCGTCCGGGATGTTGGTGTCGGCGAAGTCGGTGCCGAGCACCAGCACCGCCTGGCAGCGCCGTTCCATCGCGCGGAACCGGTCGACCAGGACGGAGACCAGCTCATCCTGCCCCCGGGCGGCCTGCAGCACGGCGGCCTCCTCGTAGGTGAGGCCGTACAGCTCGGTGCTCGGCAGGTCGATCCGGTAGCGGGCGTGCAGCAGCTCGACCACGTGGTCCGAGCCCGGCTCCCCGGGTGCGGCGGCGTGCACCAGCGGGCGGAAGACCCCGACCCGGTCCACCTGGCGGGTGAGCAGTTCCATGACCCCGAGTTCGACCGCCTGCCGGCCGTCCCCCCGGTCGATACCGGTCACGTACACGCTGCGCGCCACGTGGGTGTCTCCGTCCCGTCGCCTCGGAAGGTGGTCATGTCGACCATACCTTCGCACCCCGAACGTTCGTCCGCGAGCAGAGTCGGGCCGGGGCGGCAAGGGACGAAGGTCATGCCGGGGAGGTGGCGGAGGTCAGGAGCCGGCGTTGGTGATCTCCGAGCCGGACAGTTCCACCGTCCGCCCGCTCACGAAGGCCTCCGACAGGCGCCGGTCCACCAGCCAGCCGTGCGGATGCACGAGGGCGCCGTTGCGGCCCGGGGTCCAGCCGTCGGCGGCGAGCGCGGCCCGCAGGCGGGTCTCCACCTGGTCGGCCGACAGGCCCGTGGTGCTGCCGAGGGTGAGGGTCCGGGAGCAGAAGTTCGAGCCGCAGTAACCCCCGTCGTCGTGCTCGATGCTCACCCCGGTTGGCAGCGGTACCTCGGCGGCGCTCGGGAGGAAGGCGTCGTGGGCGATGACCAGATAGCCGAGGACGACGACCGCCCCGACGACGGAGTGGACGCAGACCGTGACGGAGACCGCGCCGACCCGGTCGACGAACCGGTCCTCCGGCCGGGGGCCGCGCAGCCGCTTCTCGATCACCTCCCCCACCAGGATCACCAGGCCCGCCATGAACGGGTACCCGGCCTGCAGCTCGGCCGCGGGCCGGACGAAGAACCACTCGCACTGCAGGCCCACGAGGATGGCCGCCATACCCGTGAGGACGGCGAAGACCGCGGCCCCGACCGCCCGGGTGCGGACCAGCGCCGCCCAGCAGACGAAGGGCACCAGCAGGTAGATCCAGCCGAGTGATGTCCACAGTCCCACGTGCAAGCCCCCCGCCTGCTGACGATCAGTCTCAGGCGGGGAGCCTAGGCGATCACGCCGGGCGGAACCAGAGGGTGGCGAGCGGGGGGAGGATCAGTTCGGCGGAGCGGGGCTGGCCGTCCCACTCCACCGGTTCGGCCTTGACCGGGTGGGAGTTGCCGATGCCGCTGCCGCCGTACTCCTCGGCGTCGGTGTTCAGCACCTCCTCCCACAGCTGGTCGCGGCCCGCCAGGCGGGGCAGGCCGACCCGGCGGCCGTGCCGCACGACCGGGGAGAAGTTGCAGACTGCGACCAGCGGGGTGCCGTCGGCCGCGTAGCGGACGTAGGAGAGCAGGTTGTCGTTCGCGGCGCCGCCGTCGAGCCAGCGGAAGCCGTCCGGGGTGCTGTCCAGCTCCCACAGCGCCGGGGTGTCGAGGTAGCGCCGGTTGAGGTCGCGGACCAGGCTGCGCACCCCGAGGTGGTCCCGGTGGGCCGGCCACTGCTCGTCGAGCACCCACCACTGCGGGCCGTGCTCGTGGTCCCACTCCGCGCCCTGGGCGAACTCCTGCCCCATGTAGAGCAGTTGCTTGCCCGGGTGGGACCACATGAAGCCCAGGTAGGCGCGGTGGTTGGCACGCTGCTGCCACCAGTCGCCGGGCATCTTGGAGACCAGGGCCTGCTTGCCGTGGACGACCTCGTCGTGCGAGATCGGCAGGATGTAGTTCTCCGAGTAGGCGTACACCATCGAGAAGGTGATCTCGTTGTGGTGGTACTTGCGGTGCACCGGCTCCTTGGACATGTAGACCAGCGAGTCGTGCATCCAGCCCATGTTCCACTTCAGCCCGAAGCCGAGACCACCGGCGTCGGTGGGGCGGGTGACCCCGTCCCAGGCGGTGGACTCCTCGGCGATGGTGATCACGCCGGGGCAGCGCCGGTAGACGGTGGCGTTCATCTCCTGGAGGAAGGAGGCCGCGTCCAGGTTCTCCCGGCCGCCGTACTGGTTGGGCGTCCAGGCGCCGCCCTCGCGGGAGTAGTCGAGGTAGAGCATCGAGGCGACGGCGTCGACCCGCAGGCCGTCGATGTGGAACTCCTCGCACCAGTAGACCGCGTTGGCGACCAGGAAGTTGCGCACCTCCTTGCGGCCGTAGTCGAACTCCAGCGTCCCCCAGTCGGGGTGCTCGGCGCGCAGCGGGTCGGCGGGCTCGTACAGCGGCTCGCCGTCGAAGCGGGCGAGTGCGAAGTCGTCCTTGGGGAAGTGCGCGGGCACCCAGTCGACGATCACGCCGATGCCGTGCCGGTGCAGGGTGTCCACCAGGTACCGGAAGTCGTCCGGCCCGCCGAGCCGGGCGGTGGGGGCGTAGTAGCCGGACACCTGGTAGCCCCAGGAGCCGCCGAAGGGGTGCTCCATCACCGGCATGAACTCCACATGGGTGAAGTTCAACTCCTTGAGGTAGCGCGGGAGTTCCTCGGCGATGGCGCGGTAGTCGGTGAGGTCCGGGCGCCACGAGGGCAGGTGCAGCTCGTACACCGACATCGGTGCCCGGTGGTGCGCGGTGCGGGCCCGGCGGGCCATCCACTCGCCGTCCTGCCAGGCGTAGGCGGAGGAGGTGACCACCGAGGCGGTGCCGGGCGGGCACTGGGCGGCCCGGGCCAGCGGGTCGGCCTTGTCCAGCACCCAGCCCTGCCGGGTGTGCACCTCGTACTTGTACGTCGCGCCCTCGGCCAGGCCCGGGACGAACAGCTCCCAGATGCCGGAGGAGCCGAGCGAGCGCATCGGGTGCCCCGTGCCGTCCCAGTGGTTGAAGTCGCCGATCAGCCGCACGCCGACCGCGTTCGGCGCCCAGACCGCGAACGCGGTGCCGGCCACGCCGTCGACGGTGCGCACGTGCGAGCCGAGCGCCCGCCACAGCTGCTCGTGCCGGCCCTCGGAGATCAGGTGCAGGTCCAGCTCGCCGAGGGTGGGCGGGGTGCGGTAGCCGTCGTGCTGGCACAGCGGCTCGCCGTCCGGGTAGGTCACCAGCAGGGAGTAGTCCGGCAGTTCTGCGCCGGCCACCAGCCCGGTGAACAGCCCGTTCTGCTGGTGGGTGAGTTCGGCGGGGCCCTGCGGGGTCCGGACGACCACCCGCTCGGCGAACGGGCGCAGCACCCGGACCGCCGTGCCGCCGTGCACCGGGTGCGCGCCGAGCAGCGCGTGCGGGTCGTGGTGCTGCCCGCTCACCAGCCGCTCCACCTCGGACGGCGGCAGCGGTGCCTCGGGCAGGCGCAGCGCCCCGACGGGGGCGTCGGTCGCAACACCCGCGGGAGCGGCCGCGCGCGGTGCGCTCCGCCGGCTCGCCGCCGGGCGCTCGGGCCCGGCATCGACGGCCGCCACCGCGGCACTCCCGGCACCCCCTCCTTCCTCGGTCGCTCGGACCGCTCCGCCGTCGGCGTCGGCGAGCCCTTCGGCTCGGGGCGGGTCGGCGGCCCCGGCCAGGAAGGTGGCCGGAACGGTGCGGTTGGGGCGGCCGGTCGGGTCGAGCGGCGTCACGGCGTGGTCCTCCTGCGGCGGGGTGGGCGAACTCCTGCGGGCGGTACGGGAAGCGGCGGTACGAGTGGCGGGCGAGCGGGGATCGGGGGAGTCAGACGGACAGGGCGAGCCGGTTGATCGCGGCCAGCGGGATCGGCAGCCAGCTCGGCCGGTGCCGGGCCTCGTACACCACCTCGTACACCGCCTTGTCGATCTCCAGCGCCCGCATCAGCTCCGGCGAGGCCGCCGGGTCGGCGCCGCCCCCGGCCGTGTAGCCGGCGCAGAAGGCGGTGCGGTTGCGTTGGGCCCAGGCGGCGGCCAGGTGGGCCAGTTCCGGGTCGACCGGGCCGCCGGCCAGCAGGTGGGCGGCGGCGTAGTCGAAGGAGCGGAGCATGGCGGCGACGTCGCGCAGGGCGGGCTGCGGTTCGCGCCGTTCGTTGACCGACTTGGCCGGCTCCCCCTCGAAGTCCAGCAGGACCCAGCCGTGCGGGGTCCGCATGGCCTGCCCGAGGTGCAGGTCGCCGTGGATGCGCTGGACCGGCAGACCGTCCGGGTGGGCGTCGGCGAGCTGCTGGAAGGCGGCGCGCAGCGCGGCCCGGAAGCGCAGCAGGCCGGGGACGGCGGCGACGGCGCTGTCCAGCCGGTCGGCCATCGCGGTGGCGAGCCGTCCGGTCTGGGTGCGGTCGAGCCGGGCGACCGGCATCGACCGGGACAGCACCCGGTGCACCTCGGCGGTGGCCCGGCCGAGCCGGTGCGCCTCGATGGCGAAGTTGCCCGGGGAGCGGTCGCCCTTGAGCCGGCCGACCTGGTCGAGGGCGAGCTCCCAGCCGTCCTCGGCGTCCGGCAGGTAGCGCTGGAGCAGGCCGAGGGTGGCCGGTTCGGCACGCTCCATCCGGCTCTCGAACCAGGCGGCGACCCGGGGGATGCGGGTGGAGCCGGCCCGGGAGAGGGCGAGCGAGAGTTCGAGGTCCGGGTTGGTGCCGGGGTGGATGCGGCGGAACAGTTTGAGGATGTACGAGGTGCCGTAGATGACCGAGCTGTTGGACTGCTCGGCGGTGGAGGCGCGGCCGGGGAGGTTGGCGGGCAGTCCGGAGCCGGGGGTGCGGCGGAAGGACAGCGAGCCGAAGCGGTCGCCGGTGGCCAGGTGTTCCAGCAGGCGCCCGGTGAGTTCGGGGTCGTGCACCGCGTCGTAGAGGGTCGCGCCGTCGTACGGGCCCTGGCTGAGCCGGCCGAGCACCGCGCCGGGCCCGATGTCCCCCAGCCCCTGCGAGCGGATGCCGAGCAGCAGCTGGTAGATGTCGCCGTGCGGGGCGCCGGCCGTGGTGGCGTGCTCGACCCGCAGCAGCAGGTGCAGCAGGGCGGGGTCGCCGACCTGCAGCGGGGTGCCGACCACCGGGGTGAGGCCGGTGATGGGCCGCCCCTTCCCGGCGTACCAGCGCTGGGTGGGCAGCCACGCGGCGATCAGCGGCAGCGCCGCCTGGACGAGCTCGCTGACCCCCAGGGCGGTTCTCCGGAGCCCGGAGCCCCGCGCGCCGGTCGGCGCGGTGGAGCCGGCCGGGGCGTCGTGCTGCACATGGGCTTGAGAACGGGAGGTTTCGGACATGACTCCCTTTCCCCGGAAGCACGCGGACTGCCCGACGGGTCGTGGCCGGGTCCGTCAGTCTTCCGGATTTCGGCGGCGCGGCGGTCGCGGCACGCGAGCATGGCTCGGGTGTCACGCCTTCGTGTGGGTGGCCGTTGGGCTGTTCTCCGTACGCGGTGGTGCAGAGAACTCCGGGGGCGCTGGGGTTCAACTGGCGCCCCCGGAGGGTCTGGTGGTGCGGGTGTGGCGGTGCGGCGGGGCGCGGCGGATCGTTACTTCGACCGCCTGGTCCCGCTCAGGCGCGGGGGCTGCCGGAGCTGGAACCAGTAGAAGCCGTGCCCGGCCAGGGTGAGCAGGTAGGGCCACTCACCGATCGACGGGAAGCGCACCCCGCCGATCAGCTCGACCGGGTACCGCCCGCCGTACTGCCGCAGGTCCAGCTCGGTCGGCTGAGCGAACCGCGAGAAGTTGTTCACGCACATGACCAGGTCCCCTTCGTGCTCGCGCACGAAGGCCAGCACGGCGGGGTTGCTGGACGGCAGTTCGGCGTAGCTGCCCAGGCCGAACGCCGGATTGAGCTTGCGGATCTCGATCATGCGACGCGTCCAGTGCAGCAGCGAACTCGAACTGCTCTGCTGCGCCTCGACGTTGGTCACCTGGAAGCCGTACACCGGGTCCATGATGGGCGGCAGACTGAGCCTGCCCGGGTCGGCGGAGGAGAAACCCGCGTTGCGGTCCGGGGTCCACTGCATCGGCGTGCGCACGCCGTCCCGGTCGCCGAGCCAGATGTTGTCGCCCATGCCGATCTCGTCCCCGTAGTAGAGCACCGGCGAGCCGGGCAGGGAGAGCAGCAGGGCGGTGAACAGCTCGATCTGGTTGCGGTCGTTCTCCAGCAGCGGGGCGAGCCGGCGGCGGATGCCCACGTTGGCGCGCATCCGCGGGTCCTTGGCGTACTCCGCGTACATGTAGTCGCGCTCCTCGTCGGTGACCATCTCCAGGGTCAGCTCGTCGTGGTTGCGCAGGAAGATGCCCCACTGGCAGCCGTTGGGGATGCGCGGGGTCTTGGCGAGGATCTCGGAGACCGGGTAGCGGGACTCGCGGCGCACCGCCATGAAGATCCGCGGCATCACCGGGAAGTGGAACGCCATGTGGCACTCGTCGCCGCCCGAGGTGAAGTCGCCGAAGTAGTCGACGACGTCCTCCGGCCACTGGTTGGCCTCGGCGAGCAGCACGGTGTCGGGGTAGTCGGCGTCGATCTCCTTGCGGACCCGCTTGAGGAACTCGTGGGTCTCCGGCAGGTTCTCGCAGTTGGTGCCCTCGCGGGCGAAGAGGTACGGCACCGCGTCCAGCCGGAAGCCGTCGATGCCGAGGTCGAGCCAGAACCTGAGCCCGGCGATCATCTCGTCCTGGACCCGGGGGTTGTCGTAGTTGAGGTCCGGCTGGTGCGAGAAGAAGCGGTGCCAGTAGTACTGCTTGCGGACCGGGTCGTAGGTCCAGTTGGAGGTCTCGGTGTCGACGAAGATGATCCGGGCGTCCGGGTACTGCTTGTCGTCGTCGGCCCACATGTAGAAGTCGCCGTACGGCCCGTCCGGGTCCTCCCGGGAGGCCTGGAACCACGGGTGCTGGTCGCTGGTGTGGTTCATGACGAAGTCGATGATCACGCGCATGCCGCGGGCGTGCGCGGCGTCGGTGAACTCCATGAAGTCGGCGAGGTCGCCGAACTCCGGCAGCACCGAGGTGTAGTCGGACACGTCATAGCCGCCGTCGCGCAGCGGGGAGGCGAAGAACGGGGGGAGCCAGAGGCAGTCGATCCCGAGCCACTGGAGGTAGTCGAGCTTGGCCGTGAGCCCCTTGAGGTCCCCGACCCCGTCGCCGTTGCTGTCCTGGAAGGACCGCACCAGCACCTCGTAGAAGACCGCACGCTTGAACCACTCGGGGTCCAGGTTCTTCTTCGAGGTCTCGGGGAAGGTGTCGGGGACGGGCTCGTTCACTGTCACGCTGGGTTCCTCCGAACCGTGAGGAGGTGAGCCGGCTCGGCTGAGGGATCGAGCCGGACGTAGTTGTGCCGGCCCCAGGTGTAGACGGCGCCGGTGAGCTCGTCGTGCACCGCGTACGGGCCGTCGCCGTCGAGGCTGACGGTGGCCTCCTGGACGTGGTGCGGGTCGAGGTTCACCACGGTGATGACCTGGTCGGTGAGGCCCTCGGGGGTGGTCGCGGTCTTGGAGTAGGCGAGCACCTGGTCGTTGTCGGTGGGGTGGAAGCGCAGGTCGCGCAGCTGCTGCAGGGCCGGGTGGCGCCGGCGCAGCCGGTTCAGCACGGTCAGCAGCGGGGCGAGGGTGTCGGTGCGGTTCCAGTCGCGCGGGCGCAGCTCGTACTTCTCCGAGTGCAGGTACTCCTCGGAGCCCGGGTGGGCCGGCTCGTTCTCGTACAGCTCGTAGCCGGCGTAGACGCCGTAGCTGGGGGAGAGGGTGGCGGCGAGCACCGCGCGGATCGCGAAGGCTGCGCGGCCGCCGTGCTGCAGGTAGGCGTGCAGGATGTCCGGGGTGTTGGCGAAGAAGTTGGGGCGCATGTAGGCGGCTGCGTCACCGGTGAGTTCGGTGAGGTACTCGGTGAGTTCCGGCTTGGTGGTGCGCCAGGTGAAGTACGTGTACGACTGGTGGAAACCGATCTTCGCCAGGGTGTGCATCATCGCGGGGCGGGTGAAGGCCTCCGCCAGGAACACGACATCCGGGTCGGTGCGGGCGATGTCGGAGAGCACCTTCTCCCAGAACAGCACCGGTTTGGTGTGCGGGTTGTCGACCCGGAAGATCCGCACGCCGTGTGACATCCAGAACCGAAGGATTCGGGCGGTTTCCTTGACGATTCCGTCCATGTCCTGGTCGAAGTTGACCGGATAGATGTCCTGGTACTTCTTCGGCGGGTTCTCGGCGTAGGCGATGGTGCCGTCCGCGCGGTGGCTGAACCATTCCGGGTGCTTGTTCACCCAGGGGTGGTCGGGTGAGCACTGGAGGGCGAAGTCGAGCGCCACCTCCAGGTTCAGCTCCCGGGCCTCGGTGACGAAGTGGTCGAAGTCCTCGATGGTGCCGAGGTCGGGGTGGAGCGCGTCGTGGCCGCCCTCCGGGGAGCCGATCGCCCAGGGCGAGCCGACGTCGTGCAGACCGGCCGTCAGGGTGTTGTCCGGGCCCTTGCGGAAGGCTCGGCCGATCGGGTGGACCGGCGGCAGGTAGACCACGTCGAAGCCCATCGCGGCGACCGCCGGAAGCCGTTCGGCAGCGGTGCGCAGGGTGCCCGAGCGCGGCGGCTCGACGCCGCTCGGGTCCACCACGGCCCCCTCCGAACGGGGGAAGAACTCGTACCAGGAGCCGAACAGCGCGCGCTCGCGGTCCACCTGCAGCGGCAGCGGGCGGGAGGCGCTGAGCAGCTCGCGCAGCGGGTACCGGGTCAGCAGCTCCAGCACCTCGGGGGCGAGGGCGGCGGCCAGCCGGGACAGCGGCGGCATGGTCGGGTCGCGCAGCGCCTCGGCGGCGGCCAGGACGTCGGCGCGGCCCTCCTTCTTCGGCACGCCGGCCGCGGCCTGCTCGAACAGCCGGGCGCCCTCCTCCAGGACCAGCGCGGTGTCGATCCCGGCGGGCAGCTTCACCGCGGCGGCCTTGCGCCAGGTGGCGATCGGGTCGCTCCACGCCTCCAC
>NZ_JBEORY010000086.1:0-32566 GCF_040302665.1 Kitasatospora sp. NPDC097691 | reverse complement strand
TCGCCGCTGCCGGGGCCCTGGAGGGGGGTGCCGTCGCCGGTGGCGATGAGGGTGCGCACGCCGGGCAGGGGGCGGCCGATGGGTACGGGCAGGGCGGCGGCGGCGTCCAGGCGGTCCAGCGGGTGCAGGAAGCTGTCGTTGGTCTCGGTGCAGCCGTAGATGTTGTACAGGCGGGCGGCGGGCAGCAGGGCGGGCAGGGCTGCGAGGGTGCGGGCGTCGATGGCGTCGCCGGTGAACGCGGCGTGCTCGACGCTGTCCAGCACGGCCGTTTCGGCGGCCTGCAGGAGCAGGGCCCAGGCGAGGGGGACGGCCTGCATGACGTGCGGGCGGTGGCGGGTGAGCTGGGCGAGCAGGTGGCGGGCGTTGAGCGCGTGGGCGGGGTCGATGAGCAGGCAGGTGCCGCCGGCGGCGAGGGTGGCCCACACGTCGAGCAGCGCGAGGTCGAAGTTCAGCGGCGCGTAGTTGGCCACGACGCGGCCGGGGCCGAGGTCGAAGGTGTCGTGGGCCCAGACGGTGAAGCGGTCGACGGCGCCCTGCGCGAGGGGGACGATCTTGGGCAGGTCGGTGGAGCCTGAGGTGGTGAGCATGAACGAGGTGCCGGCCGCCAGGGTGGGCACCGGTTGCGGGTGCGCGAGGGCGGGCAGGGCGGGGGTGTCCTGGCCGAGGGGGGTGAGCAGGCGGCGGGCGCCGGCCTGGGCGAACAGGGCGGCCAGCAGCGCCGGGGCGAGCTGCGGGGAGGGCAGCAGGAAGGGGCGGCGCTCCATCAGGCAGGCCAGCACCAGGGCGACGGCCTCGGGTGACTTGACGGCGAGCAGGCCCACCGGCTCCCCCGGCGCCAGGTCCAGGGCGGCCAGGCGCGCGCGTTCGGCGTCGGCGAGCGCGGCGAGTTCGCCGTAGGAGACGGTGCGCTCGTGCCACAGCAGGGCCGGGGCCTGGGGGCGGGTGCGGGCGTGGGCGGTGAACGCGTCGGGCAGCGCCAGCGGCACCAGCGCGGCCTCGGTCGCCGCCTCGGCGGCGCCGGTCACATCGGCGTCGCCGGTCACATCGGCGTCGCCGGTCACGTCGGCGGCGTCGCCGGTCACGGCGGTCGCGGCGGTGGTCGCGGTGTCGGTGGTCATCGCCGTCACTCCCCCGCCGGCGCGATCCGCGCCCAGCCGGCCTTGACCGCGGTGCCCGCGTCGGTGGCGATCGTGAAGCGCACCACCGTGCCCGCGTCGTAGGGCTGCAGGGTCAGGCGCAGCCCGGTGCCGTGGAGGGTGGGGGCGGCGAAGCGGGCGCCGAGGGCGTGGATGCGGGAGGGGTCGCCGCCGGCGTGGCGGTCGGTGATCTCCTCGGCGGCCAGGGCGACGAGGTGCATGCCGTGGGCGATGGCGGCGGGGAAGCCGGCCGCCTGGGCGGCGGTGTCGTCGAGGTGGATGGGGTTGCGGTCGCCGGAGGCGTGGGCGTAGGCGGTGGTGTCGGCGGGGGTGAGGGTGTGGGTGAGGGTGAGCGGTTCGCCGTCGGGGGTGGTGCCGGGGTGGGCGGCCGGGGCGAGGGTGCCGTGGGGTTCGGTGCGGGTGGCGCCGAGCAGCAGGGCGGAGGTGTCGAGGTCGGCGATGGGGGTGGCGGTGGCCGCGTCGGTGAGGCGGGTGACCAGAGCCAGGCGGGTGCCGCGGGCTTCGCGGCGCACCGCGGCGATCTCGACGCTGACGTCGACCTCGCCGGGGGCCAGGGGGGTGTGGGTGCGGATCTCCTGGGCGAGGTGGACCACGCCCGTGAAGCCGTCGTCGCCGGCCGTCAGGGCGGTGACGGTGTGCTGGGCCAGGGCGTGGGCGGCGACGAAGGGGTGGGCGGGGCTCGCCGCGGCCGCGGTGTCGCCGTCGGCGGGTGCGAGGCCGGTGCGGGCGGCGGCGCGGTAGGCGGCCAGGTCCTGGGCGGTGACGGTCAGGCGGGTGCGCGACACGGGGGCCGGCGAGGGCGCGGTCACGGTCGCCGTCGCCGGTGCGGGCGCGGGCGCGGTCGCGGGTGCGGGCGTGGTCATAGCGGGGTCACCACCAGGGTCGAGTTGTGGCCGCCGAAGCCGAACGAGTTGGACAGCGCCGGGCCGCTGGGGATGGGGCGGGCGGCGGTGTGGACGACGTCGAGGTCCAGGCCCTCGTCGGTCTTCTCGTGGTTGGCGGTGGGAGGGACGGTGCGGGTGTTCATGGCCTGGACGGCGGCGATCAGCTCGACGGCCCCGGCGGCACCGATCAGGTGGCCGATGGCGCCCTTGGTGGAGGTGACCGGGACGGCGTGGGGGCCGAACACGGTGCGCAGGGCGGCGGCTTCGGCGCGGTCGTTGTGCACGGTGGAGGTGCCGTGGGCGTTGACGTGGGCGATGTCGGCGGGGCCGAGGCCGGCGTCGGCGAGGGCGGCGCGCATCGCGGCCACCGCGCCGGCGCCGTCGGGGCGCGGGTTGGACAGGTGGTAGGCGTCGGAGCTGGAGCCGTACCCGGCGAGCAGCGCGTAGGGGGCGGCGCCGCGGGCGGTGGCGTCGTCCAGGCGTTCCAGGACGAGGAAGCCGGCGCCTTCGCCCATCACGAAGCCGTCGCGTTCGGTGTCGAAGGGCCGTGAGGCGCGGGCGGGGTCGTCGTTGCGCTGGGAGTGCGCGCCGAGGTTGCCGAACGCGGCGAGGGTGACCGGGGTGAGGGTGGCCTCGCAGCCGCCGGCGATGACGACGTCCGCGCGGTGGGTCTCCAGCAGCAGGGCGGCGTGGCCGATGGCGTCCGCGCTGGAGGCGCAGGTGGTGGCGATGGTCAGGGCCGGGCCGCTCCACGCCAGGCGCATGGCGATCTGGGCGGCGGCCGCGTTGGGCATGGTGACCAGCGGCATCAGCGGCGAGACGCGCAGCGGCCCGTGCTCGGTGTACAGGGCGGACTCGCGGTCGCTGGTGGTGCGTCCGCCGACCGCGTTGCCGACGACGATGGCGCTGCGCCCGGGTTCGGGCCGGGGGCTTCCGGCGTCGGCGTGGGCGGCGAGGGCGGCGAGGGTGCCGTAGTGGGCGAAGGGGTCCAGGCGGCGGGCGTCCTTGGCGGGGACGGGTCCGTCGGCGGGCAGGGGGGCCACGCGGCAGCCCAGGCGTACCCGGTGGCGGGCCAGGGCCGGGTCGTCGAGGGCGGTGGCGGTGGAGCGTCCGGAGACGACGGTGTGCCAGAACTCCTGGACGGTGTGGCCGGCGGGGCTGACCACGCCGAGGCCGGTGACGGCGATCGGTGGGCGGGTGTGCGGGGCCATGGCGTCCTCTCCTGTCCGGGCCCGGTGGGGGTGGGGGCTCAGATCAGGCCGGTCTGGGCGGCGGCGGTCAGGAACGCGTCGGCGGCGAAGTCGATGTCGGCCGCGGTGTGGCGGGCGGTGACGGCGATGCGCAGCCGGGCGAGGTCGTTGGGCACGGCGGGGGTGACGACGGGCAGGCCGATGACGCCGGCCTTGCGGCAGGCGGTGGCGTAGTCGTAGGCGGCGTCGTCGGAGCCGGCGATGACGGGCAGCACGGCGGTGGTGGAGTCCATGGTGGAGATGCCGGCCTGGTTGAGGCGCTCGCGCAGGCGCTGGGCCTGGATCTGGGTGTGGGTGACGCGCTCGGGTTCGCGGCGCAGGATGCGCAGGGATTCCAGGGCGGCGCCGGTCTGGGCGGGGCCGAGGGCGGCGGAGAACAGGAACGGGCGGGCGGCGTAGCGCAGGTGGCCGATGAGGTCGTGGCTGCCGGCGATCCAGCCGCCCATGGAGGGGATGGCCTTGGAGAGGGTGCCGAGCTTGACGTCGACGCGGACCTTGTGGTCGAAGTGCTCCTCGATGCCGCCGCCGGTCCTGCCGATGACGCCCAGGGCGTGGGCCTCGTCGACCATGAGGAGGGCGTCGTAGCGGTCGCAGACCTCGCGCAGTTCGGGCAGGGGGGCGATGTCGCCGTCCATGGAGTAGACGCTGTCGACGATGACCAGGCGCACGCCGGTGGGGGAGGCGGCCTTGAGGCGGCGTTCCAGGTGCTCGACGTCGTTGTGGCGGAAGCGGGTGACGGTGGCGCCGGACAGGCGGCAGCCGTCGACGATGGAGGCGTGGTCGTACTTGTCGATCAGGACGGTGTCGCCCTGGCCGACGAGGGCGCCGACGGTGCCGACGTTGGCGGCGTAGCCGGAGCCGAAGACCAGGGCGCGTTCGCGGCGGGCGAAGCGGGCGACCTCGGCTTCGAGTTCCTCGTGCAGGGGGATGGTGCCGGCCAGGGCGCGCACGCCGTGGTTGCCGGTGCCGTAGACGTCGACGGCGGCCTTGGCGGCGGCCACGACGCGCTCGTCGCCGGCCAGGCCGAGGTAGCTGTAGCCGGACATCATGAGCAGGCGCTCGCCGTCGAGGTCGCAGTAGGCGCTGTCGCGTTCCATGGTGTAGGCGACGAAGCTGTTGCGCCGGGAGGGGTCGGACTCCAGTGCGGCCACCCGGGCGTTCGTTGCGGCGAGCTTCGGCTCCAGGCGGTCCCATGCTCCGGTGGCGTTCACGGGCGTTTCTCCTTCACGGCTTCACGGCTTCACGGTCTGCGGGGCTTCGCGGTTGTGCGGGGCTTCGCGGTTGTGCGGGGCTTCGCGCTTTTCGGGCTGCACGGCTGTCGCGGCTTTCACGGATTTCCCGTTCGCGGGTTTCCGGGCTTTCGGGTTTCCGGGTTTGCTTCCGGTTTCGGTCCGGTTTGCTCGGCGCTGCTTCCGGTTCGTTTCCGGCCGGGCCCCGGGTGGCCGGGGTCCGGGGCTGCTTCGGGCGGGCTTTCTCGAAGCGTTCACGCGGGGTGCTCAAGGATGGCTACATTTCTACGGCAGGATGCGCAAGGCGTCCGCAATAGCCGCTTCTTTGGCCTGCGGTTTGGCTCTGACGTGCGGAAACCTTGCGTCCACGACGCATCGACCGGCCGGCGGGTATGTTTTCGCGGCCGGTGTTGACACCGCGCCTCGCGGCGAATGTATGGTCGAAATCCGCCGAAACCGAACGGCTGGTCGGCGGCTATTTGTTCTGTTCCGGGTTTCCCATGCCGACGGCCCGGCACGGGCCGTCACTTCCGCTTTGGCTCAAGGGGGTTGGAGCTACGTTGAACGGCTTCAGGGAAGACAGTCCGTCCGGCAGATCGGGGGCGCGGCAATGCTGATCCGCCTCACCGGTCTGGTGGCGATCGAGCACGAGGACGGTGCCCCGCAGCACCTGTCCAGCGCCCAGGCCCAGGTGGCGTTCGCGCGCCTGGTACTGGAGCGCTCCGGCGGCACCAGCCGCGACCAACTGGCCGACACCATCTGGCCCGACGGGCTGCCCGACACCTGGGCCTCGGCGCTGCGCAGCGTGGTGAGCCGGGTGCGGGCCTTCGTCACCGACCCGGGCCAGGGCCCCGGCGCGACCCCGCTGATCGCCCAGGGCGGGCGCTACGTGCTGCGCCTGCCGGCGGACGCGGCGGTGGACCTGGAGGCCGCGGCCTGCGCCGTCGGCGAGGCCGGCGAGGCGCTGGCCGCGGGCAGCCACGCGGTGGCGCAGCAGCTGGCCGCGGGCGCGCTGGCGAACCTGCGCGGGGCGTTCCTGCCCGACCACGAGGGCGAGTGGGCCCAGGGGGTGCGCGAGCACGTGGAGGAGCTGCGGATCAGCGCGCTGGAGACGGCGAGCCTGGCGGCCTCCGCCCTCGGCGAGGAGCACCACGCGCTGCGCTGGGCGGACGAGGCGGTGCGCCGCGCGCCGTTCCGCGAGAGCGCCTACCGCTGCCGCATGGAGGCGCTGGCCGCCTCCGGCAACCGCGCCGAGGCGCTGCGCTGCTACCAGCAGCTGCGCCAGGTGCTGGCCGAGGAGCTGGGCATCGACCCGGCCGCCGAGACCCAGGAGCTCTACCTCGCGCTGCTGCGCACCCCGACCCCGGCGCCGCCCGCCCCGGCGGCGGTGCGCCCGGTGGACCCGGTGCTGATGGGCATCTTCGAGCCCCTCGCCCTGATCCGCCTGCCCCGCCCGGCCCCCACCCCGGTCCGCGCCGCCTGACCCCGCGGGGCCGGCCTCCCCCCGGGGCGGGGGCGGACGGCCCCGGCGGCCCGGGCTCCCCTGCACCCCGGCCGGGGCACCGGCAAGGGCGCGCGCGGCCAAGCCCCCGCCCTCCTCTCCCCCGTACGCCCCGGCCTTTGACCCGCGCCCGACTCCGCCTCCCGCGCGGGCGCCCGCCCCGGCGGGCGCGCACCACCGCCGCACGGCACCTCCGCCCCCGGCCCCCCGGCAGGGGGGGGCGGAGGTGCCGGCAAGGACGCGCGGGCGAAACCCCCGCCCTCCTCTCCCCCGCGCGCCGTCCCGCTCCCCCGGCACGACCGCCCCGCGTGCTCCGGCCCCCGGCGCTTGGCGGGCTCGGCTTCCCGGGCGACCTCCCCGCCCCGGCGCCCCGGCGTGCCGGCGGGCCGGCGGGCCGGCGCGTCGGCGGGCGTGCGGCGGGGCCGTGGGGCGCTGCGGGGGTGCGGCCGTCGGCCCGGCGCGCCCGGCCGGGCGGGCGGTGCGGGCGGGTCCGGCCTGCCGTGTGCGGTGCGGGGGCGTGTTGCGGAGGTGTTGCGGTGGGCGTGGCAGATGGCCTGGGCGTAGTAGCGTCGGGGCGTGAAGTCGCGCGCACGGCGCGGTCTTTGGCCATCGGACGGACGGGGGTCGAGGTTGGGAAGGGGTGGTGGGTGTGGGACGGGCACGCGTGGCGGCGCGGGTGATCGTGCACCCTGGCGTGGAGGACGTGAGCGTCCAGCAGGTGCTGGAGGCGCTCGCTGATCCGGCCCGCAGGTCGGTGGTGCGCACGCTCGCGCACTCCCGGGCGGACTTGAGTTGCGGTTCCTTCGACCTGCCGGTCGGGCGTTCGACCTCCAGCCACCACTTCAGCGTGCTGCGCGAGGCGGGGCTGCTGCGCCAGTACTACGTGGGCACGACCAAGATGAACGCGCTGCGCAGCGAGGAGCTGGAGCGGCGTTTCCCGGGTCTGCTGTCGGCGGTGGTGGCCGCCGCGGACGCGGAGGTCGGTGACACGGCGCCTTCCTGACGCCGCGTCGGGTGCGGCCGGCCGGTGACGGTGAGGACGGTCTTGCCGGCCCCGGGTGCCGGCTTCCGGGTGGCGGTGGGCCTCGGCGAGGGTGTCGGGGCCCTCGAAGACACGGTCGCCGGCGGGGGTGAGGGTGGCGTCGGCCAGGCCCGCGGTGACGAAGGCGCGGGCGCGGCGCAGGCGTTCGTCGTCGCGGGCCCGCTCCCCCACCCAAGCCGTGCCCGCCCCGCCCTGTCAGACTTCGACGGCTGTCGCAATGGTGGTCGGCTTCCTTCGGTTGCACGGGAGTCGGCCCGTCGTCCGCCCGCGGCCCGGTCCGGGGCGGGACGCGGGCGGCGCGTAGGCTCCGTGCCCGTGATCGGAAACGAGGACGGCACCGACGACGGCACCGACGGCGGCCCGGGCTGGGCCGCCACCCTGCGCTGGGCCGGGCAGGCGCTGGCGCCCGGCGAGCGGATCACGGCGGTGACACCGCTCAGGGGCGGGTGGACCTCGCGGATGCGCCGCCTGGACGTCGAGGGCCCGAACGGCGCGCCGCCGTACGCGCTGGTGCTGCGCTCCTTCGTCACGCCGTTCTACCGCCGCCACGCCCCGGCCCTGCTGGCCCGCGAGGCCGGGGTGCTGCGCCTGCTGGAGGGCGGCGGCGTCCCGGCCGCGCGCCTGGTGGCCCTCGACGAGCACGGCGTGGCGTGCGACCACCCGTCGCTGGTGATGACCCGCCTGCCCGGCAGCGTCCGGGTCGCCGAGGACGCGGACGCCCCCCGCCGCGCGGACCTGCTGGCCGCCCAGCTCGCCGCCGTCCACGCCCTGCGGGTCGGGAAGGAGCAGCGTCCGCGTACCTGGCAGGCGTGGACGGCCCCCGGCCTGGTGCGCGTGCCCGAGGGCACCGGGCGGCGCGCACTGTGGGCGCGGGCGGTGGAGGTGATCGGCGGTTCGGCGCCCGCGTACCGCGCGTGCTTCCTGCACCGCGACTTCCACCCGGGCAACGTGCTGTTCACCGGGTCCGGGCAGGGCCTGGCGGTCAGCGGGGTGGTCGACTGGGTGGAGACCTCCTGGGGCCCGGCCGACCTGGACGTCGCCCACTGCGCCACCGCCCTGGCCCTGCTCCACGGCCCGGGTGCCGGCCTGGCCTTCGCCGAGCGCTACCGCGCGGCCGGCGGCACCCTCGCCGAGGGCGGCGACCACCTGTACTGGCGGCTGCTGGACGCCCTGGCCTTCGCCCCGGACGCGCACAGGGTCGCCGTCCCCTGGCGCGAGCTGGGCCGCACCGACCTGACCCCGGCCCTGCTGACCGCCCGCCTGGAGGACTACCTGCAGGCCCTGTTCGACCGCTACGTCTGAGCGCCCGCCCCGGGCGGGGCGGGCGGGCCTTGCGGGCGGGGGCGTTAGGGTCGCCCGTCATGGGAGCGAGCATGTGGTCGTACGTCACGCCGTGGCAGGCGCAGGAGCAGCGGGCGCTGGAGGCCCTGCGCGAGGCGGTGTTCGCGCGGGATGCCGGGTACTGGCGGGAGCTGGGGGCGGCGTCGGCGGCCGAGCTGGACGCGGGCGGGGTGCCGGCGGAGGAGGGCGGTGCGCACTCGGTGCTCGACGTGTCGCGGGTGGTGCGCTGCGAGGCGGACACCGAGGGGGCCGGCGAGGTGCGGGTGGTCGAGGGGGCGGAGGTGGTGGAGCTGTTCGGGACGCCGTGGCCTTCGCGGGAGGCGGTGGAGGCGGCCCTGGTGCGGGTCGGGGACGGGTGGCTCCCGCCGTTCGGGCGCGGTTCGGGCTGCTGCACCGCGGTCCACGGGCAGGACGGCCGGGTGGTGGGGCTGTGCTTCTGGGGCGTCACCGGGGACTGAGCGCGCCCCCGCCCGGGCGGGCGGGGGCCGGGGGTTCCGGGGTCCGGGCGGGGGTGCGGGTCACAGCCCGCTGTAGGTGAACTCGTCGGCGGGGCCCGCCGGGGAGGAGTAGCCGTTGGAGACGACGGTGACGTTGACGGTGGAGGGCCCGGTGACGGTCTTGGCGGGCACCTTGACGGTGATCTGTCCGGGCGGGGTGACGTCGGGGGCGGGGGCCTGCACGTCGCCGAAGTAGACCGTGGCGTCGGAGGCGAAGTTGACGCCGTCGATGGTCACGGACGTGGTGACGGAGTTGCCGCTGGTCGGGTTGATGCCGGTGACCAGCACCGGGGCGGGGCCGCCGTAGGCGAACCGGCCGGTGGGCACGGCCGGGGAGGTGCCCAGGCTGGTGGTGACCCGTACCGGTGTCACGCCGATGCCCTCGGGGGCGGCGACGGTGATCGCGGTGCCGGCGGTGCTGACGGTGGCTCCCGTGCACGCGAACGGCCCGAAGTCGACGACGGAGTCGGCGTCGAAGCCAGCGCCGGTGATGGTGACCTGGGTGCCGGACGTGCCGGTGGCGGGGCTGATGCCGGTGACCTGCGGGCCCGGCGGCAGCGGCTGGGCGCCCATCAGGTGCAGGTAGGTGTCGTTGGCGTGCTGGTGGGCGGCCTGGCCCATGAAGTCCTGCAGGGACTTGCGCTGCAGGTCCGTGTCGGGCACGTACCCGTCGTCCTCCTGGGTGCACTGCGGCTGGGCGGTGGTGGCGGGGCCGGGCTGGGCGTAGACGTGGGGGCCGGACAGGGAGGCGATCGCGGTGAGGATCTCCTTGGTCTCCTCGCCGGCCGCGGGCCCGTTGTCGGGGTACCAGCCCTTGGCCTCGTCGATGCTCGTCCAGGCCAGCGGCACCACGTCCCAGCAGTTGACGTAGCGGGCGTTGACCGCCCAGGCCGGCTTGTTCGTGATGTAGTCCGCGAAGTCCCGGCCGCCGGCGGTGGGCGCGGCGAAGGTGTAGAGGCCGAAGGCGGGGGCTGTGGTGCCGGGCCAGGTCAGTGTCTGCAGGTAGGGGGCGACCATGGTGGCCAGGCAGCCGCCGAGGCTGTGGCCGACGACCAGGACGGTCGGGTCCGCCGGGGCGGTGGCGAGCGCGGCCGACAGGGCCTGCACCAGCGTGCTGCCCTGCCCGCTCATGGCCATGACCTGGGTGAACGCCTCCATCGCGCCCGTGGACACCCAGACCGGGGCGGGGGTGCCCAGCGCGGTGAACGGGACGACCGCGCCGACGTCGAGGTCCTCCAGCAGGTCGGTCATGCTGGAGGCGACCGTGCCGCGCAGCACCACCGCGAACTGGTTGGAGGCGTCGGTGGACTTCGCCAGGTACGCCATGTTCGCGTTGTCCTCGCTCAGCGCGGCCCACAGCAGGGCCCAGGCGCCTGCGGTGGCCAGGGCCGGGTCCGCGAGCTGCCGGCCGATGCCCCGCACGGCCCGGGCGCACTGGTCGGCGACGGACTCCCCCGAGGGGCGCGGCGTCGCGGCGGTGGCCGCGATCCCGGCCAGGGTCATCGCCACCTGCGCCGACGCCGTCTGCGCCGCCCCGGCCGCGTTCGTGGCCGCCGCCGTCGTGGCTGCCGCCGGTGTGCCCTGCTGTGTCGCCATGCCCGACTCCCTCTCGCTGTCGCCCGGCCCCGCGGGACGGGTCGGGCGCAATCTAGTTCCGGCGCCCGGCGGTGCACGGGTACGGCGGCATGCCGGCTCCGGACCTCACGCGGGCGGGCCAGCGCCGGACAGGCGAACGGCGGCAGGCACCGGCGGGCGGGCGGCGCGGGCGGCGCGGGCGGGCGGCGCGGGCGGCGGGCGGGCGGCGCGGGCGGCGGGCGGGGTGACCGGCTAGAACGGAGGTTCCTGGGCGAAGTCGCCCGCCCCGGCCCGGGGATCGTCCCGCTTCGGCGGCTGCGCCGCTTCCCGCTCCCGCCGCTCGGCTCCCGCGCGCTGCTCGGCGACCGTGGGCACGCAGGCGAGGGCCTCGGCCGGGCGGCCCTGCCTGATCAGCAGGTCGGCCAGGTCGAGGCCGGCCGAGTAGTGGGCGGAGGAGCGGAGCAGTGCGAGGGCCTCGTCCGGGCGGCCGTCCCCCGTCCTCCAGCGCCTTCACGTACACGCCGAAGGCGGCGTAGGACTCGGCGGCGGCGAGGGCGCCCAGCTCCTCGACCAGGCCCCGGCGGGCGAGGAGTTCGGCGTAGTGCTCCGGGAAGTTGACGGGGTGGCGCCGGCCCGAGGCCAGTTCGGTGCGCAGGACCTCGACGGCCTCGTCCGCACGCCCGGCGCGTTCCAGGACCCGGGAGATCAGGAGGAGGACGTGCCACCGGTCCGTCCGGGCCGCTGCGCACGATCCACCGCACCCCGCGCACGGCGCGCTCTCCGTACGCTCCAGGCGTGCCATGCGCTCCGCCTCCTGCGCGAGCACGTCCAGGACCCGGTCGTCGTGCCCCTGGCCCTGCGTCACGTCGACCAGGCGGGAGCGGACCCAGAACTCCCCGAGATGCGGTATCAGCAGGTCGACGGCTTCGTCGACCCGTCCGGCCTTCGCCGACAGCTCGGCGTAGCGCGCGCACACGTGGGCGTCGGCCGGCCCGGCCGCGTCGGGGCGCACCATCGCCAGTGCTTCGTCGCCCCGGCCCTGCCGGATCATGATCTCTGCGGTGGCCCAGGCGGCGGCCTGCCAGCCGACGGCCGTGAACGGGGCCAGCAGTGCCAGCGCCCGCTCGAACTGCCCGGCCGCGCACAGCTCCCGCGCCGCGGCCTGCGCGCAGTTCCAGTCCCCGCGCTCCTGCGCCGCCCGGATCACCAGGTCCGACTGCCCCAGGTCCAGGAGGGTCTGCACCATCCCCGGGGAGACGCCGCCGTGGTGGCGCGCCTGCCAGGAAAGATCATCGATGTTCACGCGGGCAGCCTACGAGCCGGCACCGACACGGTCCCGGTTCCGGAAGGCGACGCCCGGGCCACGGCACGGCCGGGCGGCATCCCGGGCCGGCGGTCCGCGGCCGTCGGGCTCCCGTGCGGGGGCCGGGGCGCGGGGCCGCTCACAGGTGCAGCTGCAGGTCCTCCTCGGCGGCGGTGACGTCGCCTCCGAAGGTGCGGCGGGCCTCGGCGAGCGGCAGGGCGCGGTCGGTGCCGGGCCAGAAGTGGGTGAGCAGGAGCCGGGCGGCGCCGGCGCGGCGGGCCCACTGCCCGGCCTGGGCGGCGCTGAGCAGGTGCGGGTCGTCGGGGTCGGTGCCGCACGTGGTGGCGCCGGCGATGAACAGGTCGGCGCCGGCGGCGAGGTGGGCCAGGGCCGGGCCGGGGCCCGCGTCGCCGCTGTAGGCGAGGGTCAGGCCCGGGGCCGTCAGGCGCACGCCCGCGTGCGGGACGTGGTGGGGCAGCGGCGCGGTGTCCAGGCGCAGCGGGCCGAGGCGGTGGGTGGCGGGGGCGGCGGTGGGCAGGGGGTGGATGTCGAAGACGTCGTGGAGGTCTTCGGTGGGTTCCATCGCCTGGACGCGGGTGAGGACGCCGGGGGTGCAGTACAGGGGCAGGCGGGGCGGGCGGGGGGTGGTGAAGTAGCGGGCGCGGCACAGGGCGCTGAGGTCGGCGCAGTGGTCGGGGTGTTCGTGGGTGATGACGACGGCGTCCAGGCCGGTGGCGGCACTGTGGTGGAGCAGGCGGGGGAAGGTGGCGTAGCCGAGGTCGAGGGCGAGGCGGTAGCCGTCGTGTTCGAGGAGGAAGCCGCTGGCGGCCCGGCCCGCTTCGGGGTGGGCGGCGCTGGTTCCCAGGACGGTGAGTCGGCGCACCGGGTGATGTTCTCACAGGCGGGTGGAGGCGGTGGGGTGAATCCTTTCGGGGCCGGGGTGCCTCTTATGGTCGGGCCCGGTGCGCTGCCGGTCCCGCGCGTGGCCGGCGGGTGTGGTGCCCGGCGGCCGGGAGCCTTTGCTTCGGGAGGTCGTTGTGATCGTCGGTATCGGTGTGGTCCTCGGCGCGGTGCTGGTGTGCACCTGCGCGTTCGCGCTCAGGCGCAGGCGGGGCGGCGGGCGTGGCTGAGCGCGTGACCGGCGGCACGGCCCGCGGCGCGGGCGGCGGGGGCGGGGGCACGGGCGGTGCGGCCCGGAACGGGGGCACGGGCGGCGGGGGCGGGGGCGGGGGCGGTGCGTGGCCGGGTGAGGGGCTGGTCGTCGCCGCGCAGGGCGGTGACGCCGAGGCGCTGGCCGCGCTCGTGACGGCCGCGCACCCCCATGTGCGGCGCTTCGCGCACTCGCTGTGCACGAGCCGGGAGGACGCCGAGGACGCGGCGCAGGAGGCACTGATCGTGCTGTACCGGCGGATCGGCATGCTGCGGGCCTCCACGGCGCTGGCGTCGTGGATGTTCCGCATCGTGCGCAACGAGTGCCTGCGCCGGGCCCGTACGGTGCTGCGCGACCACCCGGCGGGGCACGGCGACGGCACGGACGGCGCGGCGGGTGGGGCCGGTGGGGCCGGCGGGGAGAGCCGGGCCGGCGCGGGCGGCGGCGGGGCGGGTCCGGCCTCGGCGGAGGAGGAGGCGCTGCGGCGTCTGGAGGCGCGCCGGATCGCGGAGGCGATCGCCGCGTTGCCGGGTGACCAGCGCCGCGTGCTGGTCCTGCGCGACGTGCAGGGCCGCAGCGGACGGGCGGTCGCCGAGGAACTCGGCATCGGGCAGGGCGCGATGAAGTCCCGTCTGCACCGCGCCCGCGCCGCCCTGCGGCACACCCTCACCACCGCACCCGCACCCGCACCGGTGCCTGCGCCGGTACCGGTGCCGGTGCCGGTGCCGGTGCCGGTGCCGGT
The DNA here is from genome assembly GCF_040302665.1 of Kitasatospora sp. NPDC097691. NCBI lineage: Bacteria > Bacillati > Actinomycetota > Actinomycetes > Kitasatosporales > Streptomycetaceae > Kitasatospora > Kitasatospora sp. NPDC097691. The sequence goes on along the minus strand of NZ_JBEORY010000086.1, from coordinate 18,895 downwards.
GCCGGCTCCGGCGGGCGGGCGGGCGCGGTGAACCGGGCGGTGAAGACCGGCTCCGGCGCGGGCGCCGGCGTGCCCTCGCTGCCCCGTCACCTGGTGCGCGGCGCGGCCGGGTTCGGTGCGCTGGCCGCCTCCGTGGCCCTGTGGCCCGTCCTCGGGCCGGCGAGCCTGCTGCTGGCCCCGGCGGGCCTGTACGCGCTGCGGGGGTGCCCGCTGTGCTGGACGGCCACGCTGCTGCGCGTCCTGACGCTGGGCCGGGCGGGCCGCTCCTGCCCCGACGGGCGCTGCCGGATCCCCGGCGCCGGTCCCGGCGGGCAGGACGGCTGAGGCCCCGCACGGCCGGCGCCCGCACCGGACACGGGCCGCCGGCCCCCGCACCGGACACGGGCACGGGCACGGACCGCGGACGGCGGGGCCCGCAAGCAGCGCAGCACGGTCGGGCGCTGCATCGACATCAACAGGCTCAGGCGGCGGCCCGGCCCGGCCACCGGATACGGCGGGACCGCCGCCGTCGACCTCGCCGGACTCCGCGTCGCGGCCGTCTTCGTCCGGTCGGCGGGATGATCCGCGAGGGGCACCCGGTGGTGCGCGGTCGCGGCGTCCTGCTCAGTCGTCGAACCACACGACGAGGCGCACGTTGTCGTCGCCGTGCTGTGCTGCGAGTGCGTCCATGGCTTCCCAGACGGGTCGCCACCCGCCGGTTTCGGTGACGGCGTCCCTGCGGCGGATGGTGACCGATCTGTAGAGCGTGTCCCCGACGAGCCACTCGCTTCCTTCGGGCCACTGCCGGTCCTCGCCTCGTTCAAGGCCGACGGCGTCGGCGAATGCGGGACTCCAGGCGGCCTTGCCCGTCATCCTGAGCCCGTTCGGAGTCCGGCGGTACTCGTGAAGCCTGCTGTCGGGCCTGTCCGCGGGCTCGTCCCAGTCGACGGCCTTCACCTCGTGCCACGCGATCCATGTGGTGCCGTGGAAGCCGTCCCCGCCGTACCACCGGGTCAGCTGCGCGAACCGCGCCTTCACGGCGGCCGAGGCGTCAGCGGGCAGGCCGCGGCCTGCGGCCAGCGGACGGAAGTTCGCGTGGTTGCGGACCCCGAAGAGGCAACCGAACGCGTCGTAGTCACGGCCCCCGTACAGGGAACCCAGGTCGTGTGCGGTGTGCCAGGCCGGCTCCCGGTCGTCCTGGGGCGCCGCCCGGTATTCGAGGAAGCCGCTGATGTCGGTACCCATGCCGGTCAGTCTTCCGGCCCCGTCAACGGCTTTCGTCCGCACCGGGCCGGCGGCGTGCGCATGCGTGGGCCGCCCGGCCGGGAAGGCCTGCGGGTGAGGAGCGGCGCCCCGCATCCGGACGGGGCCGTGCGGCCGGTGCACGGACCGCGGCTGCGGCCGTGGTCCGGTGCACGCGGTCCCGGCCGGGGCCGGCGGGATGCGGTCCGGACGCGACGGCCTGCCTAGTGGTACTGGGCGATCTGGATGAGGTTGCCGCAGGTGTCGTCGAAAACGGCGGTGGTCACCGGGCCCAGGGCGAGCGGGGCCTGGGTGAAGCGCACGCCCAGGGCGCTGAGCCGTTCGTACTCGGCGTGGACGTTGTCGACGGCGAAGGAGGTCGCCGGGATCCCGTCGGCGGCGAGCGCGGCCACGTACGCCCTGGCGGCGGGGTGCCGGTCGGGTTCCAGGACCAGTTCGGTGCCGTCGGGCTGTTCGGGCGAGACGACGGTGAGCCAGCGGTGGCCGCCGAGGGGGACCTCGGTCTTCTTCACGAATCCGAGCACTTCGGTGTAGAAGCGCAGGGCCTTGTCCTGGTCGTCGACGAAGACGCTGGCCAGGTTGATCCTCACGGGGGCCTCCTCGGGTGTGCGGGGCGCGGGCCGCCGGGCGGTGCCGCGCCCGGGCGCTGCGGTGTCCGGGGCGTGGAACTCGTGGCGGCCCTCGCGGCGGGCGCGCACGAGGGCGGCGTCCTGCGGGCCGGCGTCCTGCGGGACGGCCGGGTGCCGGCCGGCCGCCCGGCGGCAGACGCCCGGGGCGTGGCGGGCGGCCCGGCCGTGCGCGGATCCCGGACGGGGACCGGCCCGCGCGCCGGGCGAGCCCGTCGGGGACGAGGCGGCGGGTGGGGTCCGCCGGCGCCTTCCGCAGGGCATCGTCCGTCACCACCCCACCATGGGCAAGCCGCGGCGCGCCTGTCGACCGGAGCCCCCGGCAGCAGGGACAGCGGCGGACGGCGACGGGAAACGGGGACGGGACGGGGACGGGGACGGGCGGGGTGAGGCGCAGGCGCGCCGGGGATTCACCCGCACGAGTGATTGTGACGCTGCGCACACTGACGGACACTCATCGTGTACGGAGAGCCCGCGGGGGCTCTCCCGGCGCGAGGGGAGCCGTCATGGCCGCAGTCGAGTCTTCCGCCTCCGGGGTGCCGCAGATCGCGGACAGTTCACAGCCCGCCGACCACGACCGGGGCCTCGCGGCGATCGGCGGCAACGTCGGCGCCGTGTGGCGGGCGTGGTGGACGTGGAGCCCGGGCAACGGGACCTTCAACCTCCAGATCCCCTGGAACGTCATCGGGCCCGACTCGACGGTCGTCATCACGGCCTCCGAGATCAACGCCGCCGGCGCCCGGTTCGTCGGCGCGGCGCCGTTCCAGGTGTCGAGCATCGCCCCGGGCAGCGGCGTGGTCACGTTCAAGATCAACATCGGGTGGAGCAGCCCGCTGCCGATGCGCACCGACGTGCTGGTCTTCAACTGAGCCCGCAGGGCCCGCAGGCCGGGAGCACGCCGCTTCGGTGACGCCCGGCACCGCCCGCCCCGCTCCGGCCCCGGGTCCTCCCGGGACCGGAGCGGGGCACCGGCCTTCCCGGGGCGGGCCGGGCCCGAGGGGGCGGGGCGGGACCGAGGGGGCGGGGCCGGGGGGCCGGGGGCATCCGGGGGGTCAGAACGGTGCGGGGCCGGCGCCGTGGGCGGGGGCGTGCACGACGGCCGCAGGTCCCGGCCGCGGCCCGGCCGTGCCGTGGACGTGACCGGCATCGCCGCGCTGTCCCCGGGCAGGACGGGAGCCGCCGGCCGGGTGGGCCGCAGGGGCCGGCCCGCGCGGGGTGTCGGGCGCACCGTGACGAGGACGCCCGGGCCGTGCCCGGTCCCGGGGCCCGGCCGTCGGGTTCCCCCGGGCCGTCGGGTTCCCCCGGGCCGTCGGGTTCCCCCGGGCCGTCGAGGTTCCCCGGGCCGTCGGGGTTCCCGCGCCCCGTCCCGGCTGCGGGCGTGTCCGCGGGTGGGGGCTCAGTGGTCCGGGATGGTGTAGGCGGCGCGGATGCCGCCGTGGACGGGGAGTTCGGAGGCGGTCAGGTAGCCCGAGTCCGGGCCGGCGAGGTAGGCGGCGGCGGCCGCGATCTCGTCGAGGGTGGCGAAGCGGCCCATCGGGATGTGGGCGAAGCGCCGGCGCCTCTCCTCTTCGCCCATCCGGTCGAACATGGCACGGGTCTGCGGGGCCTCGACCGGGCCCAGGGCCAGGGTGTTCACGCGGATGCCGCTCCGTGCCAGGTGCGTGCCCAGGTCGCGTCCGAGCTGGGTGACCGCGGCCTTGGCCGCGGAGAAGGCCATCTGGGCGGTCGCGGCGCCCATGCCCGCGAGGAAGGAGCCGGTGAGCACGACGGAGCCGCCGGGGTTCATCACCGGCACGCCGTAGCGGCAGCTGAGCACCGCGGGGGTGAGGACGGCCCGGAAGACCCGTTCCCAGACCTCGTGGGCCGTCTCCAGCAGGCCGTGGTCCTCCCGGTCCATGGGGCCGGCGTTGACGTGGAGCACGTCGATCCCGCCGAACCGCGCGTGGATGCGCTCGAACGCCTGCCGTGTCTCGGCCTCGATCCGCAGGTCCGCCGTGACGACCGGGAACGGGACGTCCGGCTGCTGCCGGTCGATGCCGATCACCTGCCCGCCCTCGGCGGTCAGCCGTGCCGCGACAGCGCCGGCGATGGCCCCGCCCGCACCGGCGATGACGCAGATCCGCCCGCCCAGCCGCCCCCGGTCCCCGCTGTTCCCGCCCACGGCCCGCCCCTCTCCTCGTTCCCGCCCGATCCCGCCCGGTCCCGCCCGGTCCTGCCGCCGCCCGTCCCGGCGGATCCTCCCGGAGCCCACCTCACCCGCCCGGCCCGCCGCCCGCCGCGGACCGTGACCGGCACGCACAGTGTGACGGCCCAACGGCCCTCACCGCCCGGCGGCTGCCGAAACGCCTCCCCCACACCATCACACCGAGCGGCGCCCGGTCCCGCCGGAGCGCCGGCGCCGGCGAGCCCGCCGCGGACACGGCGCCCGGCCGGCCCCGGCGGACCCGGGCGTGCGGGACCGCGCGCCACGCCCACGAGGCGCCGCCCCCGCACCACCGGCAGCGGCAAACGGGCCGGCCGCCGCGTTCCTCTCCCGCGACTTCACCATCGACACCGGCCAGATCGTCAACCAGGGACGCGCCCTTCACCTCTTCCGGGGCCTGGCCGCCACCGACGGCGAGCCGATGACCCTGCGGGAGGAACGCGGCTTCGGGCAGGCCGGCCTCTCCACCGTCCGCGGCCCGATCTGGCGGATCACCCCGCTGCCCTGGACCGACAGCCGCCTGCCGCCGGCCGTCACCGGCCGCAAGAACCCGCCGACCGAGCAGCCCACCGTCCTCATCGAGGAGATGGACCCCTGCCACCTCGCCCCGGTCATGCGTGCCACCGGCCGCCGGCTCCGCCGGTTCACTCTCACCGGCGTCGAGATCGAACACATCGCCCAGGCCGACGCGCGCACCGCCCACGGCTTTCCCGGTGCAAGCTGAACCTCAACACACCGACTCCTCCCGGCTGTTGAGCCGGGAGGCCAGCTGGAGATCTCCAGCACACCACCATCCCCACCGAGGAGAACCAACCCCATGAGCACCACCGAAGCGACGACGCCCAAGCCGTTCAGCAGGATCAAGGTCCGCGTCACCGGGCTGGTCTTCTGCGGTGACGACGTCGCGCTGCTGCGACGGGAGCGGGCCGACTCCGTGCACTACACCACCATCGGCGGCAACGTGCAGGACGGCGAGGACTACCGCGAGGCCGTTCTGCGCGAGCTCGAAGAAGAGCTCGGCCTCGGGCGCGACCAGGCGTCCACCGGGCCGGAGCTGATCTGGATGGCGGACGCCCGGATCAGCCGGCCCGGCCCGACCCCGCCGCCCCGCAAGTTCCACCTGATCTACCGGCTCCACGTCACCCCCGAGGTCCGCGCCCGGCTCGCCACCCAGGAGTTCGACGAGCTCCCCGACGGCAGTCACGAGGTCGGCGCCATCGAGTGGCACGACTACCGCAAGGTCGAGGGGCTGCCGCTCTTCCCCCCGATCGGCAAGCAGATCGCCGAACTCGACGCGCCCACCGCCCCGGTGCGCAGGTTCGAACTGGAGCCGATCACGGACCGGAACTACACCTGGATCTGACCCGGTCCAGGCGCTCGGCCCGGCACCGCCCCGGCGTCCAGCCGGCCGAGCGCAGGCGTGCGAGCGACGAGTACCTGTCCGGGGAGTGGTTCATCCGAACCGCTTCCCGGACGCATGGGCGAGACCCGAACCGGCCTGCCAGACGTTTCGGTCGAAACGTCTGGCAGACGATCCGACCATCAGGCAGAACGGACGGCCCACGGTCGGATCGTCGGCCCGTCATGCCGACCCGGCAGCTCAACGACCTTCAAGAAACCTTCGTCGTCCGAAGATCGCCCGACCAAATCCTCGGCGTCAGCCCCGGCACCCTCGACAACCACATCCCCGACCTTCGCGAGCTCCGCGCCGGCAGTATCCCGGCCCAGGTCGAAGGCGGCACCCGGTGATCCCCGGCCCGCACCGCACGAAGGGCGGCGCCCCGCAGCTCGGCGCCGAGGAACCCGGCCTGCCCGGCCCGTTCGGCACCCGGACGACAGCGACGACCAGGAGCACGAGGAGCCGGAGGCCGAACGGGCCCGGAAGACGGCCACCGAGCGCTTCGTTCGTCACTCTGCGCTACTTGTCACTTCGCCGTGGCCAGCCATGCGAGCGCAGGGCCGGGAAACGGGTGTCCTGTCGCACTGAGCCTGTCGGATTCTCACCGCTTCTCGTTCGCGCTGTCGGATTCTCATTGCGTCGCGCGCTGAGCGACGGTGTTTGCCCCGTACGTGGGGTTTGATCTCATTTTCCTGGTCCGGTTCTCGCTGTACCTGGCACGGTCGTTTTCGGCAGGTACGCGGAGGGCTACCCGCGCCCTGTGTGATCGTTGCCCGTCAGCAGGGGCAGCCACCGGCCTCAGGCTGCGGCGCGTTCGGTGAGCGGGCGCCGCCGCAGGGCAGTCTCGGTCAGCGAGCGCGGGGGGAGCGAGGCGGCGGGGTTGTACAGGTTCGTCCCGGGCGGCACGATTTCGTCGATCCGGTCGAGGGTCGCATCGTCCAGGGTGAGTGCGGCGCCCTTGAGCAGGTCTTCCAGCTGCTGCATGGTCCGCGGTCCGATGATGGCCGAGGTGACGGCGGGGTGGGTCACGGTGAAGGCCACGGCGAGCTGGGGCAGGGTGCAGCCGATGCATTCCGCGAGTTCGACGAGCTGTTCCACGGCGTCGAACTTGGCGGCGTTCGCGGCGATCGTGGGATCGAAGTTCGCCGGCCGGAACGCGGCCCGGCCGGTTTCCAGGTCCGTGGGCTTGTCCTTGCGGTGCTTGCCGGTGAGGAAGCCGAAGGCCAGGGGGCTCCAGACCAGTACGCCCATGCCGTAGCGCTCGCAGACCGGAAGGAGTGAGGACTCGATGCCGCGGGCCAGGATCGAGTATGGCGGCTGGTCGGTGCGGAAGCGTCCCAGGCCGCGGCGCTCGGAGACGTGGTGCGCCTCGACGATCTCCTGGGCCTGGTAGTTCGAGCAGCCGAAGGAGCGGATCTTCCCCTGGCTCACGAGGTCGTCGAGGACGGAGAGCGTTTCCTCGATGTCGGTGGTGTGGTCGGGGAAGTGGATCTGGTAGAGGTCGATCCAGTCGGTGTTCAGGCGCCGGAGGCTGTCCTCGACCGCCTTGAGTATCCAACGCCGGGAGTTTCCACCGCGGTTGGGTCCCTCGCCCATCGGGAAGTGGACCTTGGTGGCGAGTACGACGTCGTCACGGCGCCCGCGCAGTGCCTTTCCCACGATCTCTTCGGACTCGCCCATTCCGTACATGTCGGCGGTGTCGACGAAGTTGATGCCCTGGTCGAGGGCGGTGTGGATGATGCGGGCGCAGTCGTCATGGTCGGAGTTGCATCCGTCCTGGAACATCATGGTGCCCAGGCAGTGGACGCTGACCTCGATGCCGGTTCTGCCTAGGGTGCGATAGCGCATGGTGGTTTTCCCCTACTAACCGATCACGCGGGGCGACGGGAGCGTCGGCCGCACGAGGCACCCTAGGAACTAGAGTCCTCTCTAGATCAACCCCCGTTACCCTGAGCGGCATGGTTGAGGTCCCCGAGAGTCTGAGCATCGGACAGGTCGCCGAGCGCACCGGTTTGAGCGTTCACGCGCTGCGCTTCTACGAGCAGGAGGGCCTCTTCGTCAACGCCGTGCGACGCGGGCCCGGCGGGCGCCGTATCTACTGCCAGGACGACGTGGACTGGCTGAACGTCTGCATCATTCTCCGCGCCTCCGGCATGCCCCTGACCGTGCTTCGCCGGTACGCCGACCTCGTCAGGGAAGGCGCAGGCAACGTGGATGAGCGGCTCGCGCTCATGCGTGAGCACCAGGAGCGGGTCACCGCACAGATCGGCAGTCTCACCGAGTCGTTGGACCTGATCAGGTTCAAGGTCGGGGTGTACGAGGATCTCGTCAGCCAAGGCGATGCCGCCCTCCGGCAATGCCACGGCCCGTCCCTTCCACCTGGCGAAGCGCGCACGCCAGGCCTTCGTCACGAAGCGATGGTCGAGTAACCGGCACCGCGCACGTTCGCACCGCGCGGCGGGCGGCGGGCGGCGGGCGACGGCGGGCGGGCGGGCGGCGCCGGGAGGAAGGAGCGGGCCGGCCGGTCCCGTCCGGTCGCGCCGCCGCCCTCCCTCCTCCCCCGGCTGCCGGGGGCGGGCCGCCGGGGGCGGGCGGGCGGGCCCGGGCGGGGCGGGGTGTCCAGCCGGTGGTCGGCCGGCGGGCCGGGCGGGGGCGGGCAGTAGGATCGGCGGCGTTGCACACCCGTACACCGCTGGTAGGAGGCTTTTCATGGCTCAGGTCACGCTGAAGGGGAACCCGGTCGAGGTCGGCGGCGCGCTGCCGGCCGCGGGCAGCCAGGCCCCGGCGTTCACGCTGGTCGGCGCGGGGCTGGCGGACACCTCGCTGCAGGACTTCGCGGGCGCGCGCAAGGTCCTCAACATCTTCCCCAGCATCGACACCCCCACCTGCGCGACGTCGGTGCGCACCTTCAACGCCCAGGCCGGCGCGCTGGCCAACACCGTGGTGCTGTGCATCTCGGCCGACCTGCCGTTCGCGCAGGCCCGGTTCTGCGGGGCGGAGGGCCTGGACAACGTCAAGACGCTGTCCACCCTGCGCGGACGCGACTTCCACGGCGCCTACGGCGTGTCCATCGACTCCGGTCCGCTCGCGGGCCTGACCGCGCGCGCGGTGGTCGTCCTGGACGAGAACGACACCGTCCTGCACACCGAGCTGGTCGCCGAGATCGCCGACGAGCCGAACTACGAGGCCGTGCTCGCCGCCCTGAACTGACCCACCCCGCGCACACGCACACCCCGCGCACGCGCACACCTCGCACCTCGCACCTCGCACCTCGCACCTCGCGCACGTGCGCATCGCGGCGGCCCCGCCCCCCTTTCGCTGTTCCCGCCCGTACCGGCGGGCGCCCCCGGGGGGGCACGGGCCGCCGCCGCCGTTTCCCCCGGTGCCGCCCCGCCCCGCGCCCGCTGTGCCCGCCCGCCGTGCCCGTCCGGGCCTGCGTGTGCGGCGGGGCGGCGGGCCTGCCTGTGCGCCGGGGCGGGGGCGCGGGTGTGCGGGCACGGGCGTGCCCCCGGCCCCGGGCGGGGGCCGGGGACCGGGGGCGGGGGCCGGGGCCCGGAAGGGGGGTGGCGGGCCCGGGCGGGAGGAAGGGGGTCAGGTGATGGAGGCGCCGGAGTCGATGCTGATGACCTGCCCGGTCATGCAGTCCTGGTCCAGGAACAGGGTGATCGAGCGGGCGACCTCGCGCGGGGTGACGAAGCGGGGCACCGGGACCTTGTCGCGCATGCCGGCGATGACGTGCTCGGGCAGGGTGTCCGTCATGCCGGTGATCATGAAGCCGGGCGACAGGGCGTTGACGGTCACCCCCCGGCGCCCGCACTCCGCGGCCAGTGTGCGGGTCAGGCCGATCAGCCCCGCCTTGGACGCGGAGTAGGCGGTCTGCCCGGCGGTGGCGATCAGCGCCGACGGGGAGACGATGTTGACGATCCGCCCCCACCGGGCCCGCAGCATCGCCGGCACGCACACCCGGGCGGTGTGGAACGAGCCGACGAGGTTGGTGTCGATCACCTGCCGCCACTGCGCCGGGTCCTGCATCGCCATCAGCGAGTCCTTGCGGATCGCGCCGTTGTTGACCAGCACGTCCACCGGGCCCAGCGCCTCGCCGATCCGCGCGTACATCGCGCTCACCGCGTCGAAGTCCGCGACGTCGCCGGTGACCATGACGTGGTCGTTCGACAGCTGCGCGCAGGTCTTCTCCGCACCCGCGCGGGAGCTGTTGTAGTGGACCGCGACCCGGCAGCCCGCCGCGTCCAGGGCCAGGGCCAGCTCGCTGCCCAGGCCCCCCGAGGCGCCGGTGACCAGCGCCACCGGGGACTGCGGGCGCGCCCCGAAGGCGTCCTTGCCGCTCACCGCACGCCTCCCCACGTCATCAGGACCGAACCCCAGGTCATGCCCGCGCCGAAACCGGCCAGCAGGACGGTGTCACCGTCCTGGACGCGCCCGGCGTCCAGCGCCTCCGCCAGGGCGATCGGGATCGACCCCGAGGCGGTGTTGCCGTAGCGCTCCAGGTTCGTCACCAGCTTGTCGGTGGGGATCCCGGTGTGGGAGAGCACCGAGTTGATGATGCGGATGTTCGCCTGGTGCGGCACGACGTGGTCGACGTCGGCCGCGGTGATCTTCGCCTGCTCCAGCGTCTCGCGGATCGTGCGCACCGTGTAGCGCACGGCGTTGAGGTAGATCTCGTTGCCGTTGATCTGCGCGTAGTGCAGGCCCTGGGCGACGGTGTCGGCCGTGGTGGGCATCCGCGAGCCGCCCGCCAGGACCTTGAGGCTGTTCTTGCACGAGCCGTCCGCGCCCAGGTTCCACGCCCGGATCCGGTCCACCGGCCCCGGGGTGAGGACCACCGCGCCCGCGCCGTCACCGACCAGGATCGACAGGTCCCGGTCGGCGGGGTTCGCGGTCTGGGTGTGCGTGTCCGAGCCGATCACCAGGATCGGACGCGGGTCCATGCGCATCAGGCCCGCCGCCGTCACCAGCGCGTACACGAACCCCGCACACTCGGAGTTCACGTCGTGCGCGCTGCCCGCGATGCCCAGCTCGTCGTGGACGAACGCCGACGTCGCCGGCGAGGGCTGCTCCGGAGTGGCCGTCGCCACGATCAGGTGCGCGATGTCCGCACCCGTCAGCCCCGCCCGCTCCAGCGCCCGGCGCCCGGCCTCCACGGCCATCGACGCCGTGGTCTGCCCGGGCCCCACCGCACGGCGTTCACGGATCCCGCACCGCGAGACGATCCAGTGCTCGTCCACACCGAAACGCTGCGCGAGCTCGGCGCTGGTCACCACCCGCTCGGGCACGAACATCCCCCAGCCGGTGACGTCGAAACCGCTCATCACCCGACCCCTCTCTCCCCGCCCCGGGGCCTCAGTTGCTCTCGGTGGGAACGAGCGCCAGGATCCGCTCGTGGACCACCCGCAGAGTCGTGGTGTCGTCGATGTCCGCGAACAGCGACTCGTCCGCCGGGATGTGCGGGTACTGGTTCTGGAACCCGTACAGCCACTCCATCAGGTCCAGCGAGTCCACGTCCGCGATGTGCTGCAACGCCGCGTCGGCGTCGATCTCGTGCGCACCGGACACCGCCTGCAGCTGCTGGGCCAGGTCCTCGATGGTGGGGATCTGCGACATTGGTGATCGTTTCCTCTCCTCGCCGGCGTGCCCCGCTCAGGTGAGAGAGCGACAGGAGGAACCGGCGGCTGTCAACGCGTCGAATGTGGGGAACGAAGTGCACGGACCGGACCGCCGGAACCCGAAAAGGGGCTCCGGTGGGCCGGGACAACACCCCAAGGACCGCCCCCCGGCCCGCCCCCGCCGGCGCACCCGCAGGGAAGCGGCACCCGCCCGGACACCACACGGCCGACCCCCGCCCCGCGGCCCCTCCCCCCCTCCTCCCGGCGCCCCTGTGCCCGCGGACGCCGGCCGCTGCCCGCCCGCCCCGTCCGCACACCGCGAGCCCGGCACGGGCACCACGAGAACAGGACGACGACGGACAACGACAACCGGAAAGGCCACGAAGCAGGAACCGGAAAGGAAAACAGGACGGACAGACGGGACGAAGCCGGCACACCGGCCCCCCGCCAACGCGGAAGAACGGCACAGGCCCGGACAAGCACCACCCCCCGGGCCCGCAAACGAGGAACGGAAGGGAAGCGACCCGGCCGTGGGGGCCGCGTGTCTTGTCGAAACCGCATGAAACCCCCGCCCGCGCAAACGCCCCGCAACCCCCCGCCCCCCACCGCCCTTGCGCACCGCTTGCGAGACACGCGCTTACCTGACCCACAACACACCGCACCCGCACGCCCACCGGCACACCCCACCACCCGGCCACCCGACCACCCGGCCACGGGCCAACCGGCCAACCGGCCAACCGGCCGCGGACCGCACCACCGGGCACCGGACCGCGCCACCGCCTCACCGCGTCACGACGTCACGACGTCACGGCGCCGACAGGCCGCCGCCCACAGGCCGGTTCCGCACCGTCCACGGCCGACGGCGCCACGGCGTCAACAGGCCACGCCCACAAGCAAGTCGGGCACCGCACGGCACGGCACGACCCGCACGACCCCGCACCGCCCGTACGACCCGTACGGGCCCGGTGCCCGCGCCGCACACCCCGCGTGTGCCGGCGCCCCTGCCCGTTCCTCCCAACCCACCCGCCGACCATCCGAGGGGCCCCATCCCATGACCACCGTCGAAGCCCGCTCCATCAACCCCGACGTCGAGGCCATCCGCCACCACTACGAGGTCCCCAACGAGCTCTACCGGCTCATCCTGGGCCCGACCATGATGTACTCCGGCGGCTACTGGGAGGACGGCGAGGACCTCGTCGCCGTCCTGGACGAGGCCCAGGAACGCAAGCTCGACGCCTTCACCGACCTCGCCCGCGCCGCCGGCGGCGCCAAGGTCCTGGACGTCGGCTGCGGCTGGGGCACCATGCTCAACCGCCTCACCACCGTCCACGGCGTCAAGCGCGCCGTCGGCGTCACCCTCTCCCGCACCCAGGCCGACTTCGTCCACGCCCTGGGCAACCCCGCCATCGAGGCCCGCGTCGAAAGCTGGGAGGACCACCGCCTCGCCGAGGGCGAGGACCCCTACGACGCCGCGTTCTGCATCAACGCCCTCGAACACTTCGTGCTCTCCTCCCTCACCCCCAAGGAGCGCACCCAGCGCTACCGCGTCTTCTTCAAGCAGATCCACTCCCTGCTCAAGCCCGGCGCCCGCTTCGTCCTGCACACCATGACCGTCGAGAACCCCCCGCTGCGCCGCCAGCTCCTGGACGACCTCAAGTTCCTCCAGCGCGAGGAGTTCGAAGGCTGCCACATCCCGCGCCTGCCCGAACTCGCCTCCGGCCTCGACGGCCTCTTCGAGGTCACCGAGATCCGCAACGAGCCCGAGTCCTTCGCCCGCGCCTGCCGCGCCTGGCTCAAGCTCCTCGCCGCCCGCCGCGAGGAAGCCGTCGCCATGACCGACGAGACCACCGTCGCCCGCTTCGAGCGCTACCTCGACATCTTCGCCTACACCCTCGAAGACCACATCTTCAACAACTTCCGCGTCACCCTCACCCGCCGCGCCTGACCCCTCCCGGGCCACCGAACGGCACCCCCAGCCAACCCCGACAAAGGGACACCGACGCCATGACCACCACCCCCGCCCCCGACCGCACCACCACCCCCGCGGCCCCCGCCCCCACCCCGGCGGCGGGGGCCACCCCCACCACCGGCGTGTCGGCGGCCGCTGACGCAGCCGCGGGCACGGCCGCGTCCGCGGCCTCCGACACCACCCCGACCACAGCCACCACCGAAACCGGCGACCTCGCCGTCCGCCACCTCAAAATCGCCGTCATCGGCGCCGGCATCTCCGGCCTCGGCACCGCCATCGGCCTCCTACGCGCCGGACAAGACGACTTCCTCGTCTTCGAACGCGCCGACGACCTCGGCGGCACCTGGCGCGACAACACCTACCCCGGCTGCGCCTGCGACGTCCAGGCCCACCTCTACTCCTACTCCTTCGCCCGCAACCCCGACTGGAAATCCACCTTCGCCACCCAGGCCGAAGTCCACACCTACCTGCGCACCACCGCCACCCGCCACGGCGTCGACCCCCACATGCGCTACGGCCACGAACTCCTCGACGCCCACTGGGACGACACCCACCAGCACTGGAACCTGCGCACCACCCACGGCCGCTACACCGCCCGCATCCTCATCACCGGCACCGGCTACCTCTCCAACCCCGCCACCCCCGACCTGCCCGGCCTCGACACCTTCACCGGCACCGTCTTCCACTCCTCCCAATGGCGCCACGACCACGACCTCACCGGCCGCAACATCGCCGTCATCGGCACCGGCGCCTCCGCCATCCAGTTCGTCCCCCAGATCCAGCCCCACGTCGCCCGACTCGACCTCTACCAGCGCACACCCCCCTGGGTCGCCGCCAAACCCGACAAGCCCAACACCACCCGCCACACCTGGATGCTGCGCCACCTCCCCGGCTACCAGCGCTTCCGCCGCGCCTTCAACAAACACGGCCGCGAAATCGTCGCGTTCTTCATGTCCCGCCCCTCCCGCACCACCGGCATGAAGAACATGGCCGCCGGCCACCTCAAAAAGAGCGTCAAAGACCCCGCCCTGCGCAAGCGCCTCACCCCCGACTACACCGTCGGCTGCAAACGCCTCCTCTTCTCCAACACCTGGTACCCCGCCATCCAGCAACCCAACGTCGACATCATCTCCGACACCATCACCGACATCGGCCCCACCCACATCACCACCACCGACGGCACCCGCCGCGACATCGACACCATCATCCTCGCCACCGGCTTCACCGCCACCAACCGCCCCATCGCCCACCGCATCCACGGCCGCAACGGCACCACCCTCGCCGACACCTGGAACACCCACGGCATGACCGCCCACCGCGGCACCACCATCCACGGCTACCCCAACCTCTTCATGATCCTCGGCCCCAACACCACCCTCGGCCACTCCTCCCAGACCGTCATGATCGAAGCCCAGATCACCTACATCCTCAACGCCGTCAAAACCCTCGACACCCACCACCTCACCAGCATCGACGTCCACCAAGAAGCCCAAACCGCCTACAACCACACCATCCAGACCCGCCTCAAGAACACCGTCTGGAACACCGGCGGCTGCACCAGCTGGTACACCGACACCAAAGGCAACAACCCCTCCATCTGGCCCACCTACACCTGGCGCTTCCGCAAACAAACCCGCCACCTCGACATCACCAACTACCAAACCACCACCCACACCAACCACACCAACCCCTAACCCACACCGCCAGCCCACACCACTAGCCCACGACAGCCCAGGCCCCAGCCCAGCCGGCCGGCCAGCCGGCCCAGCCCAGCCCGCCAGCAGACCACCGCAGCCAGCCAGGACCCACACCAAGCCCAACCCATCCCAAGCCCAGGCCACGCCAGGCCAAGCCGGGCCACCGCGGCCAGGCCAACCGGGACCAGGCCAGGCCAGGCCGGGCCAGCCCACAGCTGGCCGACCACCGCCCCGGACAACAGCCCACCGCCGACAGCAGACAGCAGAGGCAGGCGGACGGCAGGCAGCCGAGGCAGGCGGACGGCAGGCAGGCCCGGAGAACGACGGACGACAACCCGCCCACCGGCCCCGCCCCGGACGACACCCGACCGCGGACAGCCCGGAGAACCACGGACGGCGGACCGCGGACCGCGGACCGCAACCAGGCCGCCGGACGACAGCCAACGGCGGGCGGAAGACGGCCAACGGCAGGCAGCAGGCGGCCAAGGCGAGGCAGGCGGCAGGCGGACGGAAAGCAGCCGACAGCTGCCAAGCCCCGCCCGCCGGGAGGACAACGGACAGCACCCAGGCCCGCAAAAGAGCGGACAACGGGGGCGGCAACCATTCCCAGAGGAACCCGGACGGCAGGCGGCCAACCACCAACGGCCAAAGGCAGGCAGCAGGCAGCGGACGGCAGGCAGCCAACCACCAACGGCCAAAGGCGGACGGAAGGCGGCAGGCGGCAGCTACCAAGCCCCGCCCGCCGGCCCCGGCCGGAACAACAACCGACCGCGGACGGGTCGTCAGGCCGTCGGCCCCACCCGGGCCAACCGCCGACCGCCGACCGCAACCAGGCCCGGAGAAGAACAGACAACGGACAGCGGACGGCCACCAAGCCGACAGCCAGAGCCAACAGCGGGCGGAAGGCAGCCGAGGCGGACGGACAGCGGGCAACGGACAGCTACCAAGCCGCCGGACGCCAGCCAACAGCGGGCGGAAGGCGGCAGGCGGCAGGCGGCCGGCAGGCAGCGGGCGGCAGCTACCAAGCCCCGCCCGCCAGCCCCGGCCGGAACAAACAACCGACCGCGAACGGGCCGTCAGGCCGCCGGCCCCACCCGGGCCAACCACCGACCACCACCGACAGACGGCAACCAGGCCCGGAGAAGAACGGACGACGGACAGAGGACAGCGGACGGCCACCAGGCCGACAGCCAAACGGCCGACGGCGGGCGGAGGGCAGCCAAGGCGGACGGCAAGCAGACGGCGAACAGCCCGAAAGACAGCCGACAGCTACCAAGCCCCACCCGCCAGCCCCGCTGAAACGACAACGGACGACATCCAGGCCCGCAAGAGAGCGGACAGCGGACAACGGGCGGCAACCACGCCGGAGGAACACGGACGGCAGGCGGCCAACGGCGGGCGGCAGACAGCAGACGGCAGGCAGCCGAGGCGAACGGACAGCGGACAACGGACGAACCCCTCGGCCACCAGCCACAAACCCCGGACGACAACCCGCCCACACCCCCGCCCCCGGCAGCCCACCCGAACCACAGCCCCACCCGAACCCCGGCACCCCCAAACAGCAGCCTCCAGCCACCCCGAGGCAGCCACCAGGGAAACCACCAACGGCAAACCGGCACAAGAACCAACCCGACAAGCCGGCCACCGAACCACCAGAACCACCCAGGCCAACGGACACCACCCCGAGACCCCGCACCCCGCACCACCACGGCACCACCACGGCCCGCCGCCCGGACACCCGGGCGGCAGGCCAACCACCCCAACCACCGCCACCAAGCCACCACCACGGCCCAGCCGAACAACCCACCCCGGCCGGACACCGGACAAAAACCAAGCACCACACACCGGTTACCCACACCCGGCACCACCCCGACCCCGGCCCGCACACCAGACACCAGACACCAGGCCCGGACCCCGAACCAGCCCGGACAGCCGAAGACCAGGCACCGGAACCGGTCAGCCCGACCCGCCACACCACCAGACCACGACCCGCAACCCGGACCCCACAACTTCACACCCGTTCACCCGCCAGCCGGACCCACCCCACCACCCACCACCACCCCGGCCGAACACCCCCACCACGCCCGCCCCCACCACCCCGGGGACCGCGGGCCACCCCCACACCCCCACACAACCACACACACCACCCCAAAACCACAAACACCAAACACCAAACACCAAACACCACCCGCCCAACCCACACCACACCGAGCCCCTGCCCACCACGCACCACGCACCACGCACCAGGCACAACAACCCGCACCAACCCGGCACTTCACCGATGTCCCGGGAAACCGCAGGCCCTGCCCGAGCACCACCCAGGACCACCACCACACCACCAGGCACCACCAGCCGCCGGGCACCCCGCACCGAGCACCACCAGGCGCCAGCCACAACAACCCCAACTACCCGGGCACTTCACCACCACGCGGGAAACCGCGGGCTCTGCCCGAGCAGCCCCGTTGACCACCAGGCACCACCCCGCACCACCAGGCACCACCAGCCGCCGGCACTCCGCCGGGCCGGCCCTTTGACCACCACCGCACCACCAAGCGCCGCCGCCAGAACCACCAGCAGCCCGGCACCACCAGGCACCCCGCACCTAGCACCACCAGGCCCGCCCCGGCGCCAGCCACAACAACCCGCACCACCCCGGCACCTCACCACCGATCCGGGAAACCGCGGGCCCAACCCGAGCACCACCCATGACCACCACCACACCACCCGGCACCCCGCACCTAGCACCACCAGGCACCAGCCACAACAACCCGCACCACCCGGGCACTTCACCACCACGCGGGAAACCGCGGGCCCAACCCGCACCACCCCTTTGACCACCGCCACACCACCCGGCACCCGCCGGCCGCCGACCCGGCCCGCCAGAACCACCAGCAGCCCGGCACCACCAGGCACCCCGCACCACCCATGACCACCAGGCACCAGCCACAACAACCCCAACTACCCGGGCACTTCACCACCGCGCGGGAAACCGCGGGCCCAACCCGCACCACCCTTTGACCACCACCACACCACACCCGGCACCCCGCCGGACCCCCCTTTGACCACCACGCACCACGCACCACGCACCACGCACCACGCACCAGGCACAACAACCCGCACCAACCCGGCACTTCACCGATGTCCCGGGAAACCGCAGGCCCTGCCCGAGCACCACCCAGGACCACCACCACACCACCAGGCACCACCAGCCGCCGGGCACCCCGCACCGAGCACCACCAGGCGCCAGCCACAACAACCCCAACTACCCGGGCACTTCACCACCACGCGGGAAACCGCGGGCTCTGCCCGAGCAGCCCCGTTGACCACCAGGCACCACCACGCACCACCAGGCACCACCAGCCGCCGGGCCGGCCCTTTGACCACCACCGCACCACCAAGCGCCGCCGCCAGAACCACCAGCAGCCCGGCACCACCAGGCACCCCGCACCTAGCACCACCAGGCCCGCCCCGGCGCCAGCCACAACAACCCGCACCACCCCGGCACCTCACCACCGATCCGGGAAACCGCGGGCCCAACCCGAGCACCACCCATGACCACCACCACACCACCCGGCACCCCGCACCTAGCACCACCAGGCACCAGCCACAACAACCCGCACCACCCGGGCACTTCACCACCACGCGGGAAACCGCGGGCCCAACCCGCACCACCCCTTTGACCACCGCCACACCACCCGGCACCCGCCGGCCGCCGACCCGGCCCGCCAGAACCACCAGCAGCCCGGCACCACCAGGCACCCCGCACCACCCATGACCACCAGGCACCAGCCACAACAACCCCAACTACCCGGGCACTTCACCACCGCGCGGGAAACCGCGGGCCCAACCCGCACCACCCTTTGACCACCACCACACCACACCCGGCACCCCGCCGGACCCCCCTTTGACCACCACGCACCACCGGCCACCGGCCACCACCGGCCACCGGCCGCCGGCACGACCCGGCCCCCCTGGGCCACCGGGCGCCAGCCCGGCCCGTCCACACCACACCGTCAGGAGACACACACCACGATGAACCGCCCACCCCTGTCCAGGCGCGCCCTGCTCACCGGCGCCGCCGCCACCGTCATCGGCTACAACACCACCACCCGCGCCTGGGCCACCACCGACACCCCCA
>NZ_JBEORY010000085.1:0-32716 GCF_040302665.1 Kitasatospora sp. NPDC097691 | reverse complement strand
GGCCAGCCGGGTGTCGGCAGGCCGGTCGTCGGACGTGCGGGTGTCGTGGGTGTCGGTCACCCTCGGGACGCTACCGCACGGTAGTGGCGGCTCTCAGTCCCGGAAGGCCTCGTACGCGGGGGCGAGCAGGACGGCGAGGTCCCGGCCGTGGACGGTGATGCCGGAGCGGCCGAGACGGCGCGGCGAGGGTTCGTCCGGCCGGTGCGGGTCCTCCTCGGGCGGGGCGGGGCTCAGGGTGAAGTCGCCGCGCCAGTAGGCGGCGACGTTGACCACGGGGGTCGGCTGCTCGGTCACGCGTCCTCCTCGGTCACGACACCCCGGGCCGGGGCGCCCCGGGCTTCGACGACCCGGGCTGCGGTGTCCCGGGCCGGCGCGTCGTCCTCGGCCACCGCGTCCTCCCGGGCGAGGGCGACCAGTTCGCGCAGCGCGTCGGTCGGCAGGTCGGTGAGCCAGTGCTCCCCCTCCCCCACCACCGTCTCGGCCAACGCGCGCTTGGCGGTGAGGAGTTCGTCGATCCGCTCCTCGACGGTGCCGACGCAGACCAGCCGGCGGACCTGGACGTCCCGGCGCTGGCCGATCCGGAAGGCGCGGTCGGTGGCCTGCTCCTCGACCGCCGGGTTCCACCAACGGTCCAGGTGGATCACCTGGTTGGCGGCGGTCAGGTTGAGACCGGTGCCGCCGGCCCGCAGCGAGAGCAGGAACACACCCGGCCCGCCCGGGGACTGGAAGCGATCGACCAGCTCCTCGCGACGCGCCCGGGGCACGCCGCCGTGCAGGTAGAGCACCTCCTCGCCGAGCCGCCGCTCCAGGTACGGGCGGAGCATCGCACCGAACTCGGCGTACTGGGTGAAGACCAGCGTCCGGTCGCCCTCGGCCGACGCCTCCTCCAGCAGTTCGGCCAGCCTGGCGACCTTGCCCGAGCGCTCGCCCAACGCCGACCCGTCGTGCAGCAGTTGGGCCGGATGGTTGCAGACCTGCTTGAGCTTGCCGATCGCGGCCAGCACCGTGCCGCGCCGCTCGACGCCCCGGATCCCCTCGACCCGGCGCAGCAGGTCGGCGACCACGGCCTGGTAGAGGCCGGCCTGCTCGGCGGTGAGGTTGCACCAGACGGTCATCTCCTGCTTCGTGGGCAGCTCGGCCGCCACCGCCGGGTCGGACTTGAGCCGGCGCAGCACGAACGGGGCGGTGCGGCGCCGGAGTTCGGCGGTGCGCTCGGGGTTGCGGTGCAGCTCGACCGGGATCGCGTAGCGCTCCTTGAAGCGCTCGGCCGGGCCGAGCAGGCCGGGGTTGGCGAAGTCCAGGACGGCGTGCAGTTCGGAGAGCCGGTTCTCCACCGGGGTGCCGGTGAGCGCGATCCGGTGGCGGGTGACGGGCAGGGCGCGGACGGCCCGGGACTGCGCGGTGCCGGTGTTCTTGATGTGCTGGGCCTCGTCGGCGACCACCCGGCGCCAGCGGATCGCACGCAGGGCGGCGAGGTCGCGCTGGACCAGCCCGTAGGTGGTGATGACGAGGTCTGCGGACCGTACGGCTTCGGCGAGTTGCCCGGCGCCCAGGCGGCCGGCGCCGTGGTGGACGTACCGCCGCAGGGCGGGGGCGAAGCGCTCGGCCTCGCGCTGCCAGTTGCCGACCAGGGACATCGGGCAGACCAGCAGGGTGGGACCGGCGTCACCCTCGGGCGACTCGGACCGCTCGGCCCGCTCGGACCGCTCGGCCTGCTCGGCGGCCAGCAGGGCGAGCGTCTGGACGGTCTTGCCGAGCCCCATGTCGTCGGCCAGGACGGCGCCGAGGCCGAGCCCGGACATCGTCCGCAGCCAGGCCAACCCGCGTTCCTGGTACGGGCGCAGCACGGCCCGGAAGTCCGGCGGCAGCACCGGGGCGGGAGCGGCGTCGGCCCGCCCGGCGAGCAGGTCGCCGAGCGGGCCGTCGAGGTGGACGGACACGACCGGCAGTCCGGCGACCGAGGCCTGCGGGTCGAGGGCGAGTCGCAGCAGGTCGGCGGTGGCCTCCGGCACGCCGTCGCGCCGGTCGGCGAGGAAGGCGAGCGCGGCGGCGATCTGTGCCGGGTCGGCCTCCAACCAGGTGCCGCGCACCCGCACCAGCCCCCGTTTGGCGGCGGCCAGTTCGGCCAGCTCCTGCTCGGTGAGCGGGGCGCCGTCCGGGCCGAGCGCGGCCTGCCAGCGGAAGGCGACCACGGTGTCCCGGTCGACCTGGCTGGTCACCGCGAGCGAGCCGGGCGCGGGTGGGGTGGTGGCGCGCAGGGCGAGCCCGAGCCGGGGGCGGCGGCGCCACCAGGCGGGCAGCAGCACACCGAAGCCGCCCTCGGCGAGCTCGGGCGCGCCGGTGCGCAGGAAGTCCAGCGCGCCCGCCCGGTCCAGCGGCAGCGTGGACGGGCGGGCGCGGTGGCGCAGGGCGTCCAGGGTGGGCCAGCGATGGACGGCGCGGGCGAGTTCGGCGACCAGGACGTCGGCCGGGTCGTCGGCCTTGCGGGCGAGGGCGGCGTGCGCGGCACCGCCCTCGTACAGGTCGGCGGCGCGGATCAGCAGGGACGGCTCGTCCACGGCCTGGAGCAGGAACTCCAGCCGCCAGGCGTCGTCGGAGGGGCTGCCCTCGGGGTCGTCGGGGCCGGGACCGAGCGGCTCGACCAGGCGGAAGCAGAGCCGCAGCGCGGGGTCGGTGGGCTCGGCGACGGCGTACCAGGCGGCGACCCGGCGGCGCAGCTCCGCGAAGCCCTCGGACGGGACGTCGCCGAGGAGGCCGTCGGGGCTGGTGAGGGCCTGCAGCCAGCGCTCGGCGACGGCTTCCGGGGGCGCCGGCCCGCCCTTGGCCGGGAGGAGGGGCGGCGCGGAGGCCAGGGCGGCACGGGCCTCGGCGTCCACCAGGGCGCCCAGCACGGCGTCCAGCAGCGCCTCGCCGGTGCCGGCGCCGTGCGGCCACTCCCCCAGCAGGACGGGCGGGCAGCCCGCAGCCAGTGCGGCGGCCTCGCGGCGCCCGGCCGGGGTGGGATCGGGCCGCCAGCGGGCCTGCGGGCGGCCGTCGGCCAGGACCGGCAGCGGCAGCACCCGGCCCCGGCCGACCGCCCGCCAGGCGAGGTCGTGCACCCCGGTGAGCCAGCGCAGCGAGGGGCCGTGGACGACCTCGACGCGCCCGGCACCGGGCAGGTCGGTGCCGGTGACAGCCCAGTGCGGGTCGAAGACCTCGCCGAGCAGCTGGGCGGCGGCCCCGGCGTCGAAGAGCAGGGCGGGCACCCGCCAGGGGGCGAGCACCGCGCCGCCGCGCGGCGGGGTGACCGACAGGTCGGGCGAGGGCACGGGGGCGGAGCCGACGGTGGGCAGCAGCAGGGTGGCCCAGCGCTCGGGGGCCTGCCCGGCGAGCCAGTCGAGGCCGGGGCCGATGCCGCCGAGCACGGCGGCCAGCTCGCCGGCCGGGCAGGCGTACGGGTGGGCGCGCGGGACGGGCCGGTCGGGCTGCGGCTCGGCGGGGCCGGGGTGGGCGGTGCTGCCCGGGTGGGCGGCGTCGGGGTGGGCGCGGGCGTCCTCGGCCCAGAGCGCCAACTGCCCGTCCGTCCGCCAGAGCGCGTGCAGGACGAACATCGGAGGCCTTCCGGGCGGGTGGAACCGTCCTTCGCAGCCTAGTCGGGAGGGCTGACAGAGCCGGTCCGCTGAGCCGTTCGGATGAAGCCCCGGACTCATGGTTGAAAGTTGAACGAAACTGCCCTACGCTGGAGCCAACAAGTTGAAGCCTAAACAAATGGCTTCGGACCCGAGGAGGAGCCATGGGCCTTTTCAACCGCACCAAGACCGCCGTCCCCGCCGCCGCCACCGTCCGGACCTCGGCCGGCCCCGACCTCGCCCACCTCACCGGCGACTGGGCGATCGACACCACGCACAGCGAGATCGGCTTCGCGGTGCGCCACGCCATGGTGACCAACGTCAAGGGCCGCTTCACCGAGTACGACGGCACGCTGCACCTGGACGGCACCACCCCCCACAACTCCTCGGCCGACCTGGTGATCAAGGTCGGCAGCATCGACACCAACCAGACCCAGCGCGACGAACACCTGCGCACCGGCGACTTCTTCGCCGCCGAGACGCACCCGGAGATCCGCTTCCGCAGCACCTCCGCCGAGCCGCTCGGCGACCACGCCTACCGGATGACCGGCGAGCTCACCATCAAGGGCACCACCCGCCCGGTCGTCCTGGACCTGGAGTACACCGGCAGCGCCACCGACGCGTACGGCGCCGAGCGGGTCGGCTTCGAGGGCAAGGCCGTCGTCGACCGCACCGAGTTCGGGCTGACGTACAACGCGGCGCTGGAGACCGGCGGCGTGCTGATCGGCGAGAAGGTCAAGCTCAACTTCGACATCTCCGCGGTCAAGGCCGCCTGACCCGGGCCCCGCCGGCGGGCCGAGCCCGCCCCCCGTACGCCGCCCCTGCCCCTCCCCCGAGGCAGGGGCGGCTCCCTCGTACCCGCCGAGGCCCTCCGCGGGTCGGCTCCCTGCCGCAGGCCGGGCCCCGCTACCCGGCCGGGAGCAGCGCCGCGTCCGCGTCCGGCAGCCAGCTGCCCGGCGGGCGACGCAGCCAGCCCTCGACCGCGCCCAGTCGGGCGGCCGCGCCGGCCAGCGCGTGCAGCCCCGGGTGGTGCTCGTCGGGCCGGTGCACCAGGCTGACCAGGCTCAGCGGCACCGGGTCCACCAGCGGCACGTTCACCGTGCCGGGGATCCTCGGCCCGCCGACCGTGGTCAGCATCGGATCGCCGTGCCGGGCGAGGTAGCGGGCGGTCTCGTCCACACCGACCGGCGGGACGTACGGGTCCGCCGCCGTCAGACCGTGCTCGCGCAGCAGCCGGGTGCCGAGGTCGGCCCACTCGGTGGTGGCCGGGTTGCCCGCGCAGATGTCGACGGGGTGCCCGACCAGGTCGGCCGGGCACAGCGCCGGGCGGCCGGCCAGCGGGTGGGTGTCCGCCATCATCAGCGAGATCCGCTCCAACCGCACCGGCAGCTGGACGAGTCGACCGCGCACCGAGGCCGGCAGCCCGGCGAACCGGCCGAACGAGGCGTCCAGCCGGTGGGCCAGCAGTTCGGCGGCGGCCGCGGCCAGGCCGCCGTGGAAGCGGGCCAGCAGCTCGCCCTCGGGCCAGGCGGCGCGGGCCCGTTCGAGCACCCGGTCGGCGGTGAGGTCCGGGCCGGTGACGTCGCTGTTGAGGTCGAGCAGCAGCGGCCGGG
Organism: Kitasatospora sp. NPDC097691; assembly: GCF_040302665.1. NCBI lineage: Bacteria > Bacillati > Actinomycetota > Actinomycetes > Kitasatosporales > Streptomycetaceae > Kitasatospora > Kitasatospora sp. NPDC097691. The sequence goes on along the minus strand of NZ_JBEORY010000085.1, from coordinate 27,495 downwards.
CGCCGACGTCGGCTCCGGCCTCGGCGAGGACCTCGTCGTGCAGCGCGAGGAGGCGGCGGACCCGGGGCAGCAGCCGCTGTCCGGCCGGGGTGAGGTCGACGCTGCGGGTGGTCCGGGTGAACAGCGCGGTGCCGAGCAACCCCTCCAGGGTGCGGATGTCCCGGCTGAGCGCCTGTTGGGCGATGTGCAGCCGCTCGGCGGCCCGGCCGAAGTGCAGGGCCTCGGCGGTCGCGACGAAGCCGCGGAGCAGGCGGGGGTGCAGGTCACGGGGCATGGGCGGCAGATTAACAACAGCGCGTTGTCAGTGCGGCGGAACAGGTGTTGGACGGCGGCCCGCCGCTGCGGCGAGGCTGTGGGGCATCCCCCCTTCTTCTTCCTGTTCAGGAGCCCGATTGCCCCCGCGCGCCGTCCCCGCCGGCCCCGACCGATCCGCCTCCTACCGGCGGCTGTTCGCGGCCCCCGGCGCCGCCGCCTTCACCCTGGCCGGGCTGCTCGGCCGGCTCGCGCTGTCGATGACCGGCGTCTCGCTGGTGGTACTGCTCTCCGAGCGGCGCGGCTCGTACGGGCTGGCCGGGACGGTCTCGGCGGCCGGGCTGGTCACCGGCGCGATCGGGATGCCGCTGATCGGCCGGCTGGTGGACCGGTACGGGCAGGCGCGGGTGACGGTACCGGCCGCGCTGTACAACGCCGTTCCGCTCGCCGGGCTGCTGCTCTGCGTCCGGTTCGGCGCGCCGGACTGGACGCTGTACCTCTGCTCCGCGGCCTGTGCCGCCGCACCCAACCTCGGCGGCATGGCCCGCTCCCGCTGGGCACACCTGTACCGGGACGACCCGGCCACCCGGCACCTGGCCAACTCCTTCGAGCAGGCGCTGGACGAACTCTGCTTCATGGCCGGGCCGGTGCTCGCGATGCTGCTCTGCACCACGCTCGCCCCCGAGGCCGGGCTGATCACCGCGGGCACGCTCGGCACCACCGGCGCCCTGCTGTTCGCCGCCCAGCGACGCACCGAACCGCCGCTGCCCCCCGCCACGACCGCGCGGCGGACGCCGGCCGGGCAGCGGCACGGCTCCCCGCTGGGGGTGCCCGGGCTGCGGGTCCTGGTGCTGACCTTCCTGGCGACCGGCATGGTCTTCGGCGCGACCGAGATCACCACCGTGGCGTACGCCGACGCGCTGGGGCACAAGGCGATGGCCGGCGCACTGCTGGGCCTGGTCGCGGCCGGATCCTGCGTGGCGGGGCTGCTGTTCGGGTTGCTGACGCCGCGCCGGGCGCCGGGCACGCGCTTCCTCGCGGGGGCGTCGGCAATGGTCGGGGTGCTGCTGCTGCCGCTCGCCGCCGGACTGGGCGGGGCCGGGCTCGGGGTGCTCGGGGTGGTGCTGTTCGCAGCCGGCACGGCCACCGCGCCGACCATGGTGACCGGGATGACGCTGGTCCAGGAGCTGCTGCCGCAGCGGCAGTTCAACGAGGGGATGGCGATGGCGGTGTCCGGCATCGTGGTCGGCATCTCGGCCGGCGCGGCGCTCGCCGGGACGATCGCCGAGCACACCGCCCCCGGCACCGGCTACGCACTGCCGGCCTCGGCCGCCGGGCTCGCGCTGCTGATCGCGCTGGCCGGTCGGCGGCACCTGCGGGCACCCCGGCCGTCGGCGGCTCCGGAGGGCGCAGCTCGGGAGGGCGCAGCTCGGGAGGGCGCAGCTCGGGAGGGCGCGGCGTGGGAGGGCGCGGCTCCGGGTCGCTCGGCTGACGCCGCGGCGGAAAATTCCGAGCGGGTTGTCAGTGCCTCCGTCTAACTTCGAGTCATGGCGGAAATCACCTACGTCCGAGGCGATGCCACCACGCCCCTCGGCAAGGGCGTGAAGGTGATCGCGCACGTCTGCAACGATCTCGGCGGCTGGGGCAAGGGCTTCGTGCTCGCGCTCTCCAGACGCTGGCCCGAGCCCGAGGCCGCGTTCCGGCGCTGGCACCGGGAGCGGGCGAAGAACGACTTCGGCCTCGGCGCACTGCAGTTGGTGCAGGTCGAACCGTACGTCTGGGTGGCCAACCTGGTCGGTCAGCGCGGCATCCGGACGGGACGCTCCTCAGGGGTGCCGGTCCGGTACGAGGCGATCGACACCGGGCTGGCCACCCTGGGCGAGCACGCGCTCGCACTCGGCGCCTCCGTCCACATGCCGCGGATCGGCTGCGGACTGGCGGGCGGGCGCTGGGGGAAGGTCGAGCCGCTGGTCACCGCCCGGCTGACGGCACGCGGTGTGCCGGTGACGGTCTACGACGTCGACTGACCACCCCGCTCGGAGCCGTTCCCGGCCCTGAGTCCCGCCCTGATCCCCGGCCCGATCCCCGTCGACCGGCTACGACTCCGACCGACCCGGCCAGGCGTACACGTACTCGGGCAGCAGGAAGCCGCCCGGGAAGACACCCTCCTGTACCCGGACCCGCACGGCGCCCTCGCGCTCGTAGAAGGCGATCGCGCGGGTGTTGTCGCGCAGCACCTCCAGGAAGAGCTCGGCCCCGGGGTGCCGCTCGGCGACGAAGGCGCGGGCCGCGGCCAGCAGTACGCGGCCGATGCCGCCGCCGGTCAGGCCGGGGCGTACGTGCAGGTTGTCGATCAGCACCCCGCCGTCCGGCTGCGGGACGAGATAGACGAACCCGGCCGTCTCCCCGTCCTGTTCGGCCACCAGCAGTTCGGGCGTGTTCTCCGGCTCGCCGTAGTCCGCGTCCAGGCGCAGCTCCCACAGTTCGCGCCGTTGGGCGGCCATCCCGTCGCCGAGCGCCTCCTCCGGGACGATCCCCCGGTAGGTGGTGTGCCAACTTCGGGCGTGCAGCTCGGCGATCGACTCCGCGTCCTGCGCGCCACCGCGCCGGATGACGACCTCTCCTGAACTGATCATGTGACCACCCTCCCACAGAGATGGAGTTGAACATGTTCAACCGAAGCGTCTACAGTTCTGCCAACCTTTTGAACGTGTTCGAATCGCGGGGGGTGATGTTCGTGGCACCGGGTGTGGAGGGGACACCCGGTGCCACGAACACCGACACCGGCTGGAACCTCGTCTCCGGCTAGGCTCGTTCCCGTGGACGACCTGGCAGCGACGAACCGAACGGACGGCGAGAACGGTACGGCCGAGGATTCGGCCGCGCCCGGCACGGAGGGCGGGCCGATGCCCGGCGGCCGGGCGCAGCCGAAGACCGACAAGAGTGAGGCGACCCGGGCACTGATCCTGGAGACGGCCATGCGGCTGTTCCAGGAGCGGGGCTACGAGAAGACCACCATGCGCGCGATCGCCACCGAGGCGGGCGTCTCGGTGGGCAACGCCTACTACTACTTCTCGGCGAAGGAATTCCTGATCCAGGGGTTCTACGACCGGATGACCTACGACCACGCGGAGGACGCCAAGCGCCGCATGGCCCACACCCGGGACTTCTCCGAGCGGCTGCAGATCGCGCTCACCTCCTGGCTCGACACCGCCGCGCCGTACCACGAGTTCTCGGCGCAGTTCTTCCGCACCGCCGCCGACCCGACCAGCTCGCTGAGCCCGTTCTCCAACGAGTCCCACCCGGCCAGGGCCACCGCGGTCGAGCTGTTCCGCGAGGTCCTGCAGGGCTCGGAGCTGGCGCCCAAGCTGGACGCCGAACTGGTCGAGCTGCTGCCCGACGTGCTGTGGCTGCACCTGATGATCGTGGTGCTCTACTGGGTCTTCGACCGCACCCCGGACACCGAGCGGACCAGGGAGTTCGTCCGGCGCTCGACGCCGCTGGCGGCCCGGGTGATCAACCTGTCGCGCTACCGGGTCTTCCGGCCGATCGTCCGTGACGCCAAGGGCCTGATCCAGGACTTCATCCTGCCGACCATCGGCAAGACGGCGGTCAAGTAGCGCCCGGCGGAAGCGAATCGAAGACGACGGAGGCCGGCCCCACGGCGGGGCCGGCCTCCGTCGCGTCCCTGCGGACGTCGCACCCTGCGGACGTCGCACCCTGCAGACGTCGCGTCCCTGGCTGCCAGAGGTGACCGATGCGGCTCAGAACATGTCCGGGTTCCAGGCCTGCAGCGGAGTGCGCAGCAGCAGGTCCGCAGCGGCGGCCGCACCCGGGCGCAGCTCGGTGACCAACGCGGCCGCGGCCAGCCTCGGGGCCGTCTCCGCGCCGAGGTAGAGCGAGCCCAACTCCGTGGCCCCGAGGGCGAGGTCGGCGTCGTCCGTGGTGCGGCTGCAGCGGCCGGTGCCGTCCGCGGCGGCCTCCAGTGCCCAACGGCCGGACGCGAAACCGAGCTTGTCGTCCACCTCCAGCACCACCCGGCCGGGCGCGCCGTACGTCCGGGCGGCGAACGCGGCCTCGACGTCCAGCACGCGCAGCCACAGGTAGTCCGAGCTGTCCTCGTGCGGGGTGGCCGCGCGCCGGTCCTGGAGCAGCAGCGGCAGCGGGTCGTCCGGGGAGGCGTTGGCCACCGCGATCCGGGCCACCCAGTCGACGGAGAACAGGAAGCGCCAGAGTTCGACCGTGGTGGGCAGGTCGAGGGCGGTGAACTCCTCGACGGTGAGCGTGCAGTCGGGGTAGTCGCCGTCCCACTTGTCCTCGACCCGGTAGAGCACCAGACCGGTGACCGTGCCGTCGGCGTCCCGGTGAACGGCCGCGAACGGCTCCTTGAAGTCGGAGCCGGGCACCTGGACCTCGCCGGTGGTGAGCTGCCACCACAGCTCGTAGCGGTCGATCGCGCCCGGCTGGGTGCGCCGCCAGCGGTCGTGCAGGACGGGGCCCACTTCGCGCAGCTCCGCCATGGTGACGAAGTCGATCCGGCCGCCGGGGACGCCCGGCAGGCCCTCGCGCAGGCCGCGGGCGCGGCGCAGGTCGACCCGCCAGCCGGCGCCCCGGGTGGCCGGGCCGAAGCCGAACCGGCCGTAGATGCCGTACTCGGCGGCGATCAGGATGGCGACGGCCGTACCGCGCTCGGCGGCGGCGGCGAGGTCCCGGCGCATCATGGTGCTGAGCAGGCCCCGGCGGCGGTGGGTGGTGCTGACCGTGACGTGGGTGATGGCGTCGGCCGTGATGACGGCCCCGCCCGGGACGGTCAACTCGGCGTCGTAGCTGCGGAAGGTGGCGATCTGGCGGTCGCCGTCGAAGCCTGCCAGCATCCGGCCCGGCGCCCACTCCCGACGGCGCACGTCCGCCGCGCTGCCCACGTGCGGGCGCAGGAATCCGAGGGTCAGCGCGCGGTCCCAGGCCTCCACCTCGTCCTCGGAAACGGCCCGCACCCGGAGCCCGTCCACGATGTCGACGGCTGCGTGATCGATGCTGTTGCCCATGGAGCCACGGTACGGCGGCCCTCCGGCGGCAGCACCCGGTTTAATCCGTGCCCGACCCGACGTGCTCCCCCGGCACCACCACCCAGTGGTTGGTCCGCAGGATCCGGTCCGCGAAATCCAGGTCCCGCTCGCCGAGCAGCCGGAAGCCGAGCGCCCGGCAGATCCCGTTGGACGGGCCGTTGGCCACCCCGGGATTGGCGTGCACCTCGCCCCAGCGGCCGTCCTCGGCGGCAGCGTCCAGCACCCGGCGGACGGCCCGCTTGGCGAGTCCGCGGCCCTGGTACGCGGGCAGCACCATCCAGCCGATCTCGGACACCGTCTCGCCGTCCTCATCGCCCGACCAGAGGTTGACCGTGCCCGCGGCCTCGCCGCCCTCGGTGCCGTCCGGGACGATCATCTTGACCCAGCAGCGGTCCGCCGCCGCCTCGACCACGTCCTTGCGCAGCCGCTCCTCCACCCGCTCCCGGGGCAGCGGCCCGCCCAGCTCGGCCATCATCACCGGGTCGCAGCGCATCCGGATGTAGGCCTCGACATCCCCCGCCCGAACATCGCGCAGCAGCATGACGCCTCCTCAGAACGGTCGAGCGACCACGCTAACCCCGACCACCGACATTGGTGCCGCAGTCGCCTTGCTGCCATCCTCGTGCCACTCATCCACGTCACGAACGGACGATCTCCCGAGGGGGGAGCCATGGAGGACGAATACCTCCGCAAACTGAAGGAGTACGAGGGCCGGAGCACCACGGTGAAGGCGCTGGGCGCGCTGACGGTCGCCGGCTGGCTCTGGGCGGCCTGGCTGGTCCTCTCGCCGGCCGGCGGGGACTGCGGCTCCCCGGCCTTCTACGAGCCGAGCAGCTTCCACCTGCAGGAGGCCTGCGACTCCGACATCATCGGCCGGATCGGCGGGGCGGTAGCGGTCGCCCTCCTGACGATCCCGCTCTGCGCCGCCTGGGTCTGGGCGGGCGTGGGGCTGCGCGCCCGCCGGGAGGAACTGGGCCTCCTGCTCGACCGGTAGCCTGCGGGCCGAAATCCGACGGACGACGGGGGACGGCACGGGTGTGGCGGAGCTGCTCGCGGAGCAGGACGACAAGGCGCTGTCCGAGCACTGACCGGGCCCCGGCTCCGGTCGGGGCGGTGCCCGGTCCGCGCCTCCGGCCCGGGCACCGGGGCCGGCGCGATCGAGGCGGACTCGCAATCGGGGCGGGCCCGCGATCGGGGGCGGGCTCGCGATCGGGGGCGGGCCCGCGATCGAGGCTCGGGGCAGGGGCTCACGGCCGGGCGTAGAAGTCCGGGGTACCCATGATCCAGAGGCTGGCCTGCTTGATCGGCATGCCCGCGCGCGGGGCCTCGATCATCTGGTCCTCGCCGATGTAGAGCCCCACGTGGTAGATGTCGGCGGCCTGCCCGGTGTCCGTCCAGAACACCAGGTCCCCGGGGCGCAGCTGGCGGTAGCCGATCCGGGTGCTCCGGGCGTACTGGTCGGCGGCGAAGTGGTCGAGCTGCCGGCCGCCCTCGCGCCAGGCCATCATGGTCAGCCCCGAGCAGTCGTAGCCGGCCGGGCCCTCGCCGCCCCAGACGTAGGGCAGGCCGATCTTGGACTTGGCGAAGGCGACCGCCGCGGCCGCACCCTCGGCGGACCACGGCCGCTCGGCCGGCGGCATCGCGGACGGCTCGGCGGGCGGCTCGGCAGGCGGCATCACGGACGGCTCGGCGGGCGGCTCGGCGGGGGCCTTGGCGGGTGGCTCGGCGGACGGCACGGCGGAGGCCTTGCCGGCGGCCGCCGCGGCTTCGGCGGCCTCGGCCTCCCGGGCGGTCTGCTCCGCGCCGACCCGGGCGGCGGCCTCGGCCTCGCGGGCGGCGACCGCCTCCAGGGCCTCGCGGCGCTTGCGTTCCAGCTCGACGGTGGTGTTCCGGGCGGCGGCCAGCTCGGTGAGCAGTTGCTCGCGGTGCCGGGTGGCGGCGGCCACCTCGCCCTGCTGGGCTGCCAGCCGCTGCTCGGCCCGCGCCCTGGCCGCGCCGACCTCGGCGGCGGCCCGCTCGGCGGCCCCGGTGGCGGTGCGGGCGGCGGCGGAGGCGCTCCGGGCGGCGGCGGCCGTGGAGGTGGCGGCGTCCAGGATCTGCCGGGTGCGCTCGCTGACCTGGCGGACCTCGGCGGCGCGGTCGCCGGCCTCGCGCGCGCCGTGGGAGCCGAGCAGCGCGTTGAGCGCGGACAGTTCGGCGCCCGCGCCCTGACGGTACGTCTCGGCGGCGAGCCGGGCCGCGTCCTCGGCGGCGGCCGACCGCTCGGCCTCGGCGACGGCGGCGCGCTGCGCGGCGGCGCTCTCCTCGGCCCGGGCCCGGGTGAGGGCGAGCCGGGCGCCGTTGTAGGCCTCGACGGCACGCCCGGCGCTGCGCCCGGCCCGGTCCAGTTCGGTCCGGGCGGCGGTGAGCGCGGCCTCCAGGGCGGCGGCCGAGGAGGCCTTCGCGTCGGCCTCGGCCCGGGCGCGGTCGATCGCCTCGGTGCTCGGGTACGGTTCCTCGCCCCGGGCCCGGCCGGCCGCCGGTTCGGGGTCGGCCGCGGCGGCGTGGGCGGTGGGGAGCAGCCCGAACAGGGCGGTGAGCGACAACAGGAGGGTCGGCAGGAGCCTGCGCGCCACGCGACTTCCCTTCTCACGGGTCCGGAGGGACGGCGGCGGACGGCGCGCGGCACACGGGCAGCGGGTGGCCGGGCGGCAGGGAGTCCGACTAATCGTCCCATCACATGACAGAACAGTCACATGGCGTCATGTTCTCAATTCCGGCGGCCTTCACGCCCGGAAAGCGCTCCGCCGGTCGAGTGACCATCAGATGATCCGACTCGGACTCGGCTCCGACCGAACACGAACGGTGTGCGGACTACCGGCGGATCCGGCGGGTGTGCGTCCGCAGCCGGGGGTGCCGCTCGGGCCGGCGCTCCAGGCCGCTCGGGCCGACCGCGTAGGTCCGACTGCGCCCGGCCCGGACCGTACGGCGGCGCTGCTGCGCCCGGTGACTGCGGACCGGACCGGCCGCGGATGCCTGGCCGTCCCCGCTCGGGGGCCTGGCCGTGGCCCCGGCGGCGGCCGCCGCCGAGCGGCGGTCGGCCAGCCTGGCCTGGCGGCGGGCCAGCCCCCGGGCGGCGTGCGCGTCGAGGTGGGCGGTGGCCCGGGCGGCCATCCGCTCGGCGACCCGGTGGGCGGCCGGGTGGTTGGCCGGCACCTTGTCGGGGGCGCCGGCGATCAGGTCGAAGAGCCAGGTGCGGGCCCGGTCGGCGCGCCGGTGCAGCAGGCGCTCACGCCGCAGCGCACGCGCCCGGCGGCGGGGACGCGTGGAGTACCGCCAGCGCGCCCAGGGGCTGCTCGGACGGGCCAGCCGGATCGCGCCGATCCAGGACAGGCCGGGGACCATGATCCCGAGCAGGCCGGTCCACATCTTCCCCTTGATCAGGGTGATCACCGAAGCCAGCGCGTTCACCGAGATCACCGCGATCAGGCCCCACCTGGTGTCCTCACCGGGCAGCGCGCCGAACGGCACGTACCCGATCAGCAGGAGGGCGGTGAACAGGATCCCGAAGATCACCGCGTCCACCGACTTGCGGCCCTGCTCGCTCCAGTACACGTCGTCCAGGTGCAGGATCAGCGCGAACTCGTCCAGCACCAGACCGCAGCCGATGCCGAAGGCCAGCCCGAACCAGTCCATCCAGGGCTGCCCGCCGTAGGTGGCGAACACCCCGATGCCGCCGAGCAGCAGGAAGCCCAGGCCGAACACCATGTGGTGGATGTGCAGGCCGCCGGGGGTCACGTTGCCGGGCCACCAGCGCACCTTGGCGCGGATCATCCGGACGCTGAACCGGATGAAGACGAAGGACGTGATGAAGCCGACCAGCAGCAGGAACAGCGGTTGCTTGTGCGCGTTGACGATGTGGTCGCGGTAGCTGTCCAACAGTGTGGTCATGCGGCTTACCTTCGTTCCTGGTCCTGCGTCCTGCCTGCCGTGACATGGCCCGGGGCCCAACGGGCCTCCAACACGGGTCAACGCACGGTCAGAACCCCCGGGTGCGCTTGGCCGCCCGACGCGGCACCGCCGGGTAGAGCGACGGGAGCTCGGCGCCCACCGGCAGCTTCAGGAACAGCCGGGCTATCTCCCCACCGAGGTTCACCCCGACCGCCAGCGCCATCGCGATCGCCGCCGCCCGGAAGACCGACACCAGACCGGCGCTGGAGTGCCCCTGCGCGAAGGCGAGCATCCCGAGGTAGAGCGCCGAACCCGGCATCAGCGGGCCGATCGCGGCGGTCACGTACGGCAGCGCCGAGCCGTTGCGGTAGCGCGCCATCAGCTGCCCGAAGAGACCGACCAGTCCGGCCGCCACCCCGGTCGCCGCGATCGGGTTGACGCCCGCGTTGTAGACCAGCGCGCCGTAACTGGCCCAGCCGATGCCGCTGTTGGCCGTGACCAGGGCGAGCGTGCGGCGGTCGGTCTGCAGCAGCATCGCGAAGGCCAGGGTCAGCACCATCGCGGCGACCATCTGCACCGGCGGGTAGCTGATCCCGGCCAGGCTCTCGTCCGGCCGCAGCTTCGCCTCGAAGCCGACGCCCAGGTAGAGGATCACCATGACGCCTATCACGATGCCCGCGACCAGGTAGATCACTTCCAGCAGGCGGGCCGCGGCCGTGATGTAGAAGCCGGTCAGGCCGTCCTGGACGGCGGCCACCAGGGCGCGCCCGGGCAGCAGGGCGAACAGGCCACCGGTGATCACGACCGAGCCGCGCAGGCCCCAGTCGTTGAAGGACAGGATGATCCCGGAGGCGGCGGCCGGCATCGCGGCCGCCACGAACTGGTAGAACTCCGGCAGCCGGCGCCGGGCCAGCCCGGAGGCCAGCCGGTCGCCGAGGACAGCCGCGATGAAAGCGCTGGCGAAGACCAGCCAGGCCTTGTCGTCGATCCGGCCGCCGACCAGGAAGGTCGCCGCCCCGGCCAGCAGACCGGTGGTCAGGGCGAGCAGCCAGGCCGGGTACGGGTGCCGGTTGCGGCGGATCAGGGCGAGCCGGCGGTAGGCGTCGTTGACCGAGACCTTCTCCGCGGTGATGTCCGCGACCAGCTCGTACACCGCGTTCAGCCGGGTGTAGTCGGACGTGCGCCGGCGCACCACGCGGTCGGCGGTGACCGGCGGCTCGACCAGCGAGGGCTGGTGCGAGATGCCGATCAGGGTGAACGTCACCTGCGGCTCGCAGCGGTCCAGCCGGTAGGCGTGCGCGATGCCGAGCATCGCCGCCTCGACGTCCTCGGCGGCCTCGCCGCTGGCCAGCAGCAGTTCGCCGATGCGCAGGGTCAGGTCGAGGATGCGGGGGACATTGCGGGCGGTGCCCGCGGAGGGGTGCAGCTCGCGGGCGGTCCGCTCGAAGGACGGGCGCTCGGACATCGGGGTGCGCAGCAGCGTGCGCATCCGGTCCGGCCAGGGCGCCTCGCCGGGCGCGCCGGCGGTCAGGTCGGGGATCGGGATGCCGGTCGGCGGGGTGTACCCGGCCGCCCGCCACTCCTCGGGCGTCAGGGTGTCGTCGGCGACCGAGCGGCGGCGGGCCGGGCGGGCCGCGCTCCCCGGCTCGGTCCCCCGGGGGGCCGCCTCCCGGGGGCGCACGTCGACGGTGAGGTCCGGGTGCGGCCCGGCGGACGCCGGGGGCCCGGGGAGCGGCGCGGGCTCGGCGGGCGGCTGCGGCTCGGGCGCCAGCAGGCCCTTGGTCTCCGGGACGGGTGGGAGGAGCGGGACGACGGTGGTGGGCTCGACGGGCGGGGCGGGGTGGCCGAGCAGGCCCTCGGTGGGCGGGGCCTCGGCGGGGTGCACCGGCTTCGGGGGTGACTGCCGCGCTTGGCGGACCGCCCGGCCTCCCCTCGCCCGCTTGCCCGCACCCGGTCGGCCCCGCTTAGGCACTTCCACTCCTTGCCGCCCCTGGTGGCACCGGCCACCCACCGCTCGATCTCGGGTTACACCTTGCCTGATCGAACAGCCGGACGCACATGTACGCGACGTCCCGTGGCCGGGGCGACGGGCGCCTACCCGGCGCGGTGGCGGGTGGCGGCGGCCGCGCGGGACCGGCGGGCCCGCAGCAGCTCGATCGCCACCGGGATCACCGAGACCAGCACGATGCCCACCAGGATCGCCTCGATGTTGTCCCGGACGAACGGGATCTGCCCCAGGAAGTAGCCGAGCACGGTGACCCCGCCGCCCCACAGCACGCCGCCGACCAGGTTGCACACGACGAAGCTGCGGTAGTTCATCCTGCTCACCCCGGCGACGATCGGGGTGAAGGTGCGCACCACCGGCACGAAGCGGGCCAGCACGATCGCCTTGGGCCCGTGCCGGTCGAAGAAGGCGGCGGCCTTCTCGACGTTCTCCTGCTTGAAGACCCGCGAGTCGGGGCGGCGGAACAGGCTCGGACCGACCTTGCGGCCGAAGAGGTAGCCGACCTGGTCCCCGGCCACGGCCGCGGCCACGATCAGCGCGCAGACCAGCCAGAGCGGCTGGTGCAGGTAGGTGCCGCCGGCCACCAGCAGGCCGGTGGTGAACAGCAGCGAGTCGCCGGGCAGGAAGAAGCCGATCAGCAGGCCGGACTCGGCGAAGACGATGGCCAGGATGCCGAGCAGGCCGAAGGTGGAGATCAGGGTGGTCGGATCGAGCCAGGACGGGCCGAGGGCGAGGCTGGTCACGGTGCGGGCACTCCCGGAGGTCGAGTCTTGGCAATGGAATGGTAAAGCATTGACAAAGACTCGACTCGGGGGCAGATGGTTCCCGGCCCGGGCGGTGGCACGGAACCGCAGAGCGAAGCGCCGAATCCGGAACCGCACGGCGAAACCCGGGCGCCGGAACCTCGCGGCGGAGGCCGGGGGCCGGGCCGGGAACGCGCACGGCCCCGGCGGGGCCCGGGAGGGCCGGCCCGCCGGGGCCGGGTGGTCGTGCGGAGGGGTCAGAGGCCGTAGCGCTCGACGATCTCCTCGTGCCGGGCGACGTCCGCGCCGGCCGCCTCTGCCAGGACCGGCCAGGCGAGCGGGTGCGGCCAGTCGCCGGTCAGCCGGTGCAGCAGCGCGTCGGCCTCGGCGGCCGAGGCGGTCGGCGGCACCCCGACGGCCGCGTAGATCCCGGGCAGCGTCGCGTCCTCGTCCTCGTCCCCGTCCGCCGGGTCGGTGATCCGGTAGTGGTCACCGCTGTACGCCCAGAGCGCGTAGCCGGACTCCTGCAGCCGCTCGCGCAGGGTGCCCCACGGTTCGTCGCCGGGCCAGCCGCCGTCGATCCAGTAGGTGGTGTACCCGGCCGGGTCGAGCATGGTGAGCAGCTCGAACACCGGGCGCCAGCTCCGCTGCTCCTCCTCCGGGGCGTCCTCGGCCGGCGGGCGCTCCAGCAGGGCCGGGGCGAAGACCACCACGTCGCCGTGGTTGAGCGTCAGATCGTCGCCGAGCACCGGCAGGATGCGGGCGGTGGCCGGTCCGGTCCGGACCGCGGGCAGGTCGACCGTCGCGCCGTTGGTACGGGCGGCCCGGACGGTGATCAGCTGCCACTCCTCGTCCACCGGGCCCTCGGGCTCGTCGAACTCGATGTCGAGCAGCGCGCCGGTGGAGCGCACCACGGCCCAGTCCCGGTTGGCACTGGCCGCGGTGATCAGGTGCCAGAGGTCGGGCTCCCGGACCACCCGGTGGTCCTCGTCGTCCGGGGCGTCCTCGGCGGGCAGCGCCCGCTCCAGCAGCTCCTGGTAGAGCCGCTGCGCGGCGGCGTGGTCTCCCAGCTCGGTGGCGGCGCGGGCGGCGAGGCGGCGGGTGTTGAGCACCCCGTCGTCCAGCAGCAGGATCGCCCCGCACTGCTCCAGGGCTTCCGTCCACCGGTTCTCGGCGGCGGCCCAGCGGGCGCGTATCCAGTGCCCGTCGGCCGGTGCCGTGGCGGCCAGCCGGTCGGCGAGGCGGCGCACGCCCTCGGCGTCCCGGGCGGCGATCAGCAGCTCGCCGAGCGTGCCGGTCAGCTCCCGGTCCTCCGGGTCCGTCTCCAGCCGCTGCCACAGCAGGTCGGCCGCGGCCCGGGCGTGGCCGAGGCCGCCCAGCACGGTGGCCAGCAGCACCGTCAGCCCGGTGGCGCCGGCCTGCTCACCCCGGTACCGGTCCAGGGCGACGGAGAGCAGGTCGGCGCCGGTCTCGAAGGGCACCTCGGCCTCGGCCAGGTACGCCGTCAGCTCGCCCGGCGGGACGGGCAGCTCGGGCTCCGGCAGTGCCTCGGCGGCCGCGCGCAAGGCGGCGACCTCCTCGGACACGCCGTCGGTGCGCCGCAACCGGGTGAGCTTGCGCTCTCCGGTCGCGGCGAGCGTCAGGGCCACCGTGCGGGCGCCCCGCGCGAGGGCGAGCCGACCCGCCGCCAGCAGCAGGTCCACACAGGGGCGGTGCGCGCCGGCGTCGTCCAGGTAGCCGACCCAGCCGGCCAGCACGGCGCCCAGCTCGGCGTCGTTCTCCCACGCGCCGGCCGCGGCCAGCAGCTCGACCGTCTGTGTCCAGGTGGGCCGCAGGTCGGCGTGCTGCTCGGCCTCGGCGCGGTCGGGGAGCAGGGCGAGCGCCTCCTCCGTCCGACCGAGCGCGGCGAGCGCGCGGGCCCGCAGCACGGCGCCCCAGCGCTGGTCGCGCTCGTCCAGCCGGTGCCCCGGCTTCTGTTCGGCCCGCTCGGCGGTGTCCAGCAGGTCCACCACCTCCTCGTACCGGCCGAGCAGGTGCAGGGTGCCGGCCCGGGCCTGGTGGAAGCGGAGCGAGACCCGCTGGCCGGCCGCGCGCATCCGGTCGGCGGCGGCGTCCAGGTGGTCGAGCGCCTCGGCGGCCCGGCCGTCGTCCTCCAGGGCGTCGGAGTACTCGCGGGAGAGGCAGTCGTAGCAGGCCCGGCCGGGCTCGATCCGGTCCAGCGTCTCGCCGACCACCTCCAGCCGCTCGGTGGCGTACCCGGGCCCGTCGACCCGGGCGTGGCAGATCGCGAAGTCCTGCACCACGCAGACGGACTGCGGGCAGCCGGCCGTCTCCTCCCGGTGGGCGAACTCCAGCAGGTCGATCACCTCGGGCATGACCGCCTCGCCCTGCTGGCGCTTGTTCAGCAGGTTCTGCATCCGCCAGTGCCGCAGGTAGACCTCGACCCAGGGCAGGCCGAGCGACCGCGCGGCGGCGACCGCCTCCGGGTACAGCGCGTCCAGCTGGTCGTTGCGGCCCTCGGTGGCGTGCTCGGGCAGCTCGACGATGGCGTCGGCCAGCCGGTGGTGGCCGGCCTCGGCCAACTGCCGGTGGGCGTCGCGCACCCAGGACCAGATGTCGGTGGTCATGCTTCTTCCCCCTGCGTCGTGCTGATGAGTTGTCTACCGCGGACCACTGACAATCCGTCCGTCACGCCTCGTCCGAGAGGGCGCCGGGGCTGTCCGGGACGTCCGGCAGCCCGGCCGGGACGGCGGCGGTCAGCGCGGAGACCGCCGTGCCGACGCCGGTCAGCGCGGCGGTGAGGTCGCCCTCGGCGGGGCCGGAGGAGGCCGCGGCCATGATCACCTTGAGCGAGCGGAGCAGCCCCGCCGCGGTGGCGCTGCCGGTGTGCCCGCTGCGGTAGGCGGCGAGCAGGTCCCGGACCGCCGGGCAGGCCAGGTTGAGGTAGAGCCGGGCCTTGACCTCGCCGTCGGTGCGGGCGGTGAAGGCGCGGGCCAGCCGCAGAGCGGCCGACGGGATCCGGGCGTCGGCCTGGTCGTCCTCGATCCGGGCCTTCAGCTCGGCCTCGCGGTCCGGGACGAGCACCAGCGGCAGGCCGGGCGGGTCGAAGCGGGCCGGGACGAGCTGCTCGCCCCGGTCGGCGAGGGCGGCGGCCAGCCAGGCCTCCTCGCCCTCCGGCAGCGGCCGCTCCGGGTCGCGGAACAGCTCGCGGTTGCCCTGCTCGCTGCCCAGCTCGACCAGTCGGCAGCCGCGCAGTCGGGCGTAGCGGCGCAGGAAGGGCAGCACGGCGTAGCGGTCGCCGCGGGCGATCGGCACCTGCATCGCCCGGTAGAGCATCTCCTCGAAGCCGCCGCCGGTGCCGAGCGCGACGTGCACCGCTCCGCCTCCCGCCGCGCGCAGCGCGCCCGCGGTGAGGTCGCCCTGCGAGGTGGGCACCGGGACGTCGTCGGCGAGCAGGGTGAACAGCCGCTCGTCGCACAGCGCGGCGCCCAGCAGGTCCTGGCCGTGCCGGGTGAGGATGCGGCGCCAGGCGGCGGGCCGCAGCCGGGCTGTCTCGTAGAGGCCGTCCACGATGGCGTCGGTGAGCGCCTTCCGGAGCACGCGGTAGTGCTCGTCGCGCTGGAGGTCCTCCCGGCTGGCGGTGGGGGTGAGCCGACCGGACTCGACCACGCCGCCGATGAACCCGGCCCAGCCGGGCAGCAGGTCGCGGGCGTCCTCGGCGAGCAGCATGCCGCGCAGGTAGACGGCGAGGTCTCGGTTGTCGCTGCTGCCGTAGGTGCCGCCGTCCTGGACCCAGAGCAGGCCGACCGCGTCGGTGACGCCGTCGACCGGGTGCACCGGGAAGGCGGTGAGCGGCTCGAAGCGGCGGCCGAAGGCGGTGGCGAAGCGCATCCGGGCGGCGTGCTGATCGCCCCCCAGCGCCTGGCGCCAGGGCACCTCGACGGAGTTGACGGGCTGCTCGTCCTCGCCGACGTAGACCGGGATCGGGAGCAACACGCAGTACCGGCCGAGGACTTCGCGCAGGGTGTCCTCGTCGGCGAGGTGGGAGTGCTCGGCCTTGAGCGCCAGCTCGACCACGGTGCCCGGGCGGGGCCGGGCGGGCACCGGCTCGACCCGGTACTGCTCGCCGCCGCGGCTGCGGTAGCGGTGGCCGAGCCGCGGCTCGCGGTGCGAGGTGGTCGTGACGGTCACCTCGTCGGCGATCGAGAACGCGGACAGGAAGCCCAGCCCGAAGGCGCCGATCAGCTCCTGGTTGCCGGTCAGTTCGCGCAGCATGCGGGTGTAGCCGGTGCCGACGGTGGCGAGGTAGGAGTGGATCTCGGGCTCGGTCAGGCCGGCCCCGGTGTCCTCGATGGCGACGGTGCGCCGGGCGGCGTCCGCGCGCACCCGGATCAGCGGACGGTGGTCGCCCTCCGGGTCCTCCAGGAGCCGGCGGGTGTGCGAGTCGTGCGCGTTCTGGACGAGTTCGCGCAGGGCGACCAGCGGGGTGGAGTAGAGGTGGGTGGCGAGGACGTTCACCAGGCCGCCGAGATCGACCTCGGTCGTCCGCAGGTCCTCGACGGGGGTGGGCTCGGGCTGGGCACCTTCAGACATGGGTCCCCAGTGTGCCAGTGCGACAATCTGCCCACCATTTCTTTCTTCTCGACGGAATGACGGATTGCGGTCAACTCGCAATTGACCGGGCCTCCACCATCGGAGGAATTGCCACCCGTTCGGTGGAGTTCGTCCGATCACCGGTGAATGCTGATCAGGCGACGTCAGGCAACGAAGCTCCGGAGCGGCCACTCCGGAACGCGCCACAATTCGCACGTCCAGTCAGGGAGATCAGCGTGTTCCGTATTCGCGCAGCCGCCGCCGTCACCGCCCTCGGGGCGTTCCTCCTCGTCGGGCTCGGTGCCGCCACCGCGCACGCCGACAACGGCGCCGGCGCGATCGACCACTCCAACGCCGGCGTGGTGAGCAACGTCGGCTCCGGCAACGTCATCGGCACCGTCAACGGCAACCTGGTCAACACCCAGCAGACGGCCACCGGTTCGGGCGCTTCCAACCAGAACAACGGCCTCGCCGTGGCCGGCAACGGCGGGAACGTCGGCGCCCTGCAGGGCAACGGCAACGTCGACGCCCGGGTGTACCACCCGCACGTCCTCTACTAGGCCGCGCCCGCCGGGCCGGGTGCCCGTCCCGTCACCACGGGGCGGGCACCCGGCCCGTGCCGCGTCTCAGGACAGCCCCAGCACGGCCCGGCCGAGGCGCAGCAGGCAGTCCTCAAGGTCGGGCCGGACGCTGTGCGGGCGGTTCCGCACCCCGTCGTTGACCAGCGCGAACAACGCGTGCACCCGGATCCGGGCGGCCGCCGCGTCGCAGTCGGGGCGCACCTGCCGCAGCAGGCCGACCCAGGTGCGCAGGAAGTCCCGCCGGAAGTCCACCGCGGCCCGCCGGTCCGGCGGCGCCAGCCGCTCCGTCTCACTGAGCATCGCGCCCAGGTAGTCGCCGTTGCGCAGCGCGAAGCCGACGTACGCGCCCAGCCCGGCCGCCAGTGCCGCCCCGGGTCCGTCGGCGGCGGTGATCGCGCCGTCCACCTCGTGCCAGAGCCGCTCGCGGCTGCGCACCAGCGAGGCGGCGAGCAGGTGGGCCTTGCTGTCGAAGTGCCGGTACACGCTGGGGCCGGAGATGCCCACGGCGGCGCCGAGTTGGTCGGTACTGACGTTGTCGAAGCCACGCTGGTGGAACAGCCGGACGGCCGCCGCGAGCAGTTCCTCCCGGCGCGCCTGCGGCCTCGGCCCCGGCACCGGTCCGGCCGCGGGCTCGGGTACGGACCGGGGCACAAGCTCGGGCTCTGGCTCGGGCTCGGCGGCCGCGCCGGTCGGCGAGACCGCGAGGACGGCCGCGACCAGCTCGCGCAGCAGCGCCTCGGCGCGACGGGGCTGCGGCGCGGCCGACTGGTACGAGAGTCCGGCGCAGGCCGAGAGCGCCGACCAGCACAGCAACTCGGCATCGGCCGAAGGCAGTTCGGGCCGCTCCGCGCGCAGTACGGCGGTCATCAGCGCGACGTCGGCGCGCAGCTCGCGGCGTAGCGCGGCCCGCCGGGCGGGCGGCAGCAGCCGGGCGTCGCGCTGCACCAGGGTGCCGAGCGGGCGGTGACCGACCGCGACGGCGGCCAGCACGGCGCCGACCTCCTCCGCGGTACCGGCCGCACGCAGCCCGCCGGCGAGTTCGTCCAACCCCAACCGGACTGCCCGGTCGAGCAGTTCGGGCTTGCCGCGGAAGTGCCGGTAGAGCGCGGGCGCGGTGATGCCGACCCCGGCGGCGACCTCGGTCATCGAGACCTGGTGGTAGCCGCTGCGGTGGAAGCGGTCGGCGGCCACGGCGAGGATCTGGGCGCGCCGCCCGGGCGGCCGTCGGACCACCATGGCGCACCTCCCTCCTGTCCGGTCGAGTACCCGCCGGTGCCGACCGAGTGCCGATCCGAGTGCCGATCCGAGTGCCGAACGGGCATCGAACGGGCATCGAGCGGGCGTCGAACCGGCCTGGATCCGGCGTCGAGCGAAGGCTAGCAAGGATTCACTCGGCACCCCCGCCGACCGTGTTTTCCACACCTGTCGACTCTGGACAGTCGAAGCTACCCGAGATTAACTTGTGGGGCCATCACCTGGTACGTTCCGCCCCGCCGGCAGCTCCGGCCGGCACCGTCGAAGGGAGCGCCGCCGTGCGCCGCACCGTGTTCAACGAGGACCACGAGGCCTTCCGGGAGACCATCCGGGACTTCATCGCCAATGAGGTCGTCCCGGTCTACGAGGGCTGGGAGGCCGAGGGCCACCCGCCGCGCGACTTCTACCGGCAGCTCGGCGCGCTCGGCGTGTACGGCATCGAGGTGCCGGAGGAGTACGGCGGCGCGGGCGAGAGCGGGTTCAAGTACCAGGCGGTGATCGCCGAGGAGACGGCCCGGGCGGGCGTCAGCTTCGGTTCCTCCGGCGTGCACACCGGGCTGGTGCTGCCGTACCTGCTGGAGTACGCGAACGACGAGCAGAAGCGGCGCTGGCTGCCCGGCTTCGTCTCCGGTGACATCATGACCGCGATCGCGATGACCGAGCCGGGCGCCGGCTCCGACCTCGCGGGCATCACCACCACCGCGCGGCTCTCCGAGGACGGCACCCACTACGTCCTGAACGGCGCCAAGACCTTTATCACCGGCGGAGTGCTCGCCGACCTGGTCCTGGTGGTCTGCCGCACCGCCGCGTACGACCCGGACAACCGCCGGGCCGGCCTGTCCATCCTGTGCGTGGACACCACCTCCCCGGGCTACACCGTCGGCCGCAAGCTGCAGAAGATCGGCCTGCGCACCTCGGACACCGCCGAGCTGGCGTTCAGCGACGTCAGGGTGCCGGTGGAGAACCTGCTCGGCGAGGAGGGCAAGGCCTTCTCCTACCTGACCCACAACCTGGTGCAGGAGCGCCTGGCGATCGCCGTCGGCGCGTACGCGGCGGCTGCGGCGGCGATCCGGTTCGCGGTGCAGTACGTCAAGGACCGCAAGGTGTTCGGCAAGGCCGTGGCCGAGTTCCAGAACACCAAGTTCACCCTGGCCGACTGCGAGGCCCAGGTGGTGGCGCAGCAGTCGATGGTGGACCGCGCGCTGGACCTGTACCAGAGCGGCGAGCTGACCGTGGCCGACGCGGCCGCGGCGAAGCTCTTCTGCACCGAGTCGGCCTCCACCGTGATCGACAAGTGCCTCCAGCTGCACGGTGGTTACGGCTACATCCTGGAGTACCCGATCGCCCGGCTCTACACCGACAACCGGGTGTTCCGGATCTACGGCGGCACCAGCGAGGTCATGCGCAGCATCATCGCCAAGTCGATGGGGCTGTAGGCCCGTCCGGGCCGGACGGCACGACGGGCCGCACCCCCATGGCGGCCCGCCGCGCCCTTGCCGGTCCGGTCAGTTGGGCGAGGTCTGCTCGGCACGCCAGGCATCCCAGCCCGCGGCGGACGCCGCCTTCGCCCCGTGCAACGCCCGGTGGGCGATCGCGGTCGGCGGCGCGTCCATTTTCCGCACCCAGTCGCGGCCGGCCGTTGCCAGCGCCGCACACACCATCACCGTCCCGGCCGCGCCGAGCGCCGCACCGATGCCGGTGAGCACCACGCCACCGGCCAGCAGCGAGCGGTTGACCTGGAACCCGCTGAAGAAATTCTCGTTGGTCGCCATGCCTCCACGATGAGCGCAGTACGCGCGGGCTGCACGTCGAACGCCTCCGGGTGCGCGACCCGGGTGAGTCCGCGACCCTGGCAGCAAAGGTCAGGAGGACGCGCGATGTCCGATCTCGAACAGCTCGCCGTGGAGCACGCCGCCCTCGCGGCCGAGAGCCCGCACGGGCGCAGCGCCCACCTGGTGCTGCACGACGGCGTCCTGCGGCAGACCGTGATCGCGCTGACCGCCGGGACCGCGCTGGACGAGCACAATCCGCCCACCGCCGGGAGCCTCCAGGTGCTGCGCGGCCGGATCTCGCTGACCATCGCCGGCCGGCGACTGGAGCTGTCGGCCGGGCGCCTGGAGCCCGTCCCGCAGGAGCGGCACGGGCTGCTGGCGCACGTCGACTCGGTGGTGCTGCTGACCGCCGTCACGACCTGACGCCCGGCCCGGACGGCTCAGCCCGGGTTGAGCACGCTGCCGCTGACCAGCCGCAGCCCGCGCAGGAAGTCCTGCCCGCTGGGCGCGAGGTCGGGCGCGGCCAGCCACTGGGCGGCGTAGCCGGCCAGCAGGGTCTGGTAGAAGGCGCCGCGGACCTCCTCCTCCTCGGTGTCCACCACCTCGGGCAGCCCCTGGAACAGGGCGGAGAGCCCCAACCGGCCCTCCTTCTGCGCTCCCGCGAAGGCCTCGGCCAGTTCGGGGGCGTGCCCGGCCTGCGCGAGCGCCTCGAACTGGGCCGCCCAGAGTCCGCGGTGCTTGACGAAGACGTTCCGCAGGCCCTCCCAGACGGCGGCGAAGCGCTCCTCCGGATCGTCGGACACCTGGTTGGCGGCGAACACCACCTCGCCCAGGGACTCCCCCATCTCGCCGATCGCCTCGATCATCGCCGCGTTGAGCAGCGCGTCCTTCGAGCCGAAGTGGTAGCCGATCGCGGCCAGGCTGACACCGGAGGCGGTGGCGATGTCGCGGGCGGTGGTGCGCCCGTAGCCCTTCTCGTACAGGCAGCGCTTGGCGCCGGCCATCAGGTCTTCGCGGTTTCCCATGCCCCGATCCTACGGAAGGACTGGACGAATGTCTTGCACATCTGTCTTGCACGGTCGATTTACACATACGTACTAGACAAGCGTCTGACACGCCCGTACTGTCTTCCCCATGACCGCAACCACCGGCCGCGCAGGCCGTCGCGAATGGATCGGCCTGGCCGTCCTCCTGCTCCCGACCCTCGTCCTCTCCATGGACATGGGCGTGCTCTTCTTCGCCGTCCCGTTCATCTCCACCACGCTGGCGCCCAGCGGCACCCAGCAGCTGTGGATCATGGACATGTACTCGTTCCTGCTGGCCGGGCTGCTCATCACGATGGGCTCGCTGGGCGACCGGATCGGCCGCCGCCGGCTGCTGATGATCGGCGCCGCCGGCTTCATCGGCGCCTCGCTGCTGGCCGCCTGGTCGAACGACGCGAACCAGCTGATCGCGGCCCGCGCCCTGCTCGGCGCCGCCGGGGCCACCGTGATGCCCTCGACCCTCGCGCTGATCCGCAACATGTTCCACGACCCCAAGCAGCGGCAGGTCGCCCTCGGCGCCTGGGGCGGCATCCTCACCGCCGGGGCCACCCTCGGCCCGGTCGCCGGCGGCCTGCTGCTCGACCACTTCTGGTGGGGCTCGGCCTTCCTGCCCGCCGTCCCGGTGATGGCCCTGGTGCTGCTGACCGCGCCCGTCCTGCTCCCCGAGTACCGCTCCACCGCCCTCCCCCGGCCTTCGGCCGGAGGGACCCCCACTGGCCGCTTCGACCTGCTCGGCGCCGCGCTCTCGCTGACCGCGATCCTGCCGCTCGTCTACGGGGTCAAGACCATCGCCGTCGAGGGCTGGAGCCTGCTGCCCGCACTGGCCATCGCGGCCGGCCTGCTGCTCGCCGCCGCCTTCGTGTGGCGCCAGCGCACCGCCGCGAACCCGCTGCTCGACCTGAGCCTGTTCAGGATCCGCACCTTCAGCGGCGCGATCAGCGTCAACACGATCGCGATGTTCGCGATGATGGGCTTCTCCCTCTTCACCTCGCAGTACCTGCAGCTGGTCAAGGGCATGAGCCCGCTGACCGCCTCGCTCTGGTCGCTGGTGCCGAGCGTCGGCGTCGGCGCGGCCGTCGGGATCAGCTCGGCGCTGGCCGGCAAGGTCCGCCCGGCGGCGCTGATGGGCGGCGGGTTCCTGATCGGCGCGGCGGGCTTCGCGATGATGACGCAGGTCGGCGCGCACTCCCCGCTGGCGCTCATCCTCACCGCGGCCGGCGTGCTGGCCGCCGGGACGGTCGGCACCATGACGATGACCGCCGAGATGGTCGTCTCCGCCGCCCCGGTCGAGCAGGCCGGCGCCGCCTCCGCCGCCTCGGAGACCGCGGTCGAGCTCGGCAGCTCGCTCGGCATCGCCCTGCTCGGCGCGGCCGGTGCCGCGGTCTACCGCCACCAGCTGGACGGTGCCGCCCTCCCGGCGGGCGTCCAGGGCGAGGCCGCCCACGCGGCCCAGGACACCCTCGGCGGCGCGGTCGCCGTCGCCGCCCAGCTGCCCGGCCGCCTCGGCGCCGACCTGCTGGAGACCGCCCGTACCGCCTTCACCGACGGCCTGCACGTCGCCGCCGGGGTCGGCGTGGTCCTCGCCCTCGGCGCCGCGCTCCTGGCCTACCGCCTGATGCGTCACCTCCCGGCCGCCGCTCCCGTCCCGACCCCCGCGCCCGAACCCACCACCGTCTGACCCACCCCGGCCCGATCCACGCGAGTCATCGAGAGCCCCCGCCCACCCCAGGGCGGGGGCTCTCCGCCGTTCACGGCGGTCCGGATCCGACGGCACGGCGACAGACCCCACCGCACGGCCCGCGGCCGACGGGGGCACTGGCACGGACGCCGCGCGCGTGGCCGGCCGTCCGGTTTCCGTCAACCCGCATCCGTGGCAGGCGCGGCGTGCCAGGGTGGGGGCATGGGTGCTGATCGGGCGCGGGTGCGCGGGAGTTACGACACGGTGGCTGAGGAGTACCTGGGGCGGATCGGGGGTGAGCTGGCGTACAAGACGGTGGATCGGGCGCTGCTGGGGGTGGTCCTGGAGGAGGCGGCCGGCGGCGTGGTGGCGGACCTGGGGTGCGGCCCCGGACACGTGGCGGGCTGGCTGGCCGGGCACGGGGCCGAGGTGGTCGGGGTCGACCTCTCGCCGCGGATGGTCGAACTCGCCCGGCGCGAGCAGCCGAAGGCCGCGTTCCGGACCGGCGACCTGCTGGCCCTGCCCGCCGCCGACGGGGAGTTCGCGGCCGCCGTGGCGCTGTACTCGGTGATCCACCTGGAACCGGACGAGCTGGCACCCGCGTTCGCCGAGGTGCGGCGGGTGCTGCGACCCGGCGGGGTGCTACTGGTCTCCTTCCACCTGGGCACCGAGGTGCGGCGGATGGAGGAGTGGTGGGGCCACCCGGTGGACGTGGACTTCCACTTCCTGGAGACCGAGACCGTCGCCGACCACCTCGCCCGGGCCGGATTCGGCGTCGAGGTGCGGATGGAGCGCGAGGGCCTGCCCGAGGAGGCCCCCACCCGGCGCGGCTACCTGCTGGCGCGGCGGACGGAGTGACCGTCCACCCGGGGGTGGACGGTCTGCGTCCACCCCCGGGTGCGTGCCCCGGCGGCCCCGGGGGAGGACCGTGAAGGGGTCCCTCCGACCGCCGGGAGCCGCCATGTCCCTGCCCGCCCTCCTCTCCCTCCTCGGCGTCCTGTGCTGGGTCGCCTACGAGCTGCTGCTGCGCCGACGCGAGGACGCCGCCGCCGGCACCTGGCACGCGGACCGCCGCGACCGCGGCTCGACCCGACTGCTGCTCGGCTGCTACCTGGCGTCGGCGCTGGTCGTGGTGGTGTCCGACCACGGCTCGATCGGCCGACTGCCCCTCTGGGCAAGCTGGTTCGGGGTCGCGCTGGTCGCCGCCGGGCTGGCACTGCGGGCCTGGGGCATGCACACCCTGGGCGCCTACTACACCCGCACACTGCGCACCGTGGACACCCAGCACGTCGTGCGCACCGGCCCGTACCGGCTGATCCGCCACCCCGGCTACGCCGGCAGCCTGCTGGTCTGGATCGGCTACGCCCTCGGCACCGGCAGCTGGGCGGCCGCGCTGGTGGTCGCCGCGCTGCTGTTCGCCGCGTACGGCTGGCGGATCACCGCCGAGGAGCGGCTGCTGCTGGACGCGCTCGGGAGCGAGTACGCCGAGTACCGCCGGGTGACCAGGCGACTCGTGCCGTTCGTCCACTGATCACACCGGGGCGGGCCCCGGACGCGAACTCCGCCCCGCCCCGGGCCGCCGACCGCCCCCGGCCTCGCGGTCCGCTTGAGCGGCACCTGGTTTTCGGCCAGCGTTTCCCGGCCGGTGTATCCGTTCGCCGTGAGGGCCAGGCATACTGGCCAACACGGGCGCTAGCGCCCGCCGAGACTCTAGACAAGAAGGGACCGGTGGCCAGGGATGCTGCGGAACGGTCTTGAGCCCTGGCACATCTTCGTGGTGCTGGCGGTCGTAATCCTCCTGTTCGGATCGAAGAAGCTGCCGGAGATGGCACGCGGCCTGGGCAAGTCCATGCGCATCCTGAAGGCCGAGACCAAGGCCATGCGCGAGGACGAGCCCCCGGCGGACGCCGGCACCGCCCAGAGCACCGCCGCTCCCCAGCAGAGCGCGGACCGCCCGGCCGTCACGCCGACCAACGTGACCAAGGCCACCGAGAACAAGCGGCCCGAGACGACCGCCTGAGTCTCCCCCGCCCTTCGGAAAGCCCCTGGTGAAGCCCACCGGGGGCTTTCCGCTGTCCGGGGGCCTTCGCGTCGCGGCGGCTTCCACGCCCCGGGGGCCGCCGGGCCGGTTCGTCCGGACGGCGCAGGCGGGCGGGCGCCGGGGGCTCCGTCGGCACAGGCTGGGCGGGATGTCCGAGAACTCGTCACCATCCCCCGACGTGCGGGCCTGGTGCTGGCTGCTGCTGGCATTCACGCTGCTGATGGTCGGGTACTTCACGTTGCCGCTCGGGTGGTTGGGCGATCGCCACCCGGTCGCCAGCTGGGTGGCCTTCATCTGCGCGCTGGCCGGACTGACCTGGCTGATGCTGGCCAAGATCGTCGGGGTGCTGCGGGGGACGGCGAAGCGGCCGGTGGTCTGGCTGGTGTTCCTGATCGGACTGGCGGCGACCATCTTCTCCGCCACGTACTACGCGATGGGCGCCCACAAGTCGGAGTTCGCCGGGCTGGAGACGCGCCTGGACGCGCTGTACTTCACCGTCGTGACGATGTCGACGGTGGGGTACGGCGACATCACCCCGGCGGGGCAGGCGGCACGGCTCGTGGTGATCGTGCAGATCCTCTACAACTTCGTGTTCCTGGCCGCGGCCGCCGGGACGGCGTCCCGGGCGGTCCGCAGCAACGTGGAGCGACGGCTCAAGCGCCAGAGCTGAACCCGCCGCCGACGCACAGCATTCTCCACAGGCTGTGGACAACCCCGCGTCGCCCGCGGTCGCCCCCACCGGTGGCAACGAGCATGAGTCCAAGCGTTCGGAGACGACTACGGCAGCCCCCGCGGACCGTGTCCGTCAGTCGTCCTGATTGTCCGCCGTCGCGTGGAGGGTGGTGAAGATGGCCGACAGGCGCGCGTTCCAGTTGGCATTGGTCAGCGGGTCGATGGCGTGCTTCTTGGCCATGTCCTTGATGACCTTCTGGGCTCCCTTGAGCTCCTGCGCGGCGGCGTCCGGATCGCCCTCGTTGAGGTGGGCGGACGCGGTGTCGAGGATCCTCAGCAGCTCCGTCTGACGGTCCCGGTCCTTTCCGACCTGAGCCTGGGCCACGGCTTGACGGAGGGACTGCAACTGCAGCGCCGCCGGCTGGTTGCGCGGGACGGCCTGGGTGGGCACCGGGGCCGACGGCGTCGCCGCGGCTGCGGAGGTGGCGCTCGCGGCGGGCGTCGGGGCGGCGGTGGGCTTCGCGGCCCCCGAGGTGGCGACCGTACTCGGCTTGGGGGCAGCGGCGTTGCCCGACGGTTCGTCGAACGCGCTCAGGGCCAGCGCGGTCACACCGGCCAGGCCCGCCACGCCCAGCGCCCCGAACACCAGGGGCTTGCGGCGGCTGCCGCGGGCGGGCGCCGGAACGCGCGCGGGGGCCGGGGGCCCGGCCTGGACCGGGGCCATCACCGAGGTGGCGGCCGCGGGCTGCGGCGGCAGCATGGTGGTGTGCTGCTGGTCCGGGTGCGGCGGCTGCCCGCCGGGGTGGGGCGACGCGGCGGGCACTACCGGCGGGAGCACCCGGGTGGCCGCCGCGGTGGTCGCGAGGAGCTCGGCCGTCGGATCGCCGACGACCAACCCCGGCACGGTGGCGAGCAGTTCGGCCCTGGCGGCGGAGGCGTCGGCGGGGCGCCCGGCCGGGGCCTTGGCGAGCAGGCGCAGCACCACCGCGTCCAGGGCGGGTGGCAGGCCGGGGCGCCGCGCGGACGGCGGCAGGGGCTGCTCGTTGACGTGCTTGAAGGCGATCGCCACCGGGGTCTCGGCGGTGAACGGGGCCGTGCCGGTGAGCATCTCGGTCAACACGCAGCCGACCGCGTACAGGTCGGTCCGCCCGTCCAGGGCCGAGGCGGTGGCCTGCTCGGGCGAGAGGTAGGCGGCCGTGCCGAGCACGCTCGCGGTCCGGGTCAGGTTGTCGGAGGAGGCGGCCCGGGCGATGCCGAAGTCGACGACCTTCACCCCGCCGTCGTCGGTGATCATGATGTTCCCGGGCTTGATGTCCCGGTGCACCAGTCCCGCCGCGTGCGCGACCGCCAGCGCCTCGCAGACCGCCGCCGCGATGCCGACGGCGCGTTCCACCGGCAGGGCGGGCTGCTGCGCCAGCACGGCGGCCAGCGAGCGTCCGCTGACCAGCTCCATGACGATGAACGGGGTGCCCTCGTCCACGCCCGAGTCGAAGACCATGGCGATCCTCGGGTGCACCAGCATGGC
Source organism: Kitasatospora sp. NPDC097691 (assembly GCF_040302665.1). NCBI lineage: Bacteria > Bacillati > Actinomycetota > Actinomycetes > Kitasatosporales > Streptomycetaceae > Kitasatospora > Kitasatospora sp. NPDC097691. The sequence continues at coordinate 340 of NZ_JBEORY010000085.1, read as the reverse complement.
CGCGTGCTGCGCCTCGCGGCCGAAGCGCTCGGCGAAGCGGGGGTCGTCGGCGAGGCCCCCGTTGAGGACCTTCACGGCCACCTGGCGGCCCAGCACGCGGTCCACGGCGCGCCAGACGGTGGCCATGCCGCCGACGCCGAGCATCTCGACGAGTTCGTAACGCCCGTTCAGCGCCCGTCCGATCAACTGGAGCTCCCCTCACGTGCCCTGCCCGGGGTTCCGGGCCGCCTCGTGCACCTGTGCACGATAGCCGTACGGCCCTGCGACCCGGCCGGGGGTGGAGGAAGGGTGGCGGTCGGGGGACCGGGCAGCGGTCCCCCGGCCGCCGGCGCGGGGGTGC